>DATHUR010000122.1:0-48071 GCA_035462025.1 Egicoccus sp. | reverse complement strand
TCGTCACCGACCAGCGTGCGCACGACGCGGCCGCGTTCCATCACCAGGCCGACGTCGGCGACCTCGAGCGCTCCGACGTTCTGCTCGATCAGCAGCACGGTCACACCGTCGTCGTTGATACGCCGGACGATGTCGAAGACGTCCTTGACGATCACGGGCGCGAGGCCCATCGATGCCTCGTCGATGATCAGCAGGCGCGGACGGGCCATGAGACCGCGCGCGATGGCCAGCATCTGCTGCTCGCCGCCGGACAGGGTTCCCGCGAGCTGGTTCAGCCGCTCCCCCATCCGGGGGAAGTAGCCCAGCACCTGCTCGAGCCGTTCGTCGACCCAGGCCCGGTCACGGCGCTGCGTCCAGGCGCCCACCTGCAGGTTGCGGGCGACGCTGAGTCCGGGGAACACGCGCCGGCCCTCGGGCACCATGACGATGCCCGCACCGACGCACTTCCTGGTGTTCCAGCGCGTGATGTCCCGGCCGTCGAAGCTGATGGTGCCCGACCAGGTCTTGAGCGAGCCGCAGATGTTCTGGGCGGTCGTGGTCTTGCCGGCGCCGTTGAGTCCGAGTAGCACGGCGGTCTGCCCGGCCGAGATCGCGAGATCGACACCATGCAGGACCGGCAGGCTGCCGTAGCCGGAGTGGAGCCCGGCGACCTGCAACAGCGAACCCGCGGCCGACCCGGCGTCGGGGCGCACCGGGTGCAGCTCGGTCGTGTCCTCGTCGGCCCTCGTTCGCATCGTCGTCTCCCTCATGCCAACGTCACCGCGCCCTTGCCGAGGTAGGCCTCGGCGACGTCGGCGTTGCCACGGATCTCCTCGGGGCGCCCCTCGGCCAGCAACCGGCCGAAGTTGAGGACGTACACGTAGTCGCAGATCCGCAGCATGAACGGCACGTGGTGCTCGATGACCACGATCGTCAGCCGTAGGTCGCGGCGCATGGCGAGGAGCCGCTCGGCGAAGGCGTCCGCCTCCTCGGGTCCGAGGCCGGCCAGGGGCTCGTCGAGCATCAGCACGTCAGGGTCGGTGGCCAGGACGGCGGCCACCTCGACCTGCTTGAGCATCCCGTACGACAGCCCGCCAAGCGGTTCGTCCGCGAGATGGAGCAGGCCGAGTTCGCCGAGCAAAGTCCGCGCGCGCCGACGCAGGACGCGTTCCTCGCGCCGTGCGTGCGGGAGGCCGAGGAGTCCACTGGACACCCCGTAACCGACGTTGCGGTGCTGGGCGACCAGCAGGTTCTCGAGGACGGTGAACGAGCGGACCAGGCCGACGTGTTGGAACGTGCGGCCCACGCCGCGGACGGTCCGCTGGTCCGGGCGCAGGTCGGTCACCCGCTCGCCCCGGACGAAGACGTCACCCTCGGTGGGCTCGTAGAAGCCCGTGAGGCAGTTGAAGAAGGTGGTCTTGCCGGCGCCGTTCGGCCCGATCAGACCGACGATCTCCTGCTCGTTGACATCGAAACTGACGTCGTCGAGGGCCTGGAGCCCGCCGAAGCGGATCGAGATCCCGCGCGCGCTAAGGACGGACATCGCCACTGCCTCCGTGGGAGCCGGACGCGGTGACGCCGTCACGGCTGCGGAACGGTCGGAAGGTGCACCAGCGGATCACCGGCGCGAGCAACTGGGCGATGCCGCCGGGAAAGCGGACCAGGACGGCCAAGAGCAGCGCCGCTCCCAGCACCTGCGCCGCCGAGCCGTCGAGCGGGAAGGCGGCGGACTTCGCGGCCAGGGCGTCCAGGACGTTCGGCAGGGCGGTGAACAGCCCGGCGCCGAGGACGACACCGATCCGCGAGCCGATGCCGCCGACGACGACCATCATCAGAAACGACAGCGACAGCATGAAGCTGAACGTGATCGGCGAGACGATCTCGGTGATCGAGGCGAACAGCGCACCGGCCAGACCCGCGACCGCGCCGGAGGTGACGAAGGCGAGCAGCTTGTACCGGGTCACGTCGATGCCCCAGGAAGCCGCGACCCGCTCGGAGTCGCGCAGCGCCCGGATGGCGCGTCCCGCCTTCGACGAGGTCAGCCGCCAGTCGAGCAGCCAGGCCAGCGCCAGGCCGGCGTAGCAGACATAGGCGTAGGCGAGATCGCCCGCGGCCCAAGCGGGGCGCATCGCGGTCTGGCCGGCGCCGCCGCCCGTGAGCGGTTCGATGCCGAACAGCACCCGCTCGGCGAACAGCCCCAGCGCCAGCGTGACCAGGGCGAGGTAGAGCCCGCGCACCCGCAGTGCGACCAGCCCCAGCAGCAACGCGATCGCCACCCCCAGCAGTACGGCCACGGCGAGCCCGACCTCCCAGGGCAGACCGAGTTCGGTGAGCACGTAGCCGGCACCGAACGCACCGATACCGAGGAAGGCGGAGTGGCCAAGCGACACCTGGCCCGTGTAGCCGACCAGGACGTTGAGGCTCAGCGCCACCATGCCATAGACGGCGACGGTGGCGACGACGGTGCGCGTCAGCGGCGTGACGAGCAGTGGTAGGGCACCGACGATCCCCAGCACGAGGGCGAGGACGACCACGCGAGCGGCGACGCCCGAGGTGGCCGGGCGCCACGTCGTCGCCGGCTCGGCGGCGCGCGCCCCGACCGCGAGGTCGCGCGGCGCGGCACTGGGTCGAACGGTCGTCGCGGACATCGTCAACCCTCCGTGCCGAGCAGACCGAGCGGGCGGAAGACCAGCACGAGCAACAGGACGACGAATGCGGCCAGGGTCGGCGCGTTGGGGACGCTGACGCCGAGCCCGACGGTGGCCGTGTTGGCGGCCGCGGAGACCTGGCCGAGCAGCAATCCACCGACCACCGCCCCGGCGGGCGAGGTGATGCCGCCCAGCACGGCGGCCGTGAAGGCGGGGATCAGGAACGTGCTCGTCATCAGGCCCGGTGTGATGCCCTCGAACACACCCGCGCCGAGGACGCCGCCGAGGGCGGCCAGTCCACCGGCCAGGCCCCAGGCCAGCGACGACATCGCCCGTGCCGACACACCGTGGAGTTCGGCCGCGAACGGGTCCTGGGCGCTGGCCAGCAGGGCGACGCCGAGTTGGGTGCGGAACAGGCCCACGAGCAGGACCGAGGCCGCGAGGAGGACGCACGCGACCACGAGCGTGTGCGACGGGAAACGCAGGCCGAGGAGGCGGACGCTGCCGCTGAAGAACTGTGGGAACGTGCGCGACTGCAGGTCGAACGCGACGACCTGGACGCCGATCAGCAGCAGCGCGACACCCGCCGTGGCGACCAGGCTGGTCACGGGTGAACTGTCGGCGAGGCGCTGGATGACGAACAGGTTGACGGCAACCGCCATGGCGGCGCCGATGACGACGGCGAGGCCGGTCAGTGCCAGCAGCCGTCCGAACGAGACCTGGGCGGGGTCGACGAAGCCGTCGAGGTCGCCGCCGAGCAGCACCAGCACGACGAGGAACGCGGGCATCGTGCCCAGTTCGCCCTGGGCGAAATTGAGCACGCGCGTGGCGCGGTAGACCAGCGCGATGCCCAGCGCCACCAGGGCGTAGATCGCGCCGGAACCGAGCCCGTTGACCAGCATGGCCCCGACGTCCATACCGGCGGCGATCATCGCCGCGGCCACCACGACGACGGCCACGCTCCAGGCGATGCCGACCCGATGCTGCGCGACCTCGTGGGACATCCGCTCGGACCAGCGCGGCCGGTCCTCGGATCCGTCGCGCGACGGGGGCACGGCGACCTCGGCTTCGAGGGTTGCACCCATGTCAGAACCCCGTCTTGAACGTGCCGGCGTCCTTGTAGACCCGCGGACCGCAGTCGGCCTTGAGCACGTGGACGCCGGTGCCGCCGAAGTGATTGTCGGGGCGGTAGTTCACGTCCGGGTAGACCCCGGTCGAGACCCGGCCGGACGCCTCGACGACCGCGCGGAAATCCTCGCGGGTCAGGTCGGTCCCGAAGGTCTTCTCGTAGGCCTTGAAGGCGGCGTGCTGCAGTTTGCTCGCGCCCCAGATCGCCCAGGCGATGTCATCGGCGGCGACGCCGAACTTGCTCGCGGCCTTCTGGAAGTCGGGGTCGATCTTGCCGGCCGTCTCGAGCGCCGGGAAGGGCGAGAAGAACGTGCCCTTGCCGACATGGGGGCAGCCGGAGCGAAGGACGTCGTTGAGGCCCTTGCTGACGCCCACGCCGACGTATTGGAAGTCGGCCTGGGCCGTCTGTGCGAATCGGATGTAGTCGAGCGGGCTGGTGAGGATGAAGACGACCTCGGCGCCCTTCTTCTCGAGGTCGGCCGACAGCGTCGAGTACCAGGTCGTGTCGCCCTTGGGGTGACGGTGGGTGGTGGTGTAGGGCAGGCCGTGCCGCTTCACCGCGGCCTCCCAGCCGGCGACCGCGTCGTTGAAGTTGGGCGTCTGCGTGACGATCGCGCCGACCTTCTTGCCCGGGAAGTTCTTCTTGACGTACTGGGCGAGCAGTTCGGTCTGTTGCTTGTAGGTCATCGAGGCCGCGAAATACCACGGGTTGCCCTCGAGACCGGTCTCGGTGACGCCGGCAGAGAAGTAGGGCACCCGCTCCTGGCCCATCCGCCGTCCGCACGCCTGGATCTGGTCGGTTCCACCGCCCCCCATCAGCAGGAACGCCTTGCTGGCGAGGTTGCGGCACACCTGGATCGCCGAGTTCGGGTCGTAGCGGTCATCGGCGAAGATCACCTCGACCTTGTCGCGGCCGAGCACCTTCTCGCCCTTGCCCTCGGTGATCCAGCGCCAGTACAGGTCGCGGGACTTCTCGAACGATGTCGACGGCAGCGGCGCCGCGCCGGTGACCGGGGCGTGCATGGCCAGGGTGATCGAGGAGTCGGTCACGCCCGTGCGGTCGTTGCCCTGCGGGGTACGCGATCCCGACGGACCCTCCTGAGCGGGTGCGGCGGATTCGCCACCCGAACCGTCGGCCGCCGCAGATCCCTCGTCGGCGGCGGCGCCGTCACCCGCCGTGCTGTCGTCGACCGGCGCTGACCCGTCGGACGGGGCCTCGCCGAGGGCGAGGTCGCCCTCGGCGAGCGCCGTACCGTCTTCTGTGCCGGTCTCGAGCATCGTGCCGTCCTCGGCGATCACGCCGGGCTCGGCGCCAGCGGTCGAACCGCCGGCGGCTCCCTGGGCCAGTGCACCGCCGGCCACGTGGACACCGGGCTTCTGGCCGCAGGCGAGCAGCGTCAGCGCCAGGACCAGCGGCACCGCCAGCGCCCGTATCGAGTTCGTCGCCCTCATCGTGCTGTCCCTCTCCCTGATCCGGCGGATCACACCGGTGCGGTGTCGCCGCGACGTGCCATCAGCCTGCTCAGCGCGCCCCCGCCCGCCGGTGCCGTGCCGCTGCCCGCGGCGCCGGCGGCACCGGTCAGGGCCTGGCTGGTGGCGTACGCGCCCCCGACGAACACGGGCACGAGCAACCACACCCACCACGGCTGGGCCGGACCCTCGTCACCGGCGGGGACGGCCGACGCCTGCGGCGAGCCGTCGGCGGCCGGATCGGCAACCTCGGCGCCGGGCATGGCCGTGCCGTCATCGGTCAGTGGGGTCTCCTCGAAGTCGCCGGCGTCGGCGAACGCGCCGCCCGCGTCGTCGAAGCCGCCGTCGTCGAAGCCGCCGCTGTCCGCGAAACCGGCGTCGGCGAACCCGGAGCCCGCCACCTCGGGCGGCGGGAAGTCCTCCGCCGGCATGCCCTCGACCGGCGGCGCCGGCTCGGCGGTCTCCATCGCCGCCGTGACCGCGGTCAGGTCGAGCGCGACCTGGGCCGTCGTCGAGGTGTCGGGGTCACCGAAGGCGAGGTTGGGCGCACCGATCGGGCGCAGCAGCAGACCGTGGTTGCGCAGTTCCCCGCTCGCCCAGGCGGCCGCCGTGAACGTGAGGTCGAAGACCCAGTTGTCCCCGTCCGCACGGACGGCGTTGGTGCCGAAGATGCAGTCGACGTCGACCACCTTGGTGTCGCCCTCCTCCCGTTGTGGCAGGGACGTGTCCGGTGAGGCCTGCGGTGCACCACCGGGCGTGAACTCGCTCAGCAGGGGGCACGCCTCGATCCCGATCAATTCGGGGTCGACCTCGACCGGATCCTCCTCGAGCGCGGCCGCCAGGCCGTCGGCCAGGACGGCCGGATCCTGGGGGCCGATCGTCTCGAAGACGGCAAGCACCGCGCGACGGAAGGCCGGCGACCCGGCCTCGTAGCTCGGCTGGGACTGGGGGACGGTGACCGTGAACGACACGATCTCCTGGCCCGCGGGCACATCCGGGACCGCGAACTTGATCGCCGTCTGATAGCGGGTCTGACCACCGAGGAATGACACGGCGGCCGTGTCGGGCGGTATCGGCTGCACCGGGCTCGGCGGCTCGTTGTCGTTGACGGCCTTCATCGCGTCGACGACACCCTTGCGTACGGGTTCGGACGCCTCGGGACACAGATCCGGTTGCACGACGCAGACCGCTTCCGGCGGGAACTGCGTGCGCAGCGTCGGCGGGATCGCGTCGGTCGTCGGCGAGGCGTACAGCGTGGACGCCTCGATCGGCAACGGCGACCCCGCGTCCGCCGGCGCCGGTGGAGTCGCCTCCTCGCCCGGTTCGGCCTCCTGTGCCAGGGCGGGCGCCAGACCGATCGAGCCGGCGACCAGGGCCGCGCTCATGGCCAACGTGCCGAGCGTACGGCGGACGTGACCGGACGTGACCGTGTCGGACGGCATGCTCATCGTCGCCTCCCAGTGGGCCCTTCTCCCGAGGCCCTCTGGTGCGGACAACGAGCAGGACACCGCGAGGTCACGCCCGATGTGCGATTCCTGGCGGTATCGGCTACCGGCCGAGCGCGGACGGATGGCGGCGATAGGGGCTGACCTCGGGCACGCCCGCCAGCGCGAAGCGCCATGGCACGTCGGCGGCCAGGCGAACCCCCGTGCGTGGACCGGTGAGGACTTGCTCGGTGTCGAGGCGGTAGCCGTCGGTGGACAGTTGCAGGTCCGCGTCGCCGTCGAGCAGGTCACGGCCGTCGTGCCGTGGCGCGTCGACGTCGAGCGCCTGGCACAGCCGGCCCGGGCCGCGGAGCAGTTCGCGGTCGGTCCGGGCGGCGGGCCGTCGCCGCCGCAGGAGTTCGTGCCCGTTCAGGGCGACGGCGGCACGGATGAGCGCGGCGGCGCCGATCCCTGGTGCCTCGGCGGTGACGTTGAGGCACCAGTGGATGCCGTAGGAGCGGTAGACGTAGGCGGTCCCGGCCTGGGAGAACATCGGTGCCGTGCGCCCCGTGAGCCCGGCGGCGCTGTGGCTGGCCGGATCGTCCTGCCGGTAGGCCTCGGTCTCGACGATCCGCACGAGGGTCCAGCTGCCGTCGAGCTCCCGTCTGCGCAGAACCGCGCCGAGTAGCGCGACCGCGGCGGTCGGTGCGTCGACCGCGAGGGCCTCCCGCGGAAACGGCTCGAGGTCCGCTCCGATGCGGCGCACGTGGTCGGTCACGCGCCGCGGATCCGGGTGATCCACGACTCGAAGCGGTCCAGCGGCCAGGTGTTGGCGATCTGGTCGCGGTCGAGTCCGCCCCGGCGCGCATTCGCCACGCCGTGGCGGAGGTTGTCGAGTTCGGGGACCGAGTGGGAGTCGGTCGAGATCACGAACGTCACGCCCCGGGTGGCCCCCTCGCGGATCACCTCGGCGGACGCGTCGAGACGCCGCAGGTTGCAGTTGATCTCGATGGCCGTGCCGGTCTCGGCGGCCGCGTCGAGCACCTGCTCGAGGTCGAGTTCGATCCCGGGCCGTTTGCCGATCATGCGCCCGTGCAGGTGGCCGATGGCGGTCACCGACGGGTGACGGATCGCCGCGACGACACGGGCGGTCTGCACAGCGACGGGTCGGGTGAAGTGCGAGTGGACGCTCGCGACCAGCCAGTCGTAGCCGGCCAGGAACTCGGCGTCGTAGTCCAGGCTGCCGTCGACGCCGATGTTGAGTTCCGCACCGTGGAGCAGGCGGATGTCGCCGCGCTGCTGTTCGAGCTCGCGCACGATGCGTCGCTGCTTCAGCATCCCCTCGCGCGAGATCCCGTTGATCGTCAGGTTCTCGGCGTGGTCGGTCAGTCCGAGGTAGGCGTGCCCACGCGCGACCGCGCCGGCGACCATGTCCTCGAGCGACGCCCGCCCGTCGCCGGACCAGTCGGTGTGGTCGTGCAGGTCGCCCCGGATGTCCTCGCGGGTGACCAGCCTCGGCGCGGACCCGGCCTCGGCGGCCTCGATCTCGCCCGCGTCCTCGCGCTGTTCGGCTGCGATCCACGGCAGGTCGAGCGCGGCGTAGATGTCCGCCTCGGTCCGCTGGGCGACGACCTCGAGGTCGGCGGTGTCGACCTTCGGTGGCTCCTCGGCGTCCGGGTCCGTGTCCGTCTCCGCGTCCTCGGGCAGCCGCGCGAGCGCGTACTCGTTGAGCGTGAAGCCACGCTTCAGGGCGCGTTGGCGCAGACGGATGTTGTGCGCCTTGGAACCGGTGAAGTACAGCAACGCTGCGCCGAAGCTCTCGGGCGGCACCACTCGCAGGTCGACCTGCACGCCCTCGCGGGTCACGATCGACGTCTTGGTCGTGCCCGACCCGATCGTGTCCGCGACCTCGTCGAAGCCGAGGAACGCCTCGGTGACGGCGGCTGCATCGGTGGTCGCGACCAGGATGTCGAGGTCACCGATCGTTTCCCGGAAGCGGCGCACCGAGCCGGCGTACTCGGCATGCTCGACGCCGTCGACACGCAGCAGTCGGGCCACGAGACGCTCGGCGAGCGGCACGGCGACGTACAACGGCACGCGGGTCTGCTTGGAAGACAGGCCGAGTTGTTCGATGGCGCGGCTGAGGTTCTCGGCGGTTTTCTCGCCGAGTCCGGGGAGCGCGGCGATCCGCCCGTCCGCGATGGCCGCCTTCAGTCCGTCGAGGTCGCGGACGCCGAGCAGTTCGTCCAACAGCCCGATCGTCTTGGGCCCAAGGCCGGGAACCTTGAGCAGTTCCTGCTTGCCGATCGGGTGCTTGGCCCGCAGGGCCTCGAGCTTGGCCATCGTGCCGGTGTCGACGTACTCGCGGATCTTGGCGGCGGTGCTCTTGCCGATGCCCTTGAGCTGCGACAGCTCGGACACGCCGAGCTCGGCCACGTCCCGGGTGAACGTCTCGATCGCCCGCTGGGCGTTCTGGTAGGCGCGGACCCGAAAGGCCTGCGGACTGCCCTCGTCGATCTCGGTCAGGGTCGCGAGCTCACCGAGTGCCCGCGCCACCTCGTCGTTCGTTCTGGCCACCGCGCCTGCTCTTCGTTCGCCGGTCGTGGACCGCCGTCGCGGCCCGGCGACGAGACTAACGCCGGATGCGGACCGGGCCGGGTGACGACCCCGGACCGGGCAGGCTGGGTCTGCGTCGGGTAGGTGTTGCGCGCCCCGAGCCAGGAGTGGACACGGTGAAGCTGTACGCGGACGTGGGAGCGGTGCGGGCCCGACAGGTGCTCGGGGACGTGCTGGTCGTCGTGCTCGGCTGGCTGGTCGTCCAGCGGGCGTTGCGACTACGCACGCAGATCCTGGACTTCCGTTCGGCTGCCGCGCGGGTCGAATCGGCGGGACAGAACGTCGTGCGCGGTGCCGACGCGGCCGGTACCGCGCTCGAGGAGGTGCCCGTGGTCGGCGGCGCACTCTCGGCCCCGTTCGGGGCGGTGGCCGACGCGGGACGGGACCTGAGTGCGGCGGGGACCGACGCGGTGGCCGGGATCGACGGGCTCGGCCTGTTCCTCCCGCTGGTGCTGGTCGGCCTCGTACTCGGCTTCGTGCTGTTCCGCTACCTGCCACAGCGCCTCGCCTGGATGCGCGAGGTCGCCGAGGTCGGCCGGGTCCTGCGTAGCCCGGATGGTGAGCGACTCCTCGCCCACCGGGCGCTCGCCGGTCGACCGTTGGCGGACCTGCGCCAAGCCGTCCCCGACCCCGGCGGCGCCCTCGCCAGTGGCGACTGGACCCCGCTGGCGGCCATGGAGTTGCACGCGCTCGGCCTGCGGCGTTCGCCGCCTCGCCCGGCGCCATCCGCATAGGGGTCGGACGTCAGCCGACGTTGGTGGCCGCGGCGCGGCGGGCACGGTGCAGTTGGTCGCGCACCGAACTCGACGCCGTACCGAGGCTCGAGTTGCGCCGGTCGACGGCCTGGCGGGCATCGAGCAGGTCGGCCACGCCCCGGTCGAGCACCGGATGGGCCGCCGCGAGTTCGGCCGGGTCCAGTCCGTCGAGGTCGACGCCCCTGGACTCGGCCAGGCGCACCACGTCACCGACGACCTCGTGGGCCTCGCGGAACGGGACGCCGCGCCGCACCAGTTCCTCGGCCAGGTCGGTCGCCAGAGCGAACCCGCCGACCGCGGCCGCCTCGAGCCGCTCCCGGTCGAACGTCAGCGAGGCGACCGTCCCCGTGATCGCCGGTAGCACCAGGCGCAGCGTGGCGACCGCGTCGAAGACCGGTTCCTTGTCCTCCTGCAGGTCGCGGTCGTAGGTCATCGGCAGACCCTTGACGATGGTCAGCAGCGCGACGAGGTCGCCGATCACCCGGCCGGCCTTGCCCCGGACGAGTTCGGCGATGTCGGGGTTGCGCTTCTGGGGCATGATCGACGACCCGGTCGAGAACGCGTCGCCGACCCGGGCGAAGCCGAACTCGGCCGTCGCCCACAGCACGATGTCCTCCCCCAGTCGTGACACGTGGACCGCCAGGATCGCGCACGCCGACAGCACCTCGAGCGCGAAGTCGCGCGAGGCGACTCCGTCCATCGAGTTCTCGATGACGCGGGCGAACCCGAGTTGCTCGGCATATGACGAGGGGTCCAGCCCGAGCGTCGTGCCGGCGAGCGCACCCGAGGACAGCACCGAGGCGTCGAGCCGCTCGCGCGCGTCGCGCAGCCGCCCGGCGTCGCGATCGAACATCCACACGTAGGCGAGCAGGTGGTGGCTGAGCAGGACCGGCTGGCCGCGTTGCATGTGCGTGTAGCCCGGGGCGAGCCAGTCGAGGTGGGCCTCGGCCTGGTCGACCAGTGCCTGTTGCAGCCGGCCGACGAGCACCACGAGGTCGTCACAGGCGTCCCGACACCACAACCGCAGGTCGTTGGCGATCTGGTCGTTGCGCGACCGGCCGGCCCGCAGCTTGCCGCCCAACGGCCCGAGGTCCTCGACGAGCCAGCGTTCGATGGCGCCGTGGACGTCCTCGTCGGTCGGCAGGAAGCGGAACTCGCCCCGCTCGAACAGCTTGGCGCATCGGTCGATCGCGGCGGTCATCTGCGTCAGTTCGTCCGCGTCGAGCACCCCGATGCGGTGCAGCTCGTTGGCGTGGGCCCGCGAGCCGGCGAGGTCCTGGCGCCACAGTTGCCCGTCGAAGTGGGTGGACACCCCGAGTTGCCACGCCGCCTCGTCGGGTCCGGTCGTGAAGCGTCCGCCCCACAGCCGGCCCGCGTCGGTCGCGCCGCCGCCCTGCTGCTCGTTCACGTGCTGCCCTTGTCGTCGAAGCGTCGCCCCGTGCACGGGGCGCCTCGTAGCGGACGTTAGCCGTGTGCCCGGACGGGCCCTGCGCCGGTCACGAGGCGGCGACGAGCAGGCCGAGGGCGATGGCCTGGGCCCAGGACGCGAGCGAACCGACGATCACGTAGTCGACCAGCGCATCCCGCGGCGGCGCCGTTGCCGGGTCCTCCCCCGCGGCGAGCAGGCGCGGTCGCTCGGCCCGGGCGTCGGCCAGCACCTCGGCGTAGCGGAACAGCGCCTTGCCCCCGATCGGGATCACGGCCAGGGCCGGCTGGCCGGCGGCGACGCACAGCAGCAACACCCAGCGCTCGAGCCGTCCGATCCAACGCCCCGCCCGCAGCCCGGCCGTCGCCGCCGCCTCGGGGCCGGGCAGCCCGGTCCGGGCAAGAACCCGGCGCACCAGTACGTCGGCCGCGGGACCGCACCAGGCCAGCACGCCGACCAGCAGGGCCCGCGTCACCGCCCCCGGCCCGGCCGGCGCCAGGACGGGGGTGCGCTCGAGAGGGCCGGCGAGTCCGGTCAGGACGGCGACACCCGCGGCGTCGAGCCCGGCGCCGACCGCCAGCAGCAGTGCCGCGATCCAGACGGCCGCGACGTTGCCGGCCAGTCGCGCGAGGAGTGGCACGACGACGGCCGCCACGAGGAGCGCGACCGCGAGGTTCATGCCGGCTCCTGTCCCAGGGTCTCGATGGTGCGGACCCAGCCGTAGATGCCGTGTTCGTGCAGGCGTTGCCCGACGGACTGGGGGGTGATCCCGTGGTCGGCCGCGAGTCGTCGCGCCGTCGCACCCCCGAGCAGACCACGCGCCAGTGACATGTCGATCGGATCGAAGCGCTGTGCGAGGCTGTCGAGCGCCACGAGGACGGCACGACCGGGGGCGAGATCACCTTCACCGTCGAGCCACCACGCCAATGGCGGCCATGCCCGCCGGGGTGCCGCCACCACCTCGAGTGCGCTGCGTGCGTGCCACCAGCCCGGATCGGACTGACCGGGCGCACCCGCGTCGCCCGGTGCCGGTCCCCCACCGACGATGCCGAGCCCGAGACGCAGGCGCACGGGCCGGTTCGAGGGTGGGTCGACGGCCAGCCGCAGGCGCAGTTCGGCGAGATCGCGGACGGCGCTCGGCAGGTCGGGATGGAGGGCCTGGAACTCGTCGCCGACCGTCGCGGCCGCCGAGAGGGCGCGACGCAGCTCACCCACGGCGACGCCGACACCGGCCAGAACGCCGGCCGGATCGTCGTGACCCCGGCTGTCCACGACGTCCCCGATCACGTACACCGTCACGCCGGCTCCTAACAGCTTCATGGACTGTCTGAGTCTGCAGTCAGCTCATTCGACTGTCAACCATCGGGAGCAGGCCCGGGGACGGTCGCCCGGATGTAGCGGTAGCCATGATGGCGGGAGAAGCCGGCGCTGCCGTACATGGCGCGGGCCGCGTGGTTGTCGGGATCGACCTGCAGCCACAGGTCGCGGACGCCGTCGGTCACCACCGCGGCAGCCACCCGCCGCAGCAGCGTCCGCCCCAGACCGCGGCGTCGCTGCTGCGGCGCGACCTCCATCGCGGCGATACCGCACCAGCGGTCCTCGACCGCCAAGCGGCAGATCGCCACCGTCTCCCCCGCGAGCCGCAGGCGGGCGAACCGGGGGGTCCCGCCCCGCAGGATCGGCAGGGCCACCTCCGGCAGGGGGCCGCCGCGGTAGTGGTAGGCGTCGAGCCAGTCCGCATCGGGTTCGTCGTCCACTTCGAAGACCGGACCGGTGACCTCGCGGAGTGCCAGCACGCGGTCCACGGGTGCGACCATGACGTCGCCACCGTGGCCGGCCTGCCAGCCCGCCGCGTACAGGTGGTGCTCGAGGTCGGTGAACGTCGGTGTCGGAACGGCGACGGTGGGGTGCAGTCGACGTTCGAGGTACCACGCCTCGATCGCCGGCAGCCACGCCGTCAGGTCCGGGGTCCGCTGAAGTGGCAGCGCCGAGTTCGCCCGTCCGGTCCACCCGCTCGCGGCGCGCAGGAGCCAGGGGCCGAGGCGCCGCGACTCGGCGGCCGGCCAGGCACGCGCGGCGACGGCCTCGAGCGCGACGATGGCCGCGTCCCTTTCATGGTGGACGACGACCTCGCTCATTGCGGGACGACGCAGAACAGGTTGCCGGCCGGATCGCGCAGGGTGTGCCAGCGGTCCTGGACGGCCACCACCGACGCGCCCAGCGCCACGAGCCGGGCCACCTCGGCCTCGCGGTGCTCGCGGTCGGTCAGGTGCAGGTCGACGTGCAGGCGGGCCGGTGTCCCGCCACCGACGTCCTGGACGAGCACGTCGGCCGGACGGCCGTCGGGCCCGTGGCCGCCGTGCAGGTGCGTGTACGCGTCGATCGGCGGCGGCAGCGGGCGTGCCTCGACGCCGAGTGCCGCGGCCCAGAACGCGGCGCCGGCCGCGCGCTCGTCCGAGGGCAGGTCGACCACGACCATCTCGAGGAATCCGCGGTCGGGCCGCGCCTCACGAAGCCGCTCGGCGGGGCCGTCGCCGCGTCGGCACACGCAGAAGGCCAGGCCGGCCGGATCGTGGAGCACGGGTGGTCCGTCGGGTCCGCCGACGCCGTCCGAGGCGCCGAGGTCGCGCAGCCGCGCGACCTCGGCGTCGGGATCGTCCGTCTCGAGGTCGAGGTGGTAGCCCGCCGGCCCGGCGTCGAGCCGCTGCAGGTGCAGGCCGACGGTGCCGGCCACCCCGACCAGGTGGATGAACGGCCCACCCGCTGGGCGCGGCACCGCGCCCAGCGCACCGGCCCAGAACGCGACCGCGGCGTCGTAGTGGTCGGCGGGCACGTCCACCTGGACGTTGCGGATGCTCAGGCCCATGGCGTCGCGCTCAGACCTGGTCGCCGTGCTGCTTGGCGCGGGCGGCCCAGGTCTTGAGCGGCAGACCCCACAGCTTCACGAAGCCCTCGGCCAGCGTCTGGTCGAACTGGTCCCCGGTGTCGTAGGTCGCCATCTCGTAGTTGTACAGGCCCGACTCCTCGCTGCGCCGGCCGACCACGGTGGCGCTGCCCTTGAACATCTCCACCCGGACCTCGCCGTTGACGTAGCGGTTGGCCTCGTCCATGAACGCGTCCAGCGCCTTCTTCAGCGGCCCCCACCACAGCCCGTTGTAGATCAGCTGGGCGTAGCGGCCCTCCTCGGCGCGCTTGTGCTCGGCGAGTTCCTGTTCGAGGCAGAGGTCCTCGAGATCGCGGTGGGCGGTCAGCAGGGTGATCGCGCCCGGGCACTCGTAGATCTCGCGGCTCTTGATGCCGACCAGGCGGTCCTCGATCATGTCGATGCGGCCGATGCCGTGAGCACCAGCGCGACGGTCGATCTCGGCGACCAGTTGGGCGAGCGGCAGCGGCTTGCCGTCGAGGCTGACGGGGACGCCGGCCTCGAACGCGATGACGACCTCCTCGGGCTCGTCCGGCGCGTCCTTGACGCTGACGGTGCGCTCGAAGACGTCTTCGGGCGGCTTCTCCCACGGGTCCTCGAGGATCCCGCACTCGGCGGTACGGCCCCAGGCGTTCTCGTCGATCGAGTACGGCGACGCCTTGGACTTGACCGGGATCGGGATGCCGCGCTCGTTGGCGTAGTCGATGGCGGCGTCGCGCGACAGGCCCCACTCGCGGATCGGGGCGATGGTGTCGAGGTCGGGAGCGAGGCACATCGTGCCCACCTCGAAGCGGACCTGGTCGTTGCCCTTGCCGGTGCACCCGTGGGCGACGCCGGCGGCGCCGGTCTCTCGGGCGACGCGGACGAGGTGCTTGACGATCAGCGGCCGCGACAGCGCGGACACGAGCGGGTACTTGCCCATGTACATCGCGTTGGCCTTGAGGGCCGGCTGGATGAAGTCGGTGGCGTACTCGTCCTTGGCGTCGACGACGACCGACTCGACGGCGCCGCAGTCGAGGGCGCGCTGCCGGATCTCGTCGAGGTCGTCGACGCCCTGGCCGACGTCGATGGCGCAGGCCACCACCTCGACGTCCTTGTGTTCCTTCATCCACTGGATGGCGACGGAGGTGTCGAGGCCGCCCGAGTAGGCGAGAACGATGCGGGGCTTGGACATGGGGAACTCCTGGGGGTGATCTTCAGGCGGGAGAGGGCGGGACCGGGTCGGTCGAGAGGCCGGCACGTGAGCGGAGGTCGGAGGCGAGGTCCGACCCGGGCAGCGTCTCGGCGGCGACGACCAGGACCGTGTCGTCGCCCGACACGGTGGCGAGCACCCCGTCGAGTTCGGCGAGGTCGATCGCCGACGCGACCGGGTGGGCGCAGGCCGGGGGCGTGCGCAGGACGGCGAGGTTGCCGCTGTGGGTGACCGACACGACGAACTGCCGCAAGGTCTCGTCGAGGCGTTGTCGGGCCGAGCCGGGTCCGGGATCGACCGCGAGTCGGTAGACCAGCGCGCCGGCGGCCCCGCGCACCTTCACGGCCCCGAGTTCGTCGAGGTCGCGGCTGACGGTGGCCTGGTGGGCGTCGAGCCCGCGTTCGGCCAGGGCGGCGCGGACCTCGGCCTGGGACCCGAGGTCGTTGGCACTGATCAGCTCGCGGATCAGCTGCTGGCGGCGGCGCTTGTCGGCCATGGTCGTGTCCCGTCCGCTCAGACGAGCAGCGCCGCGAGCAGCGCCTTCTGGGCGTGCAGGCGGTTCTCGGCCTGGTCGAACACGCGCGAGGCTGGCCCGTCGATGACCTCGGCGGTGACCTCCTCGCCGCGGTGGGCGGGCAGGCAGTGCAGGAACACCGCGCCGTCCGCGGCGTGTCCCATCAGCTCGGAGGTGACGCGGTAGGGCACGAACTGTTCGGCCCGCTGGCCGGCCTCGGCCTCCTGGCCCATCGAGGCCCACACGTCGGCATAGACCGCGTCCGCACCGACGACGGCTTCGACCGGGTCGGTCGTGAGCAGGATCTTCGCACCACTGTCCGCGGCGAGTTCGCGGGCGCGTGCCGTGATCGCCGCGTCGGGTGCATAGCCCTGGGGGTGGCCGATGCGCACCGACAGCCCCACCTTGGCACCCGCCAGCAGCAACGAGTTCGCCACGTTGTTGCCGTCGCCCACATAGGCCAGCGAGCGGCCCTCGAAGCCGCCATGCACCTCACGGAAGGTCTGCAGGTCGGCGAGCGCCTGGCACGGGTGCTCGAGGTCGGTGAGCGCGTTCACGACCGGCACGGTCGCGCCGTCGGCCAGTTCCTGCAGCCGGTCCTGGCCGAACGTGCGCACCACGACGGCGTGCACGTAGCGCGACAGCACCGCGCCCGTGTCGGCGATGGTCTCGCCTCGGCCCAGTTGCAGTTCGGCGGCCGACAGCGGCAACGGTTGCCCGCCCAGTTCGGTGACCGCGACCTGGAAGGACACGCGGGTCCGGGTCGAGGGCTTCTCGAAGACCAGCGCGACGGTCCGTCCGCGCATCCCGCCATGCGCGAGATCGGAGCGGTCGGCGAGCCGTGACGCGCGGTCGGCCTTGAGCCGGTCGGCGGTGTCGAGCAGGGCGAGCAACTGCTCGGCGCTGACGTCGTCGACGCCGAGGAAGTCGTCGGGGAACGGCATGGGTGCGCCTTTCAGTGCGCGTCGGCGGCGACGGCGGCCAGGGCCTCGCCGATGGCGGCGAGCGCCAGATCGATCTCCTGGCGGGTGACGGTGAGCGGCGGTGCGAGGCGCACCACGTCGGGCGCGACGGCGTTGACGATCAGGAACCGGTCGCGGCAGGCCGTCTCGACGTCGGCCGCGACGGGTGCGTCGAGTTCGAGGCCGAGCAGCAGGCCGCGGCCCCGCACGCCGCTGGCGAACGGGGCACTGCCGACCAGCGACTCGAGCCCCTCGACGAGACGCTTCGAGCGCGTGCGTGCCGCCGCGAGGATCCCGTCCGACTCGATCGCGTCGAGCACCGCATTGGCCGCCGCGCAGGTCACCGGGTTGCCGCCGAACGTGGTGCCGTGATCGCCGGGTCGGAAGGCCGTGGCCGCCGCGCCATGGGCGATGCAGGCACCGATGGGCAACCCGTTCGCGAGCGCCTTCGCGACGGTGATCACGTCGGGCACGACCGGGGTGTCCTGGAACGCGAACCACGGTCCGGTGCGGCCGATGCCGGTCTGGACCTCGTCGAGGATCAACAGGGCCCCGTGTGCGTCGCACGCGGCACGGGCTGCCAGCAGCATCTCGTCACTGACGGGGCGGACGCCCCCCTCACCCTGCACCACCTCGACGAGCACGGCACAGGTGTCGTCGGTGACGGCGTCGCGCAGGGCGGCAGGATCGTCGTAGGGCACATGGTCGACGTAGCCCGCCAGCGGTGCGAAGGGGGCGTGCTTGCCGGGCTGGCCCGTGGCCTCGAGGGTGGCCAGGGTGCGGCCGTGGAACGACCCCTCGAGCGCGACCATCCGCACCTTGTCGGGGTGTTGGTCCTTGCCGTGGCGGCGGGCGACCTTGATGGCGGCCTCGTTGGCGGTGGCGCCGTCCTGGGCGAAGAAGACCCGGGCGTCGTCCCATCCGAGGATGCGGGCGAGCCGCTCGGCCAGCGCCACGGCCGGCTCGGTGACGAACAGGTTGGAGGTGTGCACCAGTGTGCCGGCCTGCTCGGCCACGGCGGCGGTGACCGCCGGGTGCCCGTGGCCGAGGTTGGTGACCCCGAGCCCGCACAGGAAGTCGAGGTAGGCGTTGCCGTCCACGTCGAACAGCGCGGTGCCCTTGCCGCGGACGAACTCCGCCTTCGGGACCGGGTAGGTCGTCATCAGCCGTTCAGCCGCGCGTCCGGTCAGATTCTCATTTCGATTTCCGAGACCGGCTCCAGTGCCTGAGAACCCCGAAACAGCACCTCCGCCGCCGCTCCTCATGTCGTTGCCTCGCTGCCGCTCTTGGTGATCATGGTGCCGACCCCCTCGTCGGTGAAGATCTCGATCAGCACCGCGTGCAGGACGCGGCCGTCGAGGATGTGGGCCTGCGGGACCCCGTCCTTGATCGCCTGCACGATCGAGCGAACCTTCGGACGCATCCCCTCGTGCAACTCCCCCGCGTCGAGCATCGACTGCAGGTCGTCGGCGGACACCTCGCTCATCAGGCTCTGGCGCTCCGGATCACCGAAGTCCTGGTACAGCCCTTCGACGTCGGTCAGGTAGACCAACTTCGACGCGCCGAGCGCGGCCGCGATGGCCCCCGCGGCGAGGTCGGCGTTCACGTTGCGTTCGTTGCCCTCGGCGTCCCGGCCGACGGTCGCGATGACCGGCAGGAAGTGGTCGCCGAGCAGTTCGGTGAGGTAGTTGGTGTCGACGTGTTCCACCTCGCCGACGAGGCCGAGGTCCTCGCCGTCCGGCCCGACCGCGGGCCGCACCTGCAGCAGGCCGGCGTCGGTCCCGGCGACGCCGACCGCCGGGGCGCCCGCCGCCTGTACGAGGCCGACGAGTTCGGGGTTGACCTGCCCGAGCAGCGACATGCGCACGACATCCATCATGGCGGCGTCGGTGACGCGCAGGCCGCCGACGAAGCTCGACTCGACACCGAGTTGCCCGGCCAGCGCGCTGATCTGCGGCCCGCCGCCGTGGACGATCACTGGGCGCAGACCCACGAAGTGCAGCAGCGCCACGTCTGCGGCGAACGAACGCTTGAGGTCCTCGTCGATCATGGCGTTGCCGCCGTACTTGATCACGACGGTCTGTCCGTGGAAGCGGGTGATCCACGGCAGCGCCTCGCGCAGTACGGCCGCCTTGCCCTGGGCGGCGATGACCCGCTGCTGACTCTTGTCGGCCGCGGTCTGCACGCCGCTCGTCTGTTGGTCCGTCTGCGTCATGCTCGATCCTCCGAGACCGCCGGCCTCGCCCTTCGGTTCACTCGACCGCCGCCGCTCACGTCGTGTACTCGGCGTTGAAGCGGACGTACTCGGGCGTGAGGTCGCAGGTCAGCACGGTCGCCTCGGCGTCACCCGTGCCGACGTCGACCTCGATGGTGACCTCGGGCTTGCTCATCGCGATGGCCGCCTGGCCGCGGTCGAAGCTGGCGGCGACGCCGAACCGGCACACCGTCACCCCGGCGCAGCGCACGCTGACCCGTCGCGGGTCGACATCGACGCCGGCGTTGCCGAGCGCCATCATGATGCGGCCCCAGTTGGGATCGCCCCCGTGGATCGCGGCGCGGACGAGCAACGAGGTGGCGACCGAGCGGGCCAGGCGCTCGGCGTCGGACTCGGTGGCGGCCTGCCGGACGGTGATGGCGGCGACGCGGCTCGCGCCCTCGCCATCGCTGACGACGGCGTGGGCGAGGTCGGCACAGACCGCCTGCACGGCCCGCGCCAGGGTGTCGAGGCCCGGCGGTGTGGCGGCGGTGCCGCCGGCGAGCAGGGCGACGGTGTCGCTGGTCGAGCCGTCGCCGTCGACGCTGATGCGGTTGAAGGTCGTGGCGACCGCGCCGCGCAGCACCGTCTTCGCGACCGCACCGCCCAGGGGTGCGTCGGTGGTGATGACGACCAGCAGCGTGGCCATGTTCGGCTCGATCATGCCGACGCCCTTGGCCATGCCGCCGACGACGCAACTGCCCTGGTCGTCGCTGACCCGGAACGCGACCTGCTTGGTGCGTGTATCGGTGGTCATCATGGCGGTGGCGGCGGCGTCCCCACCGTCGGCCGCCAGGGCCGCCACGACCTCGGGCAGGGCCGCCTCGATGCGCTCGATCGGGAGCGGGACGCCGATGACGCCGGTCGACATGACCAGCACGTCGGCCGGGTCGAGTCCCAGGTGGCCGGCGGTCGCGTCGGCCAGGCGCTGCGCATGCTCCTCGCCATGCGGCGTGCAGACATTGGCGTTGCCGGCGTTGATCACGATCGCCTGCGCACGGCCGTTGGCGACGTTGCGGTCCGTGAGGTGGCACGCCGGCGCCTTGACCAGGTTCGTGGTCGTGACCGCCGCCGCGCCGGCCGGAGCGTCGGCCACCAGCAGGGCGAGGTCGGGCTTGCCCGAGGGCTTGACGCCGCTGACCACGCCGGCGGCACGGAACCCGTCGCCCGCGGTCGCGCCGCCGTCGATGGGTTCCAGGCCGCTGCGGTCCGCGGGGCCCCAGCCGGCGATCACGGGTACATCCCGATGGCGGTCAACGCGGTCGTCTCGTCGAGTCCGAGCATCAGGTTCGCGTTCTGCAGCGCCTGGCCGGCCGCTCCCTTGCCGAGGTTGTCGGTGACGCTGACCACCGTGACCCGGTTCGTCCGCTCGTCGACGAACGCCGACAGCTGACAACCGTTGGATCCGACGACGGACTTGACCGCCGGGAACGTGCCGGCGGGCAGCACGTGGACGAACGGTTCGTCGGCGTAGGCCTCGTGCAGCGCAGCGTCGACCTGCGCCGTGCTCGCCCCCGGCTGCAGCGTGGCGTAACTGGTGGTCAGCAGGCCGCGGGCGATCGGCATCAGGTGCGGGGTGAAGCTGATCGGGCCGAGGTCGGTGCCGAAACCGGCGAGGTGGGCCTCGATCTCGCCGGTGTGCCGGTGACCCGGCGCGCCGTAGGCGGCGACGTTGCCGGACACGTGGGTGCTGTGCAGCGCGTCCTTGGCCGCCCGTCCGGCGCCGGAGGTACCCGACTTGCCGTCGACCACGACGCTGCCCGGCGCCAGCAGGCCGGCCAACGGCACCAGCCCGAGGAGCGCCGTGGTCACGTAACACCCGGGGTTGGCGACCAGCGTCGCGTCGGCGACCTGCTTGCGGTTGAACTCCGGCAGGCCGTACACGGCCGGCACGAGGTCCGGCCGGGGGTGGCGTTCCCCGTACCAGGTGGCGAAGTCGTCGGCCGAGAGGCGGAACGCACCCGACAGGTCGACCGTACGCACGCCCGCGTCGTGCAGCGCGGCGCCGAGTTCGAGCGACACGCCGTGCGGGGTCGACAGGAACACCAGGTCGAGCTCGCGCAACCGGTCGAGGTCGATGTCGTCGAACACGCGGTCGCCCGGCAGGTTCGGGAACAGCGACGAGACCGGCTCGCCGGCCTGCGAGTGCGCGGCCACGACGGCGACCTCGAGGTCGGGGTGGCCGGCCAGCAGGCGCAGCAGTTCGACGCCGCCGTAGCCGGAGGCGCCGACGATCCCGACCGATGCGACCACGCGCGGACCCTGTTCGACGACGAAGCCCCCAGCATGCACGATTATGCAGTGATATGCAACTCGAGTGGCGGCGCGCGTCATTTGTGCGGGTCAGTCGCTGGTTACGCCCCGGGTAACCCGCACAAATGGGGGTCGGCGGTCAGAGGTCGGGCGGTTTGCGCAGCTTCTTGGTCTCGCTGCGCTGCTTCTTGGCCTGGAGGCGGCGTTCCTTCGAGGCGCGCGTGCGGCGCGTCGGGCGACGCACCTTCGGCGGCTCGAGCGCCTCGCCGACCACAGCCTGGAACCGGGCGAATGCGGCGGTGCGGTTCTGGTGCTGGCTGCGGTGCTCGGACGCCTGCAGGATCAGCACGCCGTCGTCGGTGATCCGGTTGCCGAGACGCTCGAGCACCCGCCGTCGCTGGGTCTCGGTGAGCGAGGGCGTGTTGGCCACGTCCCAGCGCAACTCGACCTTGGAGTCGGTCGTGTTGACGCCCTGGCCGCCAGGCCCCGACGAACGGGACACACGCACGTCGAACTCGGCCTCCGGGACGGAGACCCCACGTCGGAGACGGATGTCGGCCATGGCGGCAGCGTAGGGGCCTCGGATGCGTTCGATTATCCTCGGACGCATGACGACTCCATTCGAACTCGACACGTTCCTGCGCCAGCCGCGCCTGTCCGGCCTGGCCCTCTCCCCCGACGGCCGCCGCCTCGTGGTCGGTGTGGCGACCGAGGCGCCCGACGGCAAGCGCTACCGCACGGCCCTGTGGCTGCTCGACCCCGAGGGCGGGGCGCCGCCGCGGCAACTCACCCGGTCCGCCCCGGGCGAGTCCGGTGCGGCGTTCGCGCCGGACGGCACCCTGCTGTTCGTCTCGGCGCGCCCGGACCCGGACGCGAAGCCCGACGGCGAACCGGTCCCGGCACTGTGGGCGCTGCCGCCCGACGGTGGCGAGGCGCGGCTGGTGGCCGCCCCGCCCGGGGGCGTCACGGCCGTGTCGGTCGCACGTGACAGCGGTGACGTGCTGCTGACCTCGAGCATTCATCCCGGTGCCGCCACGTTCGGCGAGGACCGCGACCGCGCGAAGGCCCGCGACGAGGCCGGTGTCACGGCGCAGCTCTTCGACGACTACCCGATCCGCTACTGGGACCACTACCTCGGTCCACGCGAGCCCGGCCGATGGTTCATCCCGGCCGACCGGCTGGCGCCGGCCACCGCGCCGGCCGTCCCCGCGCCTGCATCCGACGACGACACGGCCGAGGCGCCTGCGGTGGACGAGCCGAGGCTGCTCGTGCGCGGTGCACCGCTGCAGAACGCCGAGGGGGAACTGAGCCCCGACGGCAGCCGGCTCGTCGTGAGCTGGCGCCCGTCGGGCGAACACCGCGACCGCCGGTCGCCCGAGGACCTCGCGACCGACCTCGTGGTCGTCGACGTGGCCACGGGCGAGCGCCGCACCCTCGTCGCCGACGGCCGGTTCTGGTCCTCGCCGAAGGTCTCCCCCGACGGGACCCGGGTCGTTGCCCAGGTGATGGACGTCGGCGCGCCCGACCGGGCCAGCCGGACCGGCCTCGCGCTCGTCGACCTCGACTCGGGGGCCGTACGCGACCTCGCCGCCGACCTCGACCTGTGGCCGGGGGCGGCGCAGTGGCTACCCGACGGCGACGCGATCGTGTTCGAGGCCGACGAAGCCGGACTGCGCCCCGTGTTCCGGCTCGACCTCGACACCGACGAGGTGACCCGACTCAGCGCCGACGGCGCCCACACCGAGACGACCGTGTCCCGCGACGGGTCGGCCGTCTACGCCATGCGTGCCACCGTCGGCAGCCCGCCGCGCCCCGTCCGCTACGCCACCGACACCGCAGACCAACAACCGACCGTGGTGGCGTCGCCCGTCGGGGACGAGCCCGCCGTGCGGGTCGAACGGATCACGGCAACCGCCGACGACGGAGTCGAGGTCGGGTCGTGGCTCGTCCTGCCGGCCGAGGCGGACGGCCCCGTGCCGCTCGTGGTGTTCATCCACGGCGGCCCGCTCGGATCGTGGAACAACTGGTCGTGGCGGTGGAACCCGCCGGTGCTCGCCGCGAACGGCTACGCGGTCCTGCTGCCCGACCCGGCCCTGTCGACCGGCTACGGGCAGGACTTCATCGCCCGCGGTTGGGGCACCTGGGGCGAGCGGCCCTACACCGACCTGATGGCCGCCGTCGACGCCGCCGAGGCCCACGAGGCGGTCGACGAGACCCGCACGGCCGCGATGGGCGGCTCCTTCGGCGGCTACATGGCCAACTGGGTCGCCGGCCACACCGACCGGTTCCGCTGCATCGTCACCCACGCGTCGCTGTGGACCCTCGAGGCGTTCCACGGCACCACCGACCTCGGCCTGCTGTGGGAGCGCGAGTTCGGCGACGCCTACGGCGACCGCGCGCGCTACCGCGACAACTCCCCGCAGCGGCACGTGGGCAACATCACGACCCCGATGCTGGTCATCCACGGCGAACTCGACTACCGGGTCCCGATCGGCGAGGGACTGACGCTGTGGACCGACCTGTCCCGCAACGGCGTGGACGCGAAGTTCCTGTACTTCCCCGACGAGAACCACTGGGTGCTCAAGCCGCAGAACGCCAGGCTGTGGTACCAGACCGTGCTGGCCTACCTCGCCGAACATCTCGACGAGACCGAGTTCGCACGACCCGATCTCCTCTAGGGCGTCGCAAACGGACGGCCGGTCCCGACGGCATCAGCGTGGGTCGAGTCGGGCCCTGAGCAGGCAGAACTCATTGCCTTCGGGGTCGGCGAGGACATGCCAGGACTCCTGCCCGGTCTGGCCGATGTCGGCGGGGCGGGCACCGAGCTCGAGCAGGCGTTCGAGTTCGGCGTGCTGATCGCGGTCGGTGGCGTTGACGTCGATGTGCAGCCGCGCCTTCCCCGGCTCCGGCTCGTCCCTGCGACTGAGGATGATCGTCGGCTGCGGACCACCGAACCCTTCGCGTGGCCCGATCTCCACCGCGTCGTCGCCCTCGCGGTCGAGTACGACGAAGTCCAGGACCTCGCACCAGAACCGGGCGAGCCGCTCAGGGTCGCGACAACCGAGGACGAGTTCGCTGATACGACATGCCATGTCCACACCTGCGTTCAGTTCGAAGTCGACGTGACGACCACGTCCCCGACGTCAGCGGCGCAGCGTGGCACCGACCGCGTCGGCACGTGCGGCGACCGCCTCGATCACCGCCTCGGCGTCGGCGTCGGTCAGCTGCCGCTCGGGGTCCTGCAACCGCAGCCGGATGGCGACGCTGCGTCGGCCCACGCCGAGTTGTTCGCCCCGGTACTCGTCGAACCACCACAGCCCGTCGAGGAGGTCCCCGGCCCCGTCGCGGACCGCCTGCTCCAGCACGGCGTAGGGCACGGCGTCATCGGCAACGAGCGCGACGTCGAGACTCATGGCCGGGTGGCGCACCAGTGTCCTGGCGGCGACCGGTGGGTGCCCTTCGGGGGGCACGGCGCGCAGCAGCGGCTCGAGCAGCAACTCGGCGACCACGACCGGTTCGACCAGGTCACGGCGGTCGGCTTCCTCGGGGTGCAGTTGCCCCACGAACCCGACCTCGACGGGATCGGCGTCGGCTGTCGGGCGTAGCAGCAGCGCCGCCGACCGCCCGGGGTGGAACCCGTCGCGTTCGACCGGTTGCCGTCCGAGTCGCCACCCGGCGGTCGGCGGTGCGGCGCGTGCGACCATCCGGTCGAGGACGGCCAGCAGGTCGTAGACGCTCCAGCGGTCCTCGGGGTCGAGGTGGCGGTCCCCCAGGCGCAGGCCCTGCGCGGCCAGCGCCACCGTGCGTGGCTGGATCGGCAGCGGGCCGCCGTCGGGCGTGGTCCAGCGCCAGCCACCATCGTCCATCACCGGCCCGAACGCGTCGAGCACGCTGCCGAGCGCGTCGTCGGCCGGGCGGAACAGGCGGCCGAACTCGGCCAGCGCCGTACCGGGCCGACCCTGACCCACGTTGCGGCGCAGGGCTACCAGCAGGCCCTCGACGAGGGACGGCCGCATGGACGAGGCGTCCTTGGCCAGCGGGTTGGCGAGCTCGACCCGCCCCGCGGTCGGGACGACGCCGCTGAGCGCCTGGTCGCCGACGAACGGCCGCGTGATCGCCTCGGAGAACCCGCCTGCCAGTGCGAGGGCACGCAGTTCGAGTTCGAGGGACTGTGCCGGTGAACGTCCGCCGACCATGGTGACCGTGGGCAGGGTGGCCGGGATGCGTTCGTAGCCGTGCAGCCGCGCCACTTCCTCGGCGACGTCGGCTTCGCGGGTCAGGTCGCCGCGCCAGGTGGGTGGTGTGACGCGCAGCAGGTCGCCGTCGCGTTCGACATAGCTACCGCTGCGCGACAGCAGTTGCGTCTGGCGGTCCGTGTCGAGTTCGTCCACGGCCAGCAGGCGCTGGATCCGCCGCGGGTCGACGGTGACCGTCGGCCGTCGTGCCCAGTCGACGTCGCGATGGACCGCGTCGGTGCCGGTGGCCCGCGCCCCGGCCAGTTCGCTCAGCAACTGGGCGGCGCGAGCGACACCACGAGCGGCACCCTCGGGATCGGCGCGCCGTTCGAAACGCTGGCTGGCCTCGGACACCAGGTTGAGACGCCGGGACGTGCGTCGGATGCGCTTCGGGTCCCAGATGGCGGCCTCGAGCAGGACGCGGCGGGTCCGCGCGGTCACCTCGGTGGAGGCGCCCCCCATGACGCCGGCCAGGCTGACCGGGCCATCGGCGTCGTCGATGACCACGTCGCCGGCCTCGAGGCGGCGTTCCTGGTCGTCGAGGGTGACCACGGTCTCGCCCTCGACGGCGTCGCGCACGGTCAGGCGCGGCCCCGCGATGCGGTCGAGGTCGAAGGCGTGCAGCGGCTGGCCGAGTTCGAGCATGACGTAGTTGGTCACGTCGACGACGACGTCGATCGAGCGGACGCCGCATTGGCCGAGGCGCTGGCGCAGCCACGGCGGCGAGGACTGGATGGTCACGTCGTCGAGGGACCAGGTGACGAACCGCTCGCAGGCGTCGGTCTGCAGGTCCACCGGGATGGTCGGCGTATCGAGCGCCGCGGGGATGCCCGCGGGTTCGTGCCAGGTCGTGTCGAGGATGGCGGCGAGATCCCGCGCCACACCGAGCACCGACAGGTGGTCGCCGCGGTCGGGCTGGACGGCGACCTCGATGACGGGTTCGCCGACGGGCAGCAGGTCGGTGAGGTCGGCCCCCAGCGGCGTCTGAGCCGGCAGGACCAGGATGCCCTCGTGCTCGTCGGACAACTGCAGTTCTCGGGCCGAGGCGAGCATGCCGTTGGAGACCACGCCGCGGATCTTTCGAGCCTCCATCGTCATGCCGGGTTTCCCCCCGGGGCCCACCGCTCCGGGAATGCTGGATCCGGGCACGGCGTGGGCGACGACGTCGCCGACATCGAAGTTCGCGGCGCCGCAGACCAGTTCGATCTCGCCGTCGCCACCGTCACCGGTGACCCGCACGACCCGCAACCGGTCGGCGTCGGGGTGCGGTTCCCAGTGCAGGACCCTGGCCGTGCGCACGCCGGCGGTGCCGGCGCCGGGTGTCTCGACCGACTCGACCTCGAGCCCGTTGAGGCTCATCACGTCGAGCAGTTGGTCGAGCGGCAGGTCGACGTCGACGAGCGAACGCAACCAGGACAAGGGCAACTTCATGGGTCAGCACCTAGGTGGGGCAACGAGGCGAAGCCGAGACGATCGGGGTGGCGGGCGGGATGGGTCAGAAGTTCTGGAGGAAGCGGGCGTCGGCGTCGTAGAAATCGCGGATGTCGTGCACGTTGTGGCGCAGCATCGCGACACGCTCGACGCCGATCCCGAAGGCGAAGCCGGTGACGGCCGTGGCGTCGTAGCCGCAGGCGGTCAACACGTTCGGGTCGACCATGCCCGCGCCGAGGATCTCGATCCAGCCGGTCCCCGAACACACCCGGCAGTCGGTGTCGGATTCGCCCCCGGCGCCCACCGGACCGGGGGAACAGAAACCGCAGCTGACGTCGACCTCGGCGCTGGGCTCGGTGAACGGGAAGAACGACGGGCGCAGCCGGATCTCGCGCTCGGCACCGAACAACGCCTGGGAGAACGCGAGCAGGGTGCCGCGCAGGTCGGCCATCGACACGCCCTCGGCGACCAGCAGCCCTTCGACCTGGGTGAACACCGGCGAGTGGGTCGCGTCGACCGAGTCGGCGCGGTAGACCCGACCTGGGCACACCACGGCGACCGGCGGAGCCTGCGACAGCATCGTGCGTGCCTGGACCGGCGAGGTGTGGGTGCGCAGCACCACGTCCGACGCGAACGAGGCGTAGATGGTGTCCATCTCCTGCCGCGCCGGGTGGTCGGGCTCGATGTTGAGCAGGTCGAAGTTGTAGGCGCCTGATTCGACCTCTGGCCCCTCGGCGACGCGGTAGCCGAGACCGAGGAACACGTCGACGATCTCGCGCTCGACCTGGGTCAGCAGGTGCGGACGGCCGGGCGGCAGGCGTCGCGGGGGCAGCGTCAGATCCAGGCGCTCACCCTCGAGCCGGGCGCGTATCGCGGCGCTGCCCAGTTCCTCCTGGCGCGCCTCGAACGCCGCCTGGAACGTCGATCGGAAGGCGTTGAGCTGCTGGCCCAGCTGCTTGCGCCCCTCGTCGTCGAGGTCGCGCATCTGCTGCTGGATACCGACGAGGTCGGATTTCTTGCCGGTGTAGCGCACCCGCACGTCGTCGAGGGCTTCGACGCTGTCGGCCGCGGCGACGGCGCTCAGTGCGTCGCGCTCGATGGTCTGCAGATCGGTCACGTGTGTCGTCCTTCGGCCCGGCTCGTGGGCGAAGTCGAGAGGGTAGACGGCATCGTCGACCCCTCCCGACGTCGTGCCGGCAGACCGCGTATCAGACGTCGGCGGGCAGGAGCACGTGGAAGCTGGCGCCCTCGGTGCGGTCGGTGTCGAGCCAGACGCGACCGCCGTGGGCTTCCACCAGGCCGCGGGTGATGTACAGGCCCAGGCCTGTTCCAGCCCGACGGTTGTCGCGGCCGCGGCCGAACTTGCGGAACACGGTTCGCACCTCGTCGGGCGCGACGCCCGGGCCGTCGTCCTCGACGCTCAGACGTACCCCGGCCGGGTCGTGCGCCACGCAGACCCGGACCTCGCTGTCCGGCGCGTAGGCGAGCGCATTCTCGAGCAGGTTCACCAGCACCTGTTCGAGCTTGTCCGGGTCGGCGTTGACGCGTGGCAGGTCCTCGGCGATGTCGAGCCGCAACAGCCGTCCCGTGCCGAGTTCGCCGACCGCCTGCTTCGCGACCACCCGCTCGGCGAGGGCCCCGAGATCCACGGGCTGACGCTGCAACTGCACGCGGCCGGCATCGATCCTCGACACGTCGAGCAGTTCGCGCAGCAGCCGGGTGACCCGGTCGGCGTCGGCGTCGACCGTCTCGAGCATCGCGCGCTTCTGCTCGTCGGAGAAGCGATCCCACTTGGCGAGCAGCGTGCGCGTGAAGCCCTTCACGCTGGTCAGCGGTGAGCGGATCTCGTGCGAGACGGTGGCGACGACGTCGCCCTGGACGGCCGCGAGGGCCTCACGCCGGCCGGCGCTGCGCAGGGTGACGACGAGGACCTCGTCGTGCCACTGGCCCGCGACCGCCACGGGACGGACGCGGCCCGCGGCGGCGAGATGGAGCACCCGCTCGGGCAGACGGCTGCCGATCCGGGGCCGGCTGTCGGCGAGGTCGACGCGCACACCGGCGTCATCGCGCAGGTCGAGGGCATCACCGACGTGTTTGCCGATCACGTCGCTGCCGCCGAGCATCACCTGCGACCGCGCGTTGACCCGCTGCACGACACCGTCGCGCCCCACGACGACCACGGCCTCGGGGACGAGGTCGAGTGCGTCGAAGGGATCCATCACCGATCTTTCCTGCCTAGTCCGTTCACCCTACCGGCGTATGGCCCGGCGGTGGAGCCGAGTGGACGGCCTGCGCGGCCGCATAGACGGCCACTGCCGCCGCGGCAGCGACGTTGAGGGACTCGGCCCTCCCCCAGCGCGGGATGGCGACGACGTCGTCGAGCATCGCGGCCGCATCCGGCGGCAGGCCATGGGCCTCGTTGCCGAACACGAGCGCCAGCGGCGGCGGCACGTGCGCCAGTTCGAACACCGAGCGACGCCCGTCGGCGTCGAGGCCCAGTAGCGGCTGCGAGACCTGCCGGCACGCCGCGGCGACCTCGCCGAGGTCGACATCCACCACCAGCGGCAGGTGGTAGGTCGACCCGACGGCCGCACGCGCCGCCTTCGGACCGAACGGGTCGACGCTGCCGCGCGTCAACACGACCCCGGCCGCACCGGCGGCATCGGCGGTTCGCACGATCGTGCCGGCGTTGCCGGGATCGGCGACCTCGTGGAGCACCACCAGCAGGCCGCTTCCGACAACATCGGCGAGGTCGCTCGTACGCGACACCGCCACCGCGAGCACGCCCTGGGGCGTCGTGGCGTCGGCAAGGCGCTCGAGCACGTGTTCGCTGACCGGCTGGACCCGGACGCCGGCCGGGACACGGAGGTGGGCGAGCCCGGCCTCGGTGGCGAAGATCTCTTCGACCACACCGGCCCCGAGGGCCTCGGCGACCGCGTTGGGCCCCTCGACCAGATGGCGGCCCGTACGGACACGTTCGCGCCGACGGGCGAGCGCCGCGACCTCGCGAACCCGCGGATTGCGCACCGAGGTGATCGGTTCCACGTCGTCCCTTTCGGGCTCGCTGCCGACAGCACGAGCGCCGGCCCGAGGCCGGCGCTCGTGGTGTGAGCTGATGCTCAGGCCGCCTCGGACTCGAGCGCCGTCTTGGCCGAGGCCACGATGGCCGCGAAGGCGGCCTGGTCGTGGACGGCGAGGTCGGCGAGGTTCTTGCGGTCGAGTTCGATGCCGGCCAGCTTCAGGCCGTGCATCAGCCGGCTGTAGGACAGGCCCTCCTGGCGGGCGGCGGCATTGATGCGGGCGATCCAGAGCTTGCGGAAGTCGCCCTTGCGCGCACGCCGGTCGCGATAGGCATACCGCTCGGCGTGGTAGACGGCTTCCTTGGCCACCTTGAAACGGCGGCTGCGTGCGCCACGGAAACCCTTGGCGCGGTCCATGACCGCCTTGTGGCTCTTCTTGGCGTGAACGCCACCCTTGACGCGTGCCATCGGGGGGTCCTCCTCGATTCGGTGTCCCGCTGCGGGACGTGGGTAGGTGCGATGTCTGGTGTGGTGCGCCTGCTGACTACTTGTTGAGGAGGCGCTTGACGTTCTTGGCCGGCTTGCCCGTGACCTCGGCGGGACCGTCGAGACGGCGCTTGCGTGCGGCCGACTTCTTCTCGAGCAGGTGGGCGCGGTTCTTGCGGGCGACCATCACCTTGCCGGTCCGGGTGACGCGGAACCGCTTCTTGGCACCGCTGTGCGTCTTCTGCTTCGGCATACGTGCTGCCTTCGTGTGGGGGCGCGTCGTTGGTGCGCCTGCGTGCGGGTGGGACCGGTCGGCGTCGTTGGCCGGCCGGTGGACGTCGTGATGGCGGCTAGGCCTCGGAGTCGGCCGGTGCCTGGGCCTCGGTGTCGGCGGGGGCCTGCGCGTCGTCGGCGGCGACCGGCGGCTCGTCGGCGGCGACCGGCGGCTCGTCGGTCGCGGGCTTGTCGGCCCGGGGCGGCTTGGGCTTGACCGGGGCGAGGACCATGACCATGTTGCGGCCGTCGACCTTGGGCATCGCCTCGACGGTGGCCAGTTCCTTCATGTCGTCGGCGAGCCGGTCGAGCAGCTTCAGACCGAGTTCGGTGTGGCTCATCTCGCGACCGCGGAACATGATCGAGGCGCGGACCTTCGAGCCGTCGAGCAGGAATCGGCGGACGTGACCCGACTTGGTGCCGTAGTCGTTGTCCGAGATCTTGGGGCGCATCTTGATCTCCTTGACGGAGATCTGGTTCTGCCGCTTGCGCGCCTCCTTCTCCTTCTGCTCCTGCTCGTACTTGTGCTTGCCGTGGTCCATGATCCGGCACACCGGCGGGTCGGCCTGGGGTGCCACCTCGACCAGGTCGAGGTCCTGTTCCCGGGCACGACGCAGGGCCTGCGCCAGGGGGACGATCCCGACCTGCGTCCCGTCGGCGTCGACGAGTCGGACACGGGGAACCTTGATGTCGGCGTTCAGCCGCTGCTGCTGCTCGTTGATGCTGCTGCCTCCTCGAGACGGCGTTCGCTCCGCACGGTGCGGGCGTGGGGTCTGCGGACCGCGCCGGTGTCCGCCGACCGGGGCCGGGGAACGAAGAACGGCGACCCGAGGGTCGCCGTCGCAAGAGCACGCCGCAGGCGCCATCCGACGCGCGAGGGCGTGGACGAGACGCGTGCTACGGACCCTGGGAGGCGAGACCTGCCGGGTGGGCGACGCCTACGGTCGCCTCTTGGTCTGCAGTTGTGCGCGGCCACACCGGTGACCGCGATCCGCAACGGTACCAGCCACGCCCCCGGCGCGTCGAGCGGCGGGCGGCGCCGTCCTACTGGCCGGGGACCCACAGCCGCGACGCCGCCGACGAGGGCGGGGTCTGCGGCGGCGCACCCTCGCCGGCGGCCGGTCCGTCGGCGGCCGGGGCGCCGGTGGCGTCATCGCCGCCGAGGTCGCCCTCCTCGACGTGGCCCTGGCTGGCGGCCTGGGAGACCTCGCGTTCGGCTTCGACCTGGGCCATGCGCAACTGCGCGAGCGCCTGGTCGACCTGCGAGAGCAGTTCGTCGGGCAGGCGGCCGCGTCCCTGCTCGGCCAGCGCCGCCGTCATGTCGAGCAGCAGGCGACCGTCCTGGCGACCGAGCTTGACCTGGGCCGCGTTGAGCAGCGCGGACGCGACCTCGGCCACGACCTGCTCGACCGGTGCCGCCCGCAACTGACCGAGATAGGCACGGACCTCCTCCTCGGACGGCTCCTGGCCAGTGCCCTCCCGGGGCCCACCCGAGCCGGCTGCGGCCTGGGACGGATCGAACGGCACGTCGCTCACGTGCGCTCCTCGCTACGACGACGGATCTGGGGCGTCGAGACTAGCGAGCCGGTTGCGGCACCGAGTCGACGCCACCCTGCCGTAGGCTCGCGACTCCTGGCTCCTCCCCCGTAGGCGCAGACCGACGTGAAGACCTTCGAGCAACTGTTCGCCGAACTCGCCGAGAAGGCGGCCGCACGGCCGGCCGGTTCCGGCACGGTCGCGGCCCTCGACGCCGGCGTCCACGCGATCGGCAAGAAGATCGTCGAGGAGGCCGCCGAGGTCTGGATGGCGGCCGAGTACGAGTCCGCCGACCGCACCGCCGAGGAGGTCTCGCAGTTGCTCTACCACCTCCAGGTCCTGCTGCTGGCCCGCGGCCTGTCGCTCGACGACGTCTACCGCCACCTGTGAGCCGACCTTCCACCCACGCACGAGGCCCAACAACGATGCTGCGAGTCGCCGTCCCCAACAAGGGCTCGCTGTCCGAGCCCGCCATCGAGATGCTGCGCGAAGCCGGCTACCGCCAGCGCGCCGCACGCCACGAGCTGGTGCTGGTCGATGCGGACAACGACACCGAGTTCTTCTTCCTGCGTCCCCGCGACATCGCCACCTACGTGGGGGCCGGACAGCTCGACGTCGGGATCACCGGTCGCGACCTGCTCCTCGACGGCCACAGTGACGCCGAGGAACTCCTGCCGTTGGGCTTCGCGCAGTCGACCTTCCGCTACGCGGCCGCACCGGGCACGGCGACCTCCGTCGACGACGCGGCCGGCAAGCGCATCGCGACCAGCTACGTCGGCATCGTGCGTCGTGACCTCGAGCGGCGGGGTGTCGAGGCCGAGGTCATCCACCTCGACGGCGCCGTCGAGACCGCCGTGCGCCTCGGGGTCGCCGACATCGTGGCGGACGTGGTCGAGACCGGCGCGACGCTGCGGCAGGCGGGGCTCGAGGTGTTCGGCGAGCCGATCCTGCAGTCCGAGGCGGTGCTGATCCGCGACGCACGCAAGGGCGCGGCGAGCCCACAGGTCGAACAACTCGCGCGCCGCCTCAACGGCGTCATCATCGCGCGCCGCTACGTGATGATCGACTACGACGTCCGCGTCGAGGCCGTCGACGCCGCGTGCGCCCTGACGCCCGGGATCGAGTCGCCCACGGTGTCACCCCTGCACGACAAGGGCTGGGTCGCCGTGCGGGCGATGGTGCTGCGCAAGGACACCAACACGATCATGGACCAGCTGTGGGACCTCGGCGCCCGCGGGATCCTCGTGACCGACATCCTCGCCTGCCGGCTGTAGAAGATGGCGCGGTCGGGTCACGTCGCCGAGCTCCGTGCCCTCGTCGGGACGCACCGTCTGCTGCTGCCGTCCGTCGGCACGGCCGTTTTCGACGGGGTCGGCCCGGAACGGCAGCGGCTGCTGCTCGTCCGGCACGCCGACGGCACCCACCGGTGGGGTCTGCCCGGTGGCGCCGTCGAACCCGGCGAACATCCGGCCGACGCCGCCGTCCGGGAGGTCGAGGAGGAGACCGGGCTCACCGTGGAGCTGCTCGCGGTGGCGGGCGTCTTCGGTGGTCCCGACGCCGAGATCGAGTACGACAACGGTGACCGCACCGCCTACGTCACCACCGTGTTCGTCGCCCGACCGTACGGTGCCGGCGAGATCACCCTGGCGCACGACGAGATCCACGATGCGGCGTGGTTCGAGCTCGACGACCTCGACGCGACCGACCTTCCCGACCATGCCAGGCGGATGGTCAGCGCCGCGATCGCGGTGCAGCGTGACGGTGCACCGGCACAGTTCCAGCCACCGGGCTGAGCACACACCGGCCGAGGCGGCGCCGGGCCGGCGTCACCGGCGGCTGGCCGAGGGGGCATCGCCGGTCAGCAGCGCGATCGTGATACGGACGAGGGCGGACAGGCCGAGCCCCGCCAGGACGATGAATGCGGGCAGATACCAGGTCCGGAGGACGAACGGCTCCGGCATCACCTCGTCCCAGGCCGCCTCGGGAGCGTCCTCGTCGACGGCCCGTCCGATCCGCTCGAAGGCGTTGGGGTGCGATTCGGTCAGCCATCCGGACGGCGCGCACTCGAGGTCGGAAGGCACCGTCCGGACCCGGCGCTCGCCCGCCTCGCCCCACCACATGGCGTAGCAGTCATGGCCGGCGGTGCCCGTGAGCACCCAGCGATCGCCGGCCGGTCGCGCGACCGCCACCGCCCCGATGCCGTCGGCGACGTCGCTCACGCTGGTTCCGATCTGCAGGTCGCCAGCTCGCTGTGCGCGGTAGACCGTCTCCATGTCGGCGGCCAGTGCTCGCGCCGGTGGCAGGTCCGGGTTCGGAATCTCCCGCAGGGTCCACGCCGCGCCGAGGGCGACCACGACCAGCAGGAGCACGACAGCGTTGAACAGCAGACTGCGGTCCCTGGCCGCGCGCCGGCCGGCGAGGATGTCCGCCGACCTCGCGGGGCGGCGGGCGGCTTCCGGTGCGGGCGGGACGGCACGCTGACTCACGCGCATCGACCGCTCCTCGCGACGAAGCCCGCGGCACGGGTCGGGACCACCAAGGTACGCCCGAACGTGGCGGCCTCCGCTGCGTGGCGTACGACCTGCGCTCAGCCCGCCTCGTAGTGCTCGGCGCCGGGCACGTCAGCGGCGTGCCCGGCCACGACCGCCAGCGACCGCGTCGCCCTGGTCACCGCGACGTAGAGCTGGTGGAGGCCGACGGCGGAGGCGGCAGCGATGCGATCGGGTTCGACGACCACCACGTCGTCGAACTCGAGACCCTTGACGGTGCGGGCGTCGAGGACACGCATGCGCTCACGCAGTTCGGGGCCCGGCGTCTCGCGGTCGAGCAGCGAGGTGAGCTCGACGAGGCGCGCCGGCGGGGCGATCAGGACCACGGTTCCGTCCGCGCGTCTGGCAGCGTCGATGGCCGCGCTGACGGCCGTGGCTGCCACATCGTCCGTGCGGTACAGCACCGGCCGATGGCCGGACTCGCGCACCGCAGTGGGCACGGCGTCGGGGTCGTGGCCCGCGGCGGCGAGGACGGCGCGTGCCACCTCGACGATCTCGATCGGGGTGCGGTAGTTGACGGTCAGGGACTGGACGGCGACCTGTCGGCGGCCGATCAGCCGCGCCACGGCGTCCCAGTCGCGGGGTTCGGCGACACGGCTGCGTTGCGCCAGGTCACCAACCACGGTCCAGGAGGCGTACGGGCCACGGCGGGCGACCATGCGCCACTGCATCGGGCTGAGATCCTGGGCCTCGTCGACGACGACGTGCGCGAAGTCGCGGTAGTCGTCGTCCTCGACGTCGGCGTACTCGACGTGGGCGAGGACGGGGTCCCCGGTGACACGCAGTCCCGGATCGTTGTCGCGCCTGGCGTCGGGTGAGGACTCCGGTTCCCTGCCGAGCACGGCCCGGACCTCGTCGAGCAGGGCGACGTCGTCGACCGTCCAGGCGTCCGCGGCGCTCCAGGCGTCGCGCAGCAGGCGGCGCTGCCCGGCGTCGAGCAGGCCGTCCGCGAGGCGGTCGAGGTCGACGTCGCCGGTGGCGACGGCCTGCAGCACGGCCGCGGGATCGAGGGCGGGCCAGAAGCAGCGGCGCAACATCGTGACCTGGGCCGCGTCGTCGAGCGCCTGGTCGAAGCCGGTACCGAAGCGGTCCTCCGGCGGCCGCTCACCCGACGCGCGCCGCGCGCTGCGCCACGACTTCCACAGTGCCGCCCGCAGTGCCTCGTCCGCCGCCGCCACACGCCCGTGATAGGTCGTCTGGTCGCGGTCGGCGGAGGTACGTCCGAGCAGGCGGTGCCGGACCTGCCCGAGGGTACGGGCGTCGACCTCGGCGGTCGTCCCCTCGAAGCTGACCCGGGTGACCGGCGGCAGCGCCGGAACCGCCGCCGCGACGGCGCGGCGGCAGAACTCGACCATGGCGAGGTCGCCCTTGACCGCAGCCACGTCCGGCTCGTCCCAGCCGGCGACGCGGACCCCGCGGGGCGCGAACCCGTCGAGCGCACGCTGGACCGCACGGTCCTCGCCGAGCGAGGGCAGCACCCGGGCCGTGTACTCGGTGAAGGCCTGTGAGGGTCCGACGACGAGGATGCCGCGACCCTCGAAGCGGTCGCGGTCGCCGTAGAGCAGGTAGGCGACGCGGTGCAACGCCACGACGGTCTTGCCGGTTCCCGGACCGCCGGTGACGACCAGCGTGCCGGTCGCCGGCGAGCGGATGATGCGGTCCTGGTCGGCCTGGATCGTGGCCACGATGTCGCGCATGTGGGCCGTGCGCGTCTTGGCCAGGGCCGCCAGCAGCGCGCCCTGGCCGGTCACCGATTCGAGCCCGAGCCGTTCGGCGGCGGCGGCGTCCAACAGTTCGTCGTCGAGGTCGCGCACGCTGCGCCCACGGGTCACCAGCGTCCGGCGCCTGGCGACGTCCATCGGCGACGCGGCGGTCGCCTGGTAGAAGGCGGCGGACGCCGGGGCGCGCCAGTCGACGAGCACGACGTCGCCGGTGTCGTCGACGACCGACACCCGGCCGACGTGGAGGTGCTCGCCGTCGGTCAGGTCGAGCCGACCGAACGCGAGCGACTCGACGTCGCCGAAGGTGTAGCGGGCCGCCCGGCTCGCGTGGTGGTGCGCGGTGACGTCGCGCTCGAAGCGGGCCTGGAAGGTCGAGCCGCTGTGGTCGGCCGCGGCCTCCGCCGCGCGGGCGTCGGCGCGCCGACGCAGTTCCTCGACGCGGTCGTGGATCCGGTCGAGGTGGGCCTGCTCGGCCGCCATGGCCGCACGTTTCGCGCCGGCCTCCGGTTCGACCGTCAGGGCGTCCCCGGCTGGGGGACCCGCGTGGTCGGGATCGGGGGCGACACTCACAGTTGCCGCAGCACCTGCGCGGTCTCGACCGCGGTCACGGCGGCCTCGGCGCCCTTGTTGCCGAGCTTGCCGCCCGCGCGCTCGACCGCCTGGTCCCACGTGTCGGTGGTCAGCACCCCGAAGGCGACCGGCAGCCCGTGCTCGCGCGCAATCGCGGACACCGCCGACGCCGCTTCGCCGGCCACGTAGTCGAAGTGCGGGGTCGAGCCGCGGACGACGCACCCGAGGGCGACGAGCGCGTCGTAGTCCCCCTTTCGTTCCCCCCCGGGGCCCACCGTGCCGGCGGCCGCCATGGCCGACAGCACGACACCGAGTTCGTAGGCACCGGGCACCCAGGCGAGTGTGAGGTCGGCGGGGTCGGCGCCGTGGCGCACGAGCGCCCCGACGGCACCGTCGACGAGGCGTTCGACGATGGCTTCGTTGAACCGGGCGGCGACGATGCCGATCTTGAGACCGCTGGCGTCGAGGGCGCCCTCGATCACGCGGAGCTCGGGATGGGTCGAGGCGGTCATGCGGTGTCCTTTCGGGGCGCGTCCTGCGGCGGCGGGGCCATGCCGATCCCGCGCGGTGCCGGCTTCTCGACCGCCGCCGGAGCGGTCGCTCGTTGCTTGGCGATGTCGCCGACCCCGGTGGACACGGCGACGTCGATCCCGTCGTACTCGTGCCCCATGCGGTCGGCCTTGGTCTGCAGGTAGCGCTCGTTGGCGGCGTTGGCCAGCACCTCGACGGGGACCCGTTCGACGATCGAGAGGCCGAAGCCGTTGAGGGCGGCGCGCTTCGAGGGGTTGTTGGTGAGCAGTCGCAGGGTGGTCAAGCCGAGGTCGGCGAGGATCATCGCGCCCGTGCCGTAGTCGCGGGCGTCGGCCGGCAGGCCCAGTTGCAGGTTGGCGTCCACGGTGTCGGCCCCCGCGTCCTGCAGTTCGTACGCCTGCAGCTTGTGCAGGAGTCCGATGCCGCGGCCTTCGTGGCCACGAAGGTAGACGATCACGCCCTGCCCCTCGTCGGCGATGCGGGCCATCGCGAGGTCGAGTTGCGGGCCACAGTCGCAGCGCATCGAGCGGAACACGTCGCCGGTGAGGCACTCGGAGTGCATGCGCACGAGGACGTCGGCCTGGTGCTCGGGTTCGCCGTACAGCAGGGCGATCGACTCGGAACCGTCGGCGCTGGAGCGGTAGCCGATCATGCGCCAGTCGCCGTAGGGCGTGGGGAGCTTGGCGACCGCGATCCGCTCGACGAGGGCCTCGCGCTCGCGGCGGTAGGCCACGAGGTCGGCGATGGTGACCATCAGCAGGTCGTGTTCGGCGGCGAAGCGTTGGAGGTCGGGGACACGGGCCATCGTGCCGTCCGGGTTGACGATCTCGGCGATCACGGCCGCGGAGCGACGACCCGCCAGACGGGCGAGGTCGACGGATGCCTCGGTGTGGCCGGGACGCCGCAGCACGCCACCGGGGTGGTAGCGCAGCGGGAAGACGTGACCGGGCCGGTTGACGTCGACGGGCGTCGACGACGGGTCGGCCAGCACCTGGATCGTGCGGGCACGGTCGGCCGCCGAGATGCCCGTGCTGGTGCCCTCGGAGGCGTCGACCGACACGGTGTAGGCCGTGCCCTTTGGGTCCTGGTTGTCGACCACCATCAGGGGGATGGCGAGCCGGTCGAGGTCCTCGCCGAGCATCGGCACGCAGATCACGCCGCTGGTCGTGTTGACCAGGAAGGCGAGGTTCTCGGGGGTCGCCGCGTCCGCCGCCAGGACGAGGTCGCCCTCGTTCTCGCGGTCCTCGTCGTCGACGACGACGACCATCCCGCCGTCACGGATGACCTCGATGGCCTGTTCGATCGTGGCGAAGGCACTCATGGGCGGTCGGTCTCCTGCTGCAGGGCGGGTGCGGCGGTGTACGGCGAGGCGGTCCCGCCGGTGAGGAGCCGCTCGACGTACTTGGCGATCACGTCGGCTTCGAGGTTGACGCGGGCGCCCGGGTGCAGATGCGCACCGAACGTGGTCACCTCGAGCGTGTGCGGGATCAGGCCGACCCGGAAGCTGGTCCCATCACCGCTCCCCTCGAGATCGACGACGGTGAGGCTGACGCCCGCCAGGGTGACCGACCCCTTGGGTACCAGGTATCGGGCGACCGTGTCGGGGACGCGGACCGTGACGAACACCGTGCCCGGCTGTTCCTCGCGGGCGACGACCTCGCCGACGCCGTCGACGTGTCCCTGCACGAGGTGGCCGCCGAAGCGGTCGCGGGCCCGCATGGCGCACTCGAGGTTGACCCCCGACCCGGCCGACAGGTCGCCGAGCGCGGTCGCGCGCAGCGTCTCGGCCATCAGGTCGGCCGAGAAGCCGCGGCGGGCGCCGTCCTCCTCCACGAAGCTCGTCACCGTGAGGCAGCAGCCGTCGACGGCGATCGAGTCGCCGATGGCGGCGTCGCGCACCACGTCGGCACAGCCGATGGTGAGGCGGGCATGCGCATCGTGCAGTTCCAGGGACGCGACGGTCCCGACTTCCTCGACGATTCCGGTGAACATCAGCGGACTCCCTGGGAGGGTGGGGGGAAGGGCTGGGAGGGTGGGGGGAAGAGGTGGGGGGCGGGTGAGGGACGAAGGTGGAGTACGAGGTCGGGGCCGGCACCGCCGACCCGTTCGGTGTCGAGGTGGCGGCCCGGCGCGGGTGTGACGGCACGGCGCCCGGCACCGGGGCCGTCGAGCGCGACGTGCAGGACGACCCGGTCGACGAGATCCGCGGCGAGCAGGGCGTCGGCCAGGGTCCGTCCCGGCTCGGCGAGCACGCTGCGGACGCCGTGGCCGGCGAGGCTGCCCAGGGCGGCGCCGAGCCACTCCGCGTCGGGCGCCGCGACCGGGACGACCTGTGCGCCGGCCTGTTCGAGCGCGCGGCGACGGTCCGGGGGCGGCTCGGCGCCGGTGAACACGAGGGCCCCCCGGGCGACGACCGCGGCCGTCGGTGGCGTGCGCAGCCGACGGTCCAGCACGACGGCCCGCGGTTGCCGCGGCGCGGTGACGTGGCGGACGTCGAGGCGCGGGTCGTCGGCGAGCACGGTGCCCGAGCCGACCAGGACGGCGTCGACGGCGGCCCGCCAGCGGTGGACGGCGGTGCGGGCGCCCGAGTCGGTGATCCATCGGCGGCCGTCCCCGGCCCGGAGGGCGCCGTCGGCGGTCTGCGCCAGTTTGAGCGTCACGTGCGGACGGCCCGAGGTGGCGACCCGCAGAAAGCCCTCGAGTTGCCCGGCGATGGCGCCGCGCAGGACCTCGCCGACCTCGTCGGGCCCGACGACCTCGACCCCGCGACTGCGGAGGTGGTCGGCGCCGCCCGCCGCGACGGCGTGGGGGTCGGCATGGGCGTAGACGACACGGCGTACGCCCGCGGCGGCCAGTGCGGGCGCGCATGGCGGGGTCCGCCCGACGTGGGCGCACGGCTCGAGGGTCACACACGCCGTCGCGCCCGCGGCGGCCCCACCGGCGACGGCGAGGGCCTCGGCTTCGGCATGGCGACCGCCCGGCGGCTGGGTCGCGCCCTCGCCGACGATCTCGCCGTCACGCAGCAGCACGCAGCCGACCGCAGGGTTGGGCGCCGTGTGGCGCTGCACGCGTTCGGCCAGCGCGATCGCGCGCGCCAGGGCGCGGCGTTCGTCTGCGGCCAGTGCGGACACGGGACGGCCTCGGGGAAGCGGCGGCCCGGTCGTGCGACGGGGCCGGCGTTGCCGAGGCGACGAAACGTCACGCGGACCGCCGGCCGCGTGACGGCGTGCACCGATGCGGCCGCCGCGCCGAACCCGAAAGGCGCGGCGCAGCCCGCGTTCCCTCTCATCCGGACTCTGACCGTCGGCCCCGGAGTTCCACCGGGTCAACCTTCACGCCCCGAGGGGCGATCCGGGTCGCGGGCTGTCACCGCCGGTAGGGAATTTCACCCATCCCCGGGAACACGCGACAGAGTCTATCGGCCAACGCCGTGGTCGAGCACGCCGCCACGGAGAGGATCAGGGCAGTTCGACCTCGAGGTCGACGGGCGGCTCGTTCTCGTGGCGGCGGTCGACGGCATAGGCCGAGCCGCTGACCGCCCGCGACTTGGCGTAGCGCTTCATCTCGGTGGCGACCGTGACGAGTTCCCCGTGGTGGCCGATGTCGCGTTGTGTCGTCATCGCGACCCCGATCGAGAGCGACAGCAGTCCGAAGTGCTGTGGCACGCCGCGCCGGTCGGCGACCTCGATGCCGCCGGCACGCCGGTCTTCGACGTCGTAGAGCGAGGGCGCGATGGCGTCGAAGCGGGTGCAGACGGCGTCGGCGACGGCCTCGGCGAGTTCGGGCGCGAGGACGACCACGAAGTCGTCGCCCCCGACGTGACCGACGAACGTCTCGGCGTCGCCGACCTCGCTGGCCACGTCGCGCAGGAGGTCGGCGAGGGCGCGCAGGGCGTCGTCGCCGCGCAGGAACCCGTAGTGGTCGTTGTACGGCTTGAACTGGTCGAGGTCGACGTAGAGCAGGGCGACGTCCTCGTTGCGGTCGAGGCGACCCGACAGTTCGCCGAGGATGCGCTCGTTGCCGGGCAGGCCGGTGAGCGGGTTGAGCGAGCGCTGCTGGTCGGCTCGCCGTAGGGCGGCCCGGACCCGCGCGACGAGCACGTCGGCGTCGATCGGTTTGGTCAGGTAGTCGTCCGCCCCGCTGTCGAGTCCCTGCAGCACGTCGTCGCGCTGGGCACGGGCGGTCGTGAGCAGGACGGGCAGGTGGCTGGTGCGCGGGTCGCTGCGCAGGCGGCGCAGCGTCTGCATGCCGTCGAGGCGCGGCATCATCACGTCGAGCAGCACGAGATCGGGGGCGTTGCTCCGTGCGAGTTCGAGGGCCTCGATGCCGTCGCCCGCTTCGACCACGTCGAAACCGGCGAGTTCGAGCGTCACGGTCAGGTAGACGCGGACGTCTGCCTCGTCGTCGACGACGAGGACTCGGCGGCTCATGAGCTGGGTCCCGGACCGCTCATGCTGCGCCCTCGTCCCCCGCGCTCGTCAGGGCGCCCAGCGCCGCGTCGAGGACGGCCCGGGCCGCTGCGGGCCGGTCGTCCCGGTCGAACACCGCGGACCCTGCGACGAAGGTGTCCGCGCCGACGCTGGCCGTGCGCCCCACGGTGTCGACCGAGATCCCGCCGTCGACCTCGATGCGGAAGCGGGCGCCGAGCGCCTCGCGGGCACGGACCGCCTCGACGATCTTGGGCAGGGCCTCGGGCATGAAGGACTGTCCGCCGAATCCGGGCTGGACCGTCATGACGAGCAGCATGTCGATGTGCGGCAGCAGTTCCTCGACCAGTGAGAACGGCTGGTGCGGCCGGATCGCGACGCCGACCTGGCTGCCGCCGTCGCGCAGCAGTTCGATCAGTCCCAGCGGGTCGTCCTCGACCTCGGGATGGAAGGTCACCGAGTCCGCGCCCGCCGCGACGATCTGCGGTGCATAGGTACGTGGGTCGGTGATCATCAGGTGCGCGTCGAGGAACAGCGGCGTCGCGGCGCGAAGGCTTTTCACCACGGGCGGCCCGAGCGTGATGTTGGGCACGTAGTGCCCGTCCATCACGTCGACGTGGATCATCGACACGGCCGGTGCGACGTCGGCCACCTCGTCGGCGAGCCGCGCGAAGTCGGCGGACAGGATGGAGGGGGCCACGCGGAGTTCGTGCACGAAAGGCGCTTTCTTGACGTCCCGGCGGTAAGCCTACCGGCCGGGTGTGGCGAGGTTGGGGGGCAACGAGCGAGCGAAGCGAGCGAGACAGGGGACCCAACTCTGGATCAGGCTGGAGGGCAACGAGCGAGCCGAGCGAGCGAGACAGGGACCCGCCGTCAGGTGCGCGTCCACGTGGCGATGTACATGCCGTCGGTGTCGTCGCGGTCGGGCAGCATCTGGCGCCGCTCCCCCGGGGTGAACGCGCCGCCGTGCGCGTCGTCGAACCAGCGGGCCACCTGTTCGGTCTCGGCATCGGTCCAGGTGCAGACGGCGTAGGTGAGGCTGCCGCCCGGACCGACCCGTCGGGCCGCGGCGTCGAGCAGGCGCCGCTGGACTTGGGCGAGGTCGTTCGCATCGCTGGCCTGGCGCCGCCACCGGACCTCGGGCCGCCGGCGACCGGTGCCGAGCCCCGTGCACGGTGCGTCGACCAGGACGTGATCGAACCGGACGTCGTCGGGCAGGGGCGGGCGGGTGGCGTCGCCGACGTGGACCTCGACGTCGACGCCGAGTCGCGTCGCCGTCTGCTCGACCATCCGCGCGCGATGGGGATGCAGTTCGACGGCGGTCACGTGGCCGGCCGGGCCGACGAGTGCGGCGAGGTGGGCGGTCTTGCCGCCAGGACCTGCGCACAGGTCGAGGACCCGGTCGCCGGCGGTGGCGCCGGTGGCCCGGGCGACGTGCATCGATGCCTCGTCCTGGACGGCCGCGCGTCCCTCCCGGACGGCGGCGAGCCGGCGGGGGTCCGCGCCGGGGACGCGTACGGATTCCGGGAGCGCGCCCGGTCGTGCGTCGAGACCCTCGGAGAGCAGCTCGGCGACCAGGGCGTCCCGATCCGCGGTGGCACGCAGGGTGACGCCGGGTGGGGCGTCGTCCGCCTCGAGGATCGTGCGCACGCGGTCGACGTCGTGGCGGTGCAGCAGGTCGCGGACGACCCACGCCGGGTGGGCGGTGGTCAGTGCGAGGTGTGCGACGGGATCGGTGTCGATGTCGGGCCAGGGCAACGCGTCGCGCTGGCGGTCGAGGTTGCGGAGCACACCGTTGACGAAGCCGCCGGCACCCTGGGCGCGTCCCGCGGGCACGGTCTCGCGGGCGAGGGCGACCGAGGTGGACACAGCGGCGCGTGCGGGGACCGAGGTGCGCAGCAACTGCAGCGCGCCGAGCCGCAGCACACGACGCAGCGCCGGTTCGACCTGTTCGAGGGGGCGCGACAGCACGTGTGCGAGTGCCCAGTCGAGCGTGCCCTCCCAACGCAGCGTGTCGTAGGCGAGGTGGGACGCGAAGGCCCGGTCACGCGCCTCGGCCAAGCGGTCGACGGCGGCGGGCACGGCGACGTTCGCGTAGGCGTCGTTGTCCTCGACGGCGGCCAGAGCCGCCAGTGCGGCACGCCGGGCCTGCAGTCCCTCTGCGTCGCTCACTGGTCCTCGTCGCCCAGGCGTTCGCCGGGTTCGGGGCGGTAGCCGTTGGCGAATGCCTGCCCGTCCATCACGGCCTTGCCCTCGGGCTGGACGCGGGCCAGCAGCAGCCCGCCGGCACCGGTCGCTACGACCACGCCGTCGCTGCGCCGTTCGACGACCTCGCCGGGCTCGCCGAACGCGTCGACGAGGCGGGTGGTTCGGACCTTGAGCCGCTTGCCACGGAAGGTGGTGTGGGCGCCGGGCGCGGGGTCGGCACTTCGGACCAGGTCGTGGATCGCGCGTGCCGGGGCCTCCCAGTCGATGCGTACGTCCTCGGGTGTGATCTTGGGCGCCAGCGTGGCGCCCTCGGCGGGCTGGGGCACCGGGGCCTGCCCTGCGACCAGCCGACGGATCGAGTCGACCAGTACCGGTCCACCGAGTTCCGCCAGCCGCGCCAGCAGGTCGCCGGCCGACTCGTCGGGGTCGATGGCCACCTCGACGCGGTCGAGCACCGGCCCGGTGTCCATGCCCTTGTCGAGCACGAAGGTCGTGATCCCCGTGACGTCGTCACCGGCGCGCAGGGCGTGCTGGACCGGCGCGGCGCCGCGCCAGCGCGGCAGCAGCGAGAAGTGGAGGTTGACGAACCCACGGCCACCGGCATCGAGGACCCGTTGGGGCAGCAGGGCGCCGTAGGCGACCACGGCGCAGGCGTCGACGTCCAGCGCGGTGAGGTCGTCGAGCACCTCGGCCGGCTTCAGCGGCTGCCAGACCTCGATGCCGTGTGCCTGGGCGGCCACCTTGACCGGAGGTGGGACCGGCGTCTTCGAGCGGCCCTTCGGGCGGTCGGGGTTGGTCAGGACGGCGACCACCTCGACGTCGTCCGCGGCGACGAGCGCCTCGAGCGCGGGGACGGCGACGTCGGGCGTGCCGAGGAAGGCGACGCGCACAGCGGGAATCCTTGGACGTTGCGGACCGCCGGCAGGTGTGGTGCGGCGGCGGGAGGTCAGCGGGTGCGGCGGCCCAGCAGCAGCCCACCCGGCTTGGGCGGCGCCGGGTCGTCGAGGCCGTGTTCGAGGCGGTACTCGCGCATGCGCCGCAGGGCGTCCTGCTTGTCGTGCTTGGCGAGGTGGTCGACGAACAGGATGCCGTTGAGGTGGTCCATCTCGTGCAGCCACACGCGGGCGAGGTAGCCCTCGAGCTGCACGGTGTGGTCCTCCCCACCGAGGTCCTGGTAGCCGACCTCGACCCGCAACGGGCGCTGGAGGGGGTAGAACAGGCCCGGGAACGACAGGCAGCCCTCGTCGCCGTCCTGCAGCTCGTCCTCGGACGCGTCGAGCAGGGTCGGGTTGACGACGGCGCCGCCGATCACCTCGCCTTCGTCCTGGGGCATCTCCCAGGTGAACAGTCGCTTGAGAACGCCGACCTGGTTGGCGGCGAGGCCGACCCCTTCGGCCGCGCGCATGGTGTCGAACATGTCGCCGGCGAGTTTGGCGAGGCGGCCGTCGAAGTCCTCGACCTCGTGCGCACGTTGGCGCAGGACGGGATCACCGAAGATGCGGATCTCGAGCATGCTCACGACGCTGGTGACTCCTGGAGACGGCCCCGGCGGGCCAAGGGTACGCCAGACGACCCGCCCGGGCGGCACGTCACCGGCATCTCACCCGTGCCCACCCCTACCAGCATTTCCCCGGTGCCCACCCCTACCAGGCGTCGACGGGATCGACGTCGACGCGGACGTCGATGTCGGCGTGACTCCAGGTCTCGCGCAGGGGTCGCAGCGCGGCCAGGGTCGCGGCCCGGTCGTCGGCCTTGAGCAGCACCTGCCAGCGCCCGTCGACGGGGACCGGGCCGAGCAGGTCGTCACCGGCGGGCAGCGCCGCGCGGATCGCGGCCACGGCGTCGGTCGGCTGCTGCGCGAACTCGAGCCGCAGCGCGTGTGCGAGCGGCGGGAACCGCAGCGGGGCGCGGACGGCGACCTCCGCCCGCCAGAACGCCCCCGGGTCCCAGGTCGCGAGTGCCCGGACAGCAGGATGCTCGGGCTCGCGGGTTTGCGCGACGACCACGCCGGGCGTGGTTCGGACCCGTGCGTGCACCGTCCAGGCGGCGACGGCCATGGCCAGCCTGAGGGTGTCCTCGGCGGCGTCGAGGGACGGCCGGCGCAGGGCGCCGTCGAGGTCGGGCAGCACGACCGCTCCGACCGGGCCCGGCGGGCGGTCGAGCACCGACCCGCGGGTCATGACGAGCACGGCGGGGGGCGCAGGCGCCGGTTGCCCGTAGCCCTCGAGCACGGCCACGGGCGTGTCGAGGGCCCGCCGCAGTTCGCTGCCGAGCCGCTCCGCGCCGGCCGCCAATGGCACGACCCGTCGCTCGCCGCAGGCCGGGCAGGCGGGGACGCGAGCGGCCTGCCATCCGCAGCCGACGCAGGCGACGGCCTGGCCGTGCAGGGCGAGCGACGAAGCGCAGGTGGGGCAGGCCATCCGCTCGCCGCACTTGGCGCACACCAACGCACGGCCCTCACCGCGCCGGCCGGCGAGCACGACCCCGTAGTTCCCCGCCCGCACGGCGTCGCGCAGCGCGCGCAGCGCGGCCCGGGTCAGCCGCGCGCGTGGCTCACCCTCACCGGTGTCGACCGTCACGTCGGGCCGCCACCGGCGTTCTTCGTCGCGGGACGGGGTGACCGGCAGGACGCGACGCTCGCGCAGCAGCCGCCACGCCACCGCACTGGGCACGGTCCCGACCGCGAGGCCGACGCCGCCGGCCCGACGGGCACGTTCGAGCACGACATCGCGGGCGTGATGACGCGGACTGCGGCGTTCCTTGTACGCGGGATTGGCCTCGTCGAGCACGACGGCCAGCCCCAGACGGTCGAGTGGCATCCACGCGGCACCCCGCTCGCCCACGACGACGCGAGCCACGCCGCAGCGCGCCTCGAGCCACCGGCGGTAGACGACACGTGGCGAGGGCCCCCCGCGCAGGTCGACGGCGAGGTCGCCGGCCCCGGCCACGACCGCGTCGGCCACCGGCGACGCGGGATCGGGCACCAGGAGCAGCACGTCCCGGTCGGCGGCGAGGCACAGTTGAGCGAGTTCCGCGATGCGGGCCGCGACGTCCTCCCCCGGCAGGGGACGCCACAGGAACGATCCGCTGCCGCCGACGACGGCCGCCCGCAGCGCGGCGCCCTGGTCCCCGTAGACCGCCCAGGCCGCCTCGACCGCCTCGGCTCGTGGGGGTGGGTCGGAGCGGGGTCGCCGGGCGCTGCCGGGCGGATACCAGCCCGCGTCGGCGGCGCGGCGTTCGACGTCGACGGTCCGGGCCGGCAGGGCATGGCGGACCACGTCGGCCAACGGGGCGCCGAAACGCTCGGCGGCCCAGCGCAGCGTCTCGAGCTCGGACGGGCGGACCCAGACGTGCTCGCCGAGCAGGCGATTGAGCGGTCGCAGACGGCTCTCAGGGACCTCGCTGTCGTCCCCGGTGTCGACGACGAGTCCGCGCACCGATCGACCGGCGAACGCGACCTGCACCCGCTGGCCGACCACGACCTCGACCCCGTCGGGAACGAGGTAGTCGAAGGGCCGGGCGAGGTGGTAGGGCGCCACC
>DATHUR010000121.1:0-73182 GCA_035462025.1 Egicoccus sp. | reverse complement strand
TGGTCGCGGGCCCCGCACTGCCCGCAGCGACGCGACGACGAGCCCGCCGCGCCGGGGCGCAGCATGGCGGCGTTGGCGCCGACCCGCGCCGTCGCGACCGCCGCGGTGACCGCCAGCGGTGCGGTGACGAACAGCGCAAGGAGGCGCCGCCGGGACGGATCGGGGCGGGCCACGAGACATCCTCCGGGCGGCGACCCTGCGACGATGCGCCCAAGCGGCCCTGACGACCACGGGCAGGGGTCCCGCGGCGACGGGCCGACTGGCCCTATCCCCGACCGGCCCGAGGGAGCGCCGCGCTCACGAACCCGGTGTCGCCACGCTGCGGGCCAGGTCCAGAGCCGCCTGCGGAGTCATTCCGGCTTTGGCCGCGAGCCAGCAGGTCACCGGTGCCGCCTGACGCCCCGAGGCGTGCGCGGCGACGCCGGCGAGTTCCAGGATCGTCTCGACCATCGCCGGGTCCGGCGTCGGCTGGCCACAGGCCTCGGCGAACGTCGCGATCCATTCCTCGACCGTCATCCCGGCTCCTGTTGTCGTGCGCATCCAGGCGGACCGTCGCGCGTAACGTCGGACGACGAGCGGCGCCGCCGCCAGAGTGTGCCTGATCGCGGTGCGGGTCAGCGGACGACGAGTGCGGGATCGGTGCCGCCTACGCTCCGGCCGGGCTGGGAGGTCGAGGTGGTGGGCGAGGGAAGCGAGGTCGTCAGTCCGGTCGCGGGCACGGTCGTCCGCCTGCCGGTCGGGCCGGGCGGGCGGGTCGCGGCCGGTGACCCCGTCGCCTACGTCGAGATCATGAAGATGGAGCATCCGGTGCCCGCTCCCGTCGCCGGCACCGTCACCGAGATGCTCGTCGACGTCGGCTCGCTCGTCGAGACCGGTACCCCACTGCTGCGCCTGGTCCCGACGGCCCACGGCCGCGACGAGGGCACCGACGAACGCGACGGTCCCGGGGCCGACGAACCTCGGCACGACCTCGAGGAACTGGCCCGGCGCCGCGCCCGGTTGCAGGACGGCGCGCGCCCGAACGCGGTCGCCAGGCGCCGGGAACTGGGCTTTCGCACCGCCCGCGAGAACGTCGCGGCCGTGCTCGATCCCGGCAGCTTCGTCGAGTACGGCGGCCTGGCGATCGCCGCACAGCGGCAGCGGCGCGACCTCGACGACCTGCTCGAGCAGACCCCGGCCGACGGGCTGATCACCGGCATCGGCACCGTCGGCGCCGACCGGCACGGACCCGAGCGCGCCCGCGTCGCCGTCGCTGCCTACGACTACACCGTGCTGGCCGGCACGCAGGGCATGACCAACCACGCCAAGCTCGACCGTCTGCTCGGGCTGTGCGAACAGCACCGCCTGCCGCTGGTCGTGTTCGCCGAGGGCGGCGGTGGGCGGCCGGGCGACACCGACGGCCTGGGCGCCTCGTGGCTCGACGTGACCTCGTTCCGCGCCTTCGCGCGACTGTCCGGGCATGTGCCCGTCGTCGCGGTCGTCAACGGCCGCTGCTTCGCCGGCAACGCCGCCCTGGCGGGATGCGCCGACGTGATCATCGCGACCTCCTCGGCCCGGCTGGGCATGGCCGGCCCAGCGATGATCGAGGGTGGCGGGCTGGGCCAGGTCGATCCCGACGACATCGGTCCGGCCGCGATGCACGCCGCCACCGGCGCGGTCGACGTGGTCGTCGCCGACGAGGCCGAGGCCGCCGAGGTGGCCCGCCGCTACCTCGGCTACTTCCAGGGTCGGATCGACACGTTCGAGGCAGCCGATCAGGCGCCACTGCGCAGCCTCGTGCCCGAGCATCGCAAGCGCGTCTACGACGTGCGCACGGTCGTCGAGGTGGTGGCCGACCGGGGCAGCGTGATGGAACTGCGGCGGGATGCGGCGCCGGGGATGATCACGGCGTTGGCGCGCCTCGGCGGCCGTTCCGTCGGCGTCCTCGCCAACGACCCGACCCACCTCGGCGGTGCCATCGACGCCGACGGTGCCGACTCGGCCGCGCGGTTCCTCGGGCTGTGCGACGCGCACGGACTGCCTGTGGTCGTGCTGTGCGACACACCCGGGTTCATGGTCGGGCCGGAGGCCGAGGAGGCGGCGGGCGTGCGCCGGTTCGGGCGCCTGTTCCAGGCCGGCGCCCACCTGCGGGTGCCACTGGTCGCGGTCGTGCTCCGCAAGGCGTACGGACTGGGTGCCCAGGCGATGCTGGGCGGTCACCTCCACGCCCCGGTCGCCACGCTCGCGTGGCCGACCGCCGAACTCGGGCCGATGGGGCTCGAGGGGGCGGTCCGGCTCGGCTTCCGCCGCGACCTCGAGGCGATCACCGACCCAACCGAACGCGACGAGCGTGAACGGCAACTGATCGAGCTGGCCTACGCCAACGCCAGCGGGTTCAACGTCGCGACGTTCGCCGAGATCGACGACGTCATCGACCCCGCCGAGACCCGCGACCGCATCATCGCCACCCTCGCGATGGCCGCGGGGGGCGGCGGAGACGACCGCCGTGACCCGCCACGCCCCTACGTCCCCGCCTGGTGACCCGCCGGGTCAGCTGAACACGACCTGGTCGAGGGTGATCTCGGGGTGGTCGGCGGCGACGCGTTCGGCGACCCAGCGGCTGCGGAACAGCGCCATCGGCACCCCGTCGGAGCGGTAGTAGACCGACACGTCGCGCAACGTGCGCAGCTTCGGGACCGAGGCCTCGTCGGTGGCGCGCGCCGCGTCGTAGGAGGCCGGTGTCAGCCGGACCGGTGCGCCGAACTCGTTCTCGAGCCGCCACTGCGCGACGTCGAACTGCAGCTGCCCGACCGCGGCGAGCATCGGTTCCTGATCGCCGAGGTCGGGGTGACGCAGTACCTGGATCACGCCCTCCTGGTCGAGCTGCTCGAGCCCGCGACGGAACTGCTTGACCTTGCTGCGGTCGCCCGGGCTGCAGACGGCGAAGTGTTCGGGCGTGAACGTCGGCGGCGGCGGGAACTCGACCTTCGCACCGTCGTAGAGGGTGTCGCCGATGCGGAGGTCGGTCGCGTTGACCAGGCCGACCACGTCGCCGGGGAAGGCGACGTCGACGGTCTCGCGCTCGCGGCCGAACACCTGGTGGGCGTACTTGGCGATGACGCGCTTGCCGTTGCGGGCGCAGGTCAGCGCCGTGCCGCGCTCGAACGTGCCCGAGCACACCCGGACGAAGGCGAGCCGGTCACGGTGGCGGGGGTCGAGGTTGGCCTGCACCTTGAACACGAAGCCGGAGAAGGCGTCGTCGATCTCGCGGCGGCCGCCGTCGCGGGTCGCGCGCGCGGACGGCGACGGGGCGAGGCCGGCGATCGCGTCGAGCAGCAACCGGACCCCGAAGTTGGCCAGGGCGGAGCCGAAGAACACCGGGGTCGCCTCGCCGGCCAGGAACCGTTCGACGTCGACGTCCTTGCCGAGCTCGTCGAGCAGCGCCAGCTCCTCGCCCGCGACGCCGGTCTCGTCGAACTCGTCGCGCCAGGTCTCGGCCGACTCGCCGCCGGCCTTGCTGCCGTGCGCTGCCGTCGTGAACCGGTGGAAGAGCTGGTCACGCCGATCGACGACACCGGCGAACTTGCCGCTGGGCAGGACCGGCCAGGTGACGGGGTGGGCGTCGATGCCGAGCTTGGACTCGATGTCGTCGAGGATCTCGAGCGCGTCCGGCGCCGGACGGTCCATCTTGTTGACGAACGTGATGATCGGCGTCCCGCGCCGGCGACACACGGCGTAGAGCTTCTCGGTCTGCGGCTCGACGCCGTTCACCGCGTCGATGACCATCACGGCCGCGTCGACACCCGAGAGCACGCGGTAGGTGTCCTCGGAGAAGTCGCGGTGGCCGGGGGTGTCGAGCAGGTTGAACACGTTGCCGCCGTGCTCGAAGCGCATCACGGCCGAGCTGACCGAGATGCCACGCTTCTGCTCGAGTTCGAGCCAGTCCGACGCGGTCGAGCGCTCGACCTTGCGGCTCTTGACCGCACCGGCCTCCTGGATCGCCCCGCTGTAGAGCAGGAACTTCTCGGTGAGCGTGGTCTTACCGGCGTCAGGGTGCGAGATGATGGCGAACGTGCGTCGCCGGGCGGCCTCGCGTTGCGGATCCATGGAGTGCTTTCCAGCTGATGTGTCGGGTGTCCACCGCCGCCCGTAGGCTTCGCGTCGGCGAGCGACGTGGAGCAGCCAGGAGGCAGACGTGCCCATCGTCAGCTGCCCCGACTGCGGGGAGGACGAGGACCTCTCGGGCCGCCCTGAGGACGAGCGCATCCTGCTCACCTGTGGCGCGTGTGGCCGGACGTGGGACCGGGACACGCGCCTGGTGTGCAGGTTGTGCGGCGCCGAGGACATCGAAGGTATCCCGACCTCGACGCTGCAGGAAGCGGGACGCGGCGAGCAGTGGGCCCCGTCGGGGATCCGGCTCGTCTACTACTGCTGGAGCTGCCAGGGCAACGACGTCACCTCGTCGACCCCCGATCCGGGGCCACACCCGCCGCCCGGCACCAAACACGACGTGAAGTCCCTGCGCCGCCCCGACCGCTGAGACGCTCTCGCGGAAGCGCTTCCGCGGAAGCGGTCCGGCCCGGATCGGCGGTCGGGCTGTGGATGGCGGGGCCACCGGGGCGACGACGTGTCACACGGTCTTCGTAGGTTCGTCAGGAACCGATACGGGAGGACGGCGTGGCCGGTGGTCTGGGTGTTGGTGACGTTGCGGTGCTACTCGCGCGTGAAAATCGCGAGCGCGATCGTGGCGGGAGCGCTTCCGCGGGAGCGGTCGGCTCGCATGTCGACGACGTGGACGTGGGTGCCGGTGATCTCGCCGTCGCGACCCAGCGTGAGCTCGGGTGGGAGCAGCTGATCGCCCATGCCCGGGACCTGGGGCGCGATCCGGCGTTCGCGGACCTCGACGACCGGGCGGTGGAGGTGGCCGTGCATACGCGGGCGGTCGAGGCATCGGTGGCGCTGTCACGGCTGTTCGAGGTGCTGGCCGAGTTCGTGGTGCGCGGCATCTGGGCCGACCAGGGCTGCCGTACGCCCGGTGCGTGGTTGTCGTGGAAGCTCGGCATCGGCGCGTCCACGGCGCGCGAGTGGGTGCGGGTGGCGGTCCGGCTGCGCGAGCTGCCGTTGATCGCCGGACGGTTCGCCGACGGGACGCTGTCGTACTCGAAGGTGCGGGCGTTGACCCGGATCGCGCTGCCGGACATGCAGACGTGGCTGCTCGACTGGGCCGACCGTGGCACGGCGGCCGAACTCGAACACATCGCCCGGCAGTTGCGGGGCGTCCAGCAGGGCCGGCACAAGGCCGACCCCGACGACGATCTCGACGGCTGGGACGTGTCGGTGCGGTCGCTGGTGGGCGGCCGGGCCGAGATCCGGCTCGTCGGCCCGGCCGAGGAGATCTTCGAACTCGAGGAACGGTGCCGCCGCGCCGCCCGGCAGCACCGTGCAGAGATCGACGAGGCGGACGTGGAGCGGTCGCCGGTGGTGACCGGGGCCGAGCTCGGGTCGGCGATGGCCGACGCGATCCTGGCCGGTACGGCCGACAACCCGCCCGACACCTCGGGACTGGACCGCCACACGCTCGTGCTGCACACCCCCGCGGACGCCCTCGCTGCCGCTCCCGCGGAAGCGTCCGGCCGACCCGTGCCGGCCCGCGACGGCTCCGGCCGGATCCGCAGCCTCGACCGGCGGGTGCTGCGCCGGCTGGCGTGCGAGGCCGGGATCGTGGTCGCCGCGCTCGACGGGGACGGCAACCCGCTCGACGTCGGCCGGCGCAAACGACAGGTCTCGGCGGCGCTTCGCCGTGCCGTGTTGCTGCGCGACCGGCAGTCGTGCCGCTTCCCCGGCTGCGGTACCACCCGCAACCTGCACGTCCACCACGTCGTCCACTGGGCCGACGGCGGCCCGACCGTGCGCGACAACCTGATCACGCTCTGCGCGCACCACCACCGCCACCTGCACGCCTGCCACGACGACGGCCGACCGTGGACCATCGGCCTGTCCGGCGACGGCGATCACACGTTCCGCGCCCACGACGATCCCGCCGCCGTTCCACATGCCGGTCCCACTCCCGAGGTCGCCGTCGAGGTCGCCGCCATGATTGCCGTGGCCGGAAGCGCTTCCGCGGGAGCGGGGCGGCCGGCAGCGGAGCCCGGCGGCCGGCCAGGTCCCCACGCACCGATCGAGTGGGACGGGCCCGGCCACTACGACCTCGACCTCGCGGTCGCCGTCCTCCAGCAGCATCTCGACGACGTGCTGCCACCCGACCGCCTCACCACCGCAGCCTGACCGGCGCGATCCCGCAGCCGGCGACGAATCTCGGCGAGGGCTTGACCTCGAGATAACTCGAGGTTCTAGCGTGCTCGTGGCTGCGACGTCGATGTGGATCGTTCGGGTCCGCGTCGCTCCGTAGCGTCGTGGCCGTGGCCCGCCCGCCTGAACGAGGTTCGACCATGCATGCGCCGACCGCCGCCCCGATCCCACTCGACACGCTCCGCGCCCGCATCCGCGGGCAGGTACTCACCGCCGACGACGACACCTACGAGGCGGCCGCCCCCGGCTTCTACGGCGGTCCGAGTCGCCGTCCCGGCGCGATCGTGCGCCCCATCGACGCCACGGACGTCGCGACCGTGGTCGGCGTCGCCCGCGACCACGGCCTCGAACTCGCCGTCCGCAGCGGCGGGCACAGCATGCTGCGGCACTCCAGCACCCAGGACGGCCTGCTGCTCGACCTGTCCTCGCTGCGCGGCATCGAGGTCGAGGTGGCCGACCGCACCGCGTGGGCGGACGCCGGCGTCCTCGCCGGCGAACTGACGGCAGCCACCGCCGAGCACGGCCTGGTGGTCGGCTTCGGCGACGCGCCCTCCGTGGGGGTGAGCGGCATCACGCTCGGCGGCGGCGTCGGCTACCTCAGCCGGGCGCACGGCCTGACGATCGACAACCTGCTCGCCGCCGAGATCGTCACCGCCGACGGCCGGGTCCGCCACGTCGACGAGCGGCGGGAACCGGAGCTGTTCTGGGCGCTGCGCGGCGGCGGCGGCAACTTCGGGGTCGTCACCCGGCTGCGGTTCCGGCTGCACGAACTCGGTCCGGTCCAGGCGGGCATGCTCGTGCTGCCGGCCACCACCGACGTCGTCGCGGGACTCGTCGAGATCACGACCGAAGCCGAGGACGAACTCGGCGTGATCGCCAACGTCATGCTCGCGCCACCGATGCCGTTCCTGCCCCCGGAACTGCACGGCCAGCGCATCGTGCTCGCCCTGCTCGCGCACATCGGCAGCCCCGACACCGGCCGGGCCACCGTCGACCGGCTCCGTGCGCTGGCGACCCCGCTGCTCGACGAGGTCGACGTGCGCCCCTACGGCGAGTTGTTCGAGGAGGAGCCCGGCGGCTTCCACCCGCGCGCCGTCGGCCGCAACTTCTACCGCGACCACTTCGACCACCGCACCGCCGAGGAGGTGCTCGCCCGACTCGCGGCGTCCCCGGCCGACATGGCTGTCGTGCAGTTGCGCGCGCTCGGCGGGGCGATCGACCGTGTCGCCCCGGAGGCGACCGCCTACGCGCATCGCGGTCGGCGGCTCATGGTCAACGTCGCCGCGATGTCCATGCGCGAGGGTCCACTCGACGCCGAGACGGCCTGGGCCGACGCCGCCGCCGCGGCGCTGCGCGAACCGGGCGTCGAGGGCGCCTACGTGAACTTCCACGGGGTCGAGGACGACCTGACCGCCGTCTACCCGTCACCGACGCTGGCCCGCCTCGCGGCGATCAAGCGGCGCTACGACCCCGACAACCTGTTCCGCGGCAACCACAACATCGCGCCGGCCTGACGCCGTCACACGGTCGCGACGGCCGGCCGTTCCGTGGCGAGAGGAGCCGCGGCCGGCGGTCGAGCGTCGCCATCGCCCCGTCCGCCACCCTCGACCAGCCGCTGCAGGTCATGGGCCAGCGCGGCCAACTGGTCGGCCGCGGCGAGCGTCGCGGCCGCGGCTTCGCCCGAACCGCGCGACGCGTCGGCGACGCCCGCCACGTTCTCGGCGATCTGCGCGCTGCCCGAAGCGGCCTCGGCGACGCTGCGGGCGATCTCCTGCGTCGCCGCGGTCTGTTCCTCGACGGCCGCCGCGATCGTGCCCTGCAGTTGCGCGACCCGGCCGATGACCTCGCTGATGCGGTCGATCGCCGACACGGCCCCGTCGGACTCGGACTGGATGGCCTCGATCCGGCGCGTGATCTCCTCGGTCGCCGCGGCCGTCTGGGCGGCGAGATTCTTGACCTCGCCCGCGACCACGGCGAACCCCTTGCCTGCTTCACCGGCGCGCGCGGCTTCGATGGTGGCGTTGAGCGCCAGCATGTTGGTCTGGTCGGCGATCGAGGCGATCGTGGCGACCACGTCACCGATCGCGGCACTCGACAGTCCGAGCGAGGCGACGGTGCTGTTGGTCTCCCCGACGACGGTGACCGCCTCCTCCGCCACCTGGGATGCCTGGCTGGCGCTGACCGAGATCTCGCGCGTGCTCGCGTTCATCTCCTCGACGGCGGTGGCGACCGTGGCGACGTTGGCCGACACCTGCTCGCCGGCGGCGGCCACGACCGCCGCCTGGTCGGCGACGGCGTTGACCGTTGTGGCCAGGTCGGCGCTGACCCGGCCCAGGCCGTTGGCCTCCCCGTCCAGCGTGGACGCGGCATCGCGGAGCCGGCGCGAGATGCCCCGCGCGACCCGCCACGCGAACACGAACGCCAGCGACGCGACGATCCCGACCACGCTCAGCGTGCCGATGCGGCTCGACTTCGAGGCAGCCACGCCGTCCGCCGACGCCTGGTCCGCGGCGGCCTGCTGCTCGGCCGCGAGCTGTGAGGCGAGGTCGGCGGCGTGCCCGATGGTGGGCTCGCCGTCGGCGCGGTGGACCGCCAGGGCACCGTCGACGTCGCCCGCCTCGAGCCGCGCGACCAGGGACGCGACGTCCTGCTCGAGCTGCGCCCCGGCCGTCACGAACTCCTGGACGAGCGGGTTGTCGGCCTGGCCGAACTCGTCGAGCAGTCCGCCGATCGTGTCGTGCAGTTCCGCCTGTCTTGCGAGCAACGCGTCACGCTCGGCCGGCGTGTCGACCAGCAGCAGGCTGGTGAGCCCGCCCTGGCGTTCCAGGAGCGCGGCGCGCAGTTCGTTGGCGACCACGACCTGGGACGTGGCCGCATCGCGTGCGTGCGAGGTGGCCGTCGCGATGTTCTGCGAGTCGACGACCCGCCAGCCGGCGACGCCGAGGAAGACGAAGATCGTCAGGCCGAAGGCGCCGAGGAAGCGGGCGCGGACGGAGAGCGTGTGCAGCACGGGTTCCTCCATGAACGCCGGTGGCTACCAACCGCCCCGTCGGCCGAATGGTCGTTCGGTCAAGTGGGTCCTGGGCACTCCGGGCCCCGCCCTACACCACCGGCTTCGCGAGCAGGCTCACACGGTGGTCGCCGACGTCCTGCTGGCCGACCTCGACGAACCCGCGGGCGGCGTGGAAGCGCAACGAACCCTCGTTGCGGGGCACCACGTTGACCTCGCAGGTCACCTCGGCACGTCCGGTGCCGCGGGCGCGCTGTTCGACCGCGTCGTAGAGCGCCGAGGCGATCCCCCGCCGCCGGGCCCGGCCGGCGACCGCGATCCGGTCGACGTAGAGGTGGTCGGTGCCGCGGGTCTCGAAGAAGCCGTAGTTGAGGCTGCCGTACGCGGCCCCGGGCGCCAGTGCGAGCACCATGCCCAGCAGCCCATCGTCGTCCTCGGCGAGCAGGGCCAGGTCGCACAGCGCGACCAGGTCAGCCAGGGCGGGCGCCGTGAGCGGCCCGACCTTCGGTACCTCCGAGGCGTTGAGGTCCAACACCTCGCCGAGGTCGTGCGCGACGATCGGGCGCAGCCGCACGATGCTCCTCCAGCCGCCGGCGAACGCGCGGCACGGTATCGCGCCCTCGCGGCCCGCCGGGCCCTACGCTCCGCCGGGACGGTCGCTCGTGGGAGGTGAGCTGTGGGGCGCGACATCGAGGACGTGCGCTTCACCCGCGAGGACCGTCAGCGCTACCGCGAGAAGGTCAAGCGCGACCTCGAGGTACTGCGCCGCATGCTCGAGGGCGGGCTGTTCGAGACCGAGCGCAAGCTGGTCGGCGTCGAGGTCGAGTTCTACGTCGTCGACACCGACGGCACGCCGATGATGGTCAACGCGGAACTGCTCGAACGGCTCGAGTCCGAGGACTTCCAGACCGAACTCGCCCAGTTCAACATCGAGTTCAACCTCGCGCCGCACAAGCTGGTCGGCACGGTGTTCCGCGAGATCGAGGAGGAACTCGAGACCTCGTTCCTGCACGCTCACCGCCGGGCCCAGGAACTCGACGCGCACGTGGTGATGATCGGCATCATGCCCACGCTCACCGACCTCGACCTGACCATCCAGAACCTGTCGGCCAGCCCGCGCTACCACCTGCTCAACGAGCAGATCCTCGAAGCCCGCGGCGAGGATCTCCAGGTCGAGATCGAGGGTCCCGAGAAGCTGCGGACCCGGGTCAGCTCGATCACGATGGAGGCGGCCGCGACCTCGGTGCAGCTGCACCTGCAGGTCTCCCCCGAGGGCTTCCCGACCGTGTGGAACGCCGCGCAGGCGGCCGCGGCCGCGCAGGTCGCGGTCGGGGCCAACTCGCCGTTCCTGCTCGGCAAGGAGTTGTGGCGCGAGACCCGCATCGCGCTGTTCGAGCAGTCGATCGACACCCGTACCGAGGAGTTGGCCGCGCAGGGGGTGCGCCCCCGCGTCTGGTTCGGCGAGAAGTGGATCACCTCGCTGCTCGACCTGTTCGACGAGAACGTGAAGTACTTCCCCGCACTGCTGCCGCTGCTCGACGACGAGGAGCCCGAGCAGGTGCTCGACCGCGGTGGCGTGCCGCATCTGCCCGAACTGGTCCTGCACAACGGCACCGTGTACCGCTGGAACCGGCCGATCTACGCGGTCGCCCGTGGCAAGCCCCACCTGCGGGTCGAGAACCGGGTGCTGCCCGCGGGCCCGTCGGTGGTCGACACCGTCGCCAACGCGGCCTTCTACTTCGGCCTGGTGCGGGCGCTGGCCGAGCTCGACCCGCCGATCGACCGGCAGCTGTCGTTCGCCGCGGCCAGCGACAACTTCTTCGCGGCCGCGAAGCACGGCATCGACGCCGAGCTGTTCTGGCCGGGCGTCGGCACCGTGCCCGCCAGCGAACTGGTGCTGCGCACCCTGCTGCCCCTGGCCCACCGGGGCCTCGACGGCTGGCAGGTCGACCGGCGCGACCGCGACCACTACCTCGGCATCATCGAGCAGCGTTGCCTCAAGCGCATCACCGGCGCCGGCTGGCAGGTCCGCACCGTCCGCGGCCTGCTCGACGAGGGGCTCGACCGGCGCGAGGCGATCATCGAGATGACCCGGCGCTACATGGCCGGCATGCGCAGCAACGAGCCGGTCCACACCTGGGAGTAGGGGGTCGAGGGCGCGGGCGGACGCCGGTGCGGCGCCCGCCCGCGAGCCCGGCGGAGAACCGTCAGCCGTCCTCGGACATCTCCTCGTCCGACATCTCCTCCTCCGACATCTCCTCCTCCGACATCTCCTCGTCCGACATCTCTTCCTCGGACATGTCCTCGTCCATCTCCTCTTCCGTCATCTCCTCCTCGGTCATCTCCTCGTCCATCGGCTCCTCGGAAGTCGTGTCGCCGTCGTTGCCGCAAGCGGCCAGGGCGAGGGCGGCCGCGGCCACCACGGCCGCGCTGCGTCGTCGCATGTGCATCCGTGTGCTCCTTGTCGGGCCCGCGTCGGCGGGCAGTGCCTACTACGTCTGTAGTAGGAGTTGCGGTGGTCGGGCCTCGTCCGCGGCGGACGAGCGGCGGGTCAGCCCGTGACGGTGACCGTGATCGTGTGCCAGCCGGTGGCGCCGTCGGGCATGACCGGGGCGCGCTGTTCGGTCTGGGTCTCGCCCGCGCCGTCGGTGGCCCGGACCCGGATCCGGTGACGGCCGGGTGTCGCCTCCCAACGCAGGACCCACTGGCGCCAGGTGAGGTCGTTGACCGGCGCCGCGAGCTCGGCCGGTTGCCACGGCTCGTCGTCGACCTGGACCTCGACGCGTTCGATCCCGCGCGTCGGTGCCCACGCGACGCCCGCGACCGCGACGGTGCCGGCGCCGACCTCGGCCAGCCCGCCGGGAACGTCGATCCGCGACATCGTCTTGATCGGACCCTGCGCCGACCAGCCGCGCGGCACCCAGTAGGCGTCGAAGCGGTCGAAGCGGGTCAGCTCGATCGCGCCGAGCCATTTCGTGGCCGACACGTAGCCGTACAGGCCGGGAACGACCAGGCGCAGCGGGAACCCGTGCTGGGCCGGCAGCGGCTCGCCGTTCATGCCGACCGCGACCAGCGCGTCGCGGTCGTAGGCGGCCGACACCGGGAACCCGGCGGTGAACCCGTCGACGGAGCGGCCGACCACCTGGTCCGCGTCGGTCGAGACGCCGGCCTCGTCGAGCAGGTCGCGCAGCGGGAAGCCGAGCCACACCGCGTTGCCGACCAGGTCCCCGCCGATCTCGTTGCTGACGCAGCTGAGCGTGATCGGGACCTCGATCATGTCGCGTTCGAGCAGGCTCGGATAGTCGAGGTCGAGCGGCTGGTCGACCATGCCGGTCACCTGCAGGCGGTGGGTCTGCGGGTCGATCCGCGGCACCGAGAAGGCCGTGTCGATGCGGTAGAAGTCCCCGTTGGGCGTGAACAGGGGCGAGAGTCCCTCGACCGCGAGTTCGGCCCCGGCCGGAGCGGGAAGGTCGAGCCGCCGCGTCGGGCGCGGGAGCGCGAGTGCCGCGCGGGCGGCGTCGACGTCGAACCGCGACACGAGCACACGGCCCGCCGTCGTCATCGCGACCGCGCCGGCCCCGATCGTGGCGGCGAGCACCAGGAACCGACGGCGACCCTGCGCGTCGGGGTCCGGCCCCTCGCTCCACGGCCGCGCGTCGGCGGGCGTGCGCGACCCCGACCCGTGGCGCGACATCCCGGCGGCGAGCAGGAGCAGGGCCACGACCCCCGCGATCGTGGCGACCACACCGGGCAGCGCGGTGCCGAACCCCTCGCCGGGGGCGAGCGCACCCGCGAGCACCGCAACGGACCCGAGCAGTGCGACGCCGAGGCTCGCGACGAGCGGGCGACGACGGGCGAGCACACCCAGTCCGGCGCCCGCGGCCGCCAGCACGACGACGATCCCGGTGATCGTGACGGGCTTGTCCGCGGTGCCGAACGTGTCGATCGCCCATGACGTCACGGGCTGGGGCGACAGTTCGGCGACCAGGTCCGCGATGGCGACCACGGGTGACGGCCAGCGGGCCTGCAGCCCCGCAACGAGCTCGCCGGCGCCGATCGCCGTGGCGGCGGCGAGCAGGCCGCTGACCGCCCCGAGCCAGCGCGGCGCCGGCCCGGGAACGGTGTCCTCGGGGCGGGCGGTCGGCGTGGTCGGGACCTGGGTGCTCATGGCCGTCGTTCGGTGGGTTCGTGGCATCGGCTTGGCGCCGGTGCGCTGGCGAGCATGCCGGTGCGCACGCCGACCGGCCACCCGACCGCACGACGACCGCCTCCGAACAGCGCGGCTTCCTATCCTGCGCGACCGTGGACACCGCCTATCGCCGCTATCCGGACGGGTTCCCCGACGGCCTCCTCGGGCTCGGGGACCGGGCGCTGCTGCGCGAACTCGGCAAGCCGACCCTGGTCCGGGTGCCCGGAACGGGCGGGCAGGCCCCACGGGCCGTCGTGACGCTGCTGCACGGCGACGAGTCGACCGGCGTGCAGGCGCTGCTGCGGGTCCTGCGGTCGGGACGGCGGCGCCACCCGTTCGACCTGTACGTGGTGATCGGCAACGTCGAAGCGGCGCTGCACGGCCCCGGCTACGCGCACCGCTTCCTCGACCACCAGCCCGACTTCAACCGGGTCTGGGGGCACGACGCGGCGACCACCGACCTGCACCGCGCCGCGGACGGGATCCTGGCCGAGTTGCGCACCGCCGGCCTCGAGTCGCTGGTCGACATCCACAACAACACCGGCGACAACCCGTTCTACGCGATCGTGCCGCGGCTCGACCCGGTCGTGCTCAACCTCGCCACGCTGTTCACCACCACGCTGTTGCGCTGGGACCTGCAGGCGAGCACGCTGATGGAGGCGATCCAGGACGAGTGCGCCGCGATCGCGGTCGAGTGCGGCCTGCCGGGCCGGCCCGAGTCGCTCGCCTTCGCGGTGGACGCGCTGCGCCGCTACCTGGGCGCGCCGCCGCTCGAGGTCGACCGGGTCGTTCGCGACCTCGACCTGCTCGGGGGCCTGCGCAAGGTCACCGTCGAACCCGACGTCCGGTTCCGGTTCGGCGGCGACCTCGACGACGAGGTGGACCTCGTCCTCGCGGCGGACGCCGACGTCCACAACTTCGTCGAGGTGCCCGCCGGTCACGTGCTCGGTCACACCCATCCGGGCCGCCCGCTGCCCGTCCGGGCCCGGGCCGCCGACGGCCGCGACGTCACGGCCGAGCACTTCGCCGTCGTCGACGGCACGGTCGTGGTCACCACCCCCACGACGCCGGTGATGATGACCCGGACCGTCGAAGCAGCCCGCAAGGACTGCCTGTTCTACCTCGCGACCGAACTGCCGCCGCCCGACGTGGCCGCCTGAAGGTCCACCCCGGCGAACAGGTCGTCCTCGGGCCGCGGGGTGTCCGCGTCGCTGCGCAGCACGTGGAAGCCCTCGAACGGGAACACCTCGCGCTCGAGGTCGCGGGGCACGGCGAACCAGAAGCCGTCCGGGTCGATCTGGGTCACGTGCGCGAGCAGGGCCGCGTCGCGACGCTCGAACCAGTCCCCGCACTCGACCAGGGCGTCGGGCTCGGGACCCTCGAAGCGGTCGGCGCGCTTCTCGAGCCACTCGGTGTACGGGCTCTCGCCCGTGCGTTCGAGCATCGCCTCGTGCAGCGCGATCACCCGGCTCGCAGGGAACACGCCGCTGGCGTAGACCTTGGGGACCCGCCACGGCGTCGCATCGGCACCCGGTTCGTCGCTGCCCGCGAGGGCGCCGAGGTCGGCGTGAGGGTCCTCGGCCAACTCCAGCGCCCGCATCGTGACGGCGTGGCACATGATGTGGTCAGGGTGCGGATAGCCGCCGTCCTCGGGATAGGTGACCACGACCTGGGGACGCTCGCGGCGCACGATGGCGGCCAGCCGGGCGGACGGCTCGTCGAGCGACGTGCGGGCGAACGAACCCGCCGGGACGTCGTCGGGGTCCTCGTGGTAGCCCGAGTCGAGGTAGCCGAGCCCGTACGTGCGGGTGAAGCCGATCGCGGCCACCGCGGCGGCCAACTCGCGCGCCCGCGTCGCCCCCATCTCCTCGGGTGCCACGGCGGCGGCGCTCGGGTTGAGCACCTCACCGGCCTCCCCGCCGGTCAGGGTGACCAACACCACCTCGGCGCCCTCGTCGACGTAGCGGGCGGCCGTGGCCGCGCCCTTCGACGACTCGTCGTCGGGATGGGCGTGCACGAACATCAGGCGACGGTTCACGGTGTCTCCTCGCGGGGGGCGGCGCTCGATGTTCCCCCGGAGCCCGCCGCGCCGCGACGTTCGGCCCAGGACGCGGCCAGCCGGGCGCCGCCCGGGGACCGGTGCAGGTCGTCGATCCCGGTGCGTACCAGCGTGGCGGCGGCCTGGACGGCGTCGTCGGGTCCGTGCAGGCGCACGAGCATCCGCTCGCCCGGGTAGCTGCCCAGGCGCACCTCGGGGTGGCGCTCGATGACCAGGGCGAACAGTTCGTTGAGCATCGACTCGGGGAAGGGATGCTCGATCTCGACGGTGGTCGGCATCGGGTTGCGGTCGCGCAGCAGGTCGGGTTCGAGGGCCTGGGCCACGATCGAGCGGAATTCGGCCGGCACGCCCGGCAGGATCGCGATGGTCGCGCCGCCCGCGACGTCGGAGCCGCCGTCGACCTCGACCGCGACCCCCGGGACCCAACTCGACCCGTGCCGGAGCAGCCGGCCGCCGGCCGGGATGCGGGCCATGCGGTGGAAGTGGTCGGCGAAGGCCGCGCTCACCTCGATCCCCTGCTCGCGGGTCCACGTCAGCGCGCCGTCGAGCTTGGCGCCGATGACCGGGTTCTCGACGAGTCCACGCCCGAGGGTGGCGGCCACGGCCTCGTAGGTGATGTCGTCGGGGGTGGACCCGATGCCGCCCGAGGTCACGATCAGGCGGGGACGCGACCGTGCGAGTTCGGCCACGAGTGCCTCGTCGATCGCGTCGAACGCGTCGGGCACGACATGGACGCGGCTGAGCGGGACGCCGTGAGCCGCGAGCCGGGCGGCCAGCCAGCCCGAGTTCGCGTCGGCGACGTGACCACCCAGGATCTCGTCGCCGATGACGACCATCGAGGCCTCGAGCACATCCATCCCCTCAGGCGTGTCGTCAGCGGGCCGGGTCCGGCCGCCGTCGCCGGTCCGGCGACCCGGGAGCGTACCCAGGCGACGTCGCGGTCGACCGGCGCTCGCGCGGCCGCCTGCTAGCGTCCCGCGACGTGTATGTGAGTCGGGAAGACGCGCGAAGCGACGTGATCCTGGCCGGCGCGACCACGTTGTTCGGCGGTGTCGTGATCGGCCTGCTGTCGGCGTTGCCGCTCTACCCCAACGGTGGCGTCGCGGGTGTCGCCCTCGACCTGGTGTGGATCTTCGTCCTGACCGGCCTGGTCCCCTGGCTGCTCGCCCGCTACCGCAACGAAGGCCTCAGCGCGTTCGGGCTCGACGGACCACGGGCGTGGCGCGCCGGGCTGGTGCTGGTCGTGCCGGTCGCCGCGCTGGGTGTCCTGCGCCAGTTCGTGACCACCGGGCTGACCGACACCGCGCTGCTCGGTCGCATCGGCGGGGCGGGGTTCACCGGCGTGGGCAGCGGCACCGCGATCGCGCTGGGTCTGCTGGCCTTCGCCGTGACCTCGTTGGGCGCCCTGCTGCTGACCAGCTTCCTGGTGGTCCGTGGCCGCGACGCCTTCCGCTCGCCCGACGTCGCGTTGACCGAACTGTTGCGCACGTTCGGCATCGGAGCCAGCGGGGTCGCGCTCGTGCTCGGCCTGCTGCGCTCGCTCGGCGCCGCCCAACTGCTGCCGACCCTGCTGCAGGTCGCGGGACTGGCCGTGTTGGTGCTGGTCGCCGACCGGATCGTCACGACCCGACGTACGGCGCCACGGGCCGCGATCCTCACCCCGGTGATCGTCCTCGGTGCCGCCCACGTGTTCGCCTTCGGCGGGCTGTTCCGCGGCGACCTGCTCAGCGGGCTCTACGCGGCGGCGCTGGCGGCGGGCACCGCCACGATCACGGCCGTCCTGCTCGAGACCCGGGACAAGGCCTGGGCCATCGTGCCGATGTATCTCGCCCTGCACTGGTGGCCGAGTTGTCTGAGCCCGTTGCCGATGGAGTTCTTCGCCGCCGCCTGCTGACGCGGCTCACTTGTCGACGAGCGCTCCGGCCATCGACGCGAGGCGGGCGAAGGCGCGGTCGACGAGCGGCATGGGCAGCACGGGCCCGCGGGCCAGCGTGTCGGACAGCCGGTCGGCGGGCACCGCATCGACGAGGTCGTCGGCCTCGGGGTCCCGGCTGACGGGCGTCCCCGGCGCGACCACGGCCAGCACACGGACGGGGATCCGGCGGCCGTCCTCGATGCCGGCCAGCAGCTGCCGGGCCCGGTCGGCGGCCGAGCGGGCCGCGGCGCAACGTTCGCACGCCTGGCGTCGGGCGACGGTCTGCACCCCGGCCGGGGTCAGATGGAGCGGCCCGACGCTGGGACACATCTCGACGATGCTCACACCGGTGGGCCCGACCACCAGCTGCGGCCAGGGCGTCCCCAGTTCGAGGCGGCGGTGCTCGACACGGTCGAGTGCGTCGATCGCCGCGGCCGTGCCGGCGGCGATCGAGCGGTCCGCGGCGACCTCATGACGCCGATCGCGTCGGGCGCCGGCCAGCAGCAGGGCGCCCATCAGCACCAGCAGCACGAGCAGGGCCTCGGTGGCGCCTTCGACGCCGGTGACGGCCTGCACCGTGAGCACGAGCAGCGCACCGGCGGCGAGCGCCCCGGTGAACCACGACAACAGCCGGCGAGCGGTCTCGACACCCGCTGTCGGCGTACCCCACGTCTGTGAGTGGCCCATGGCCCCGTCCCCCTGTGCGGGGGTTCCCGCGACCCCGTGTCGCATCCCCGCACCCCAGGTAGGCACGATAGACCTCGGCGGGGCCCGTGTCTCCCCGCCGATCAGCCGCTGCGGGGTGGTGGCAGCACCACCCCGGCGCGGTCGGGCGAGCACCCGCCCGGCCGCGCCGGGGCCGTGCTCAGTCGAAGGCGCGGAAGGTCTTGATCCGCTCTTCGTGGCGTTCGCGCTTGGCCCGGTCGAGCACGCCCAGCCCGTCCTCGGGGGCGCCGACGAGCACGCCGATCTTGCCGGCGTGCTGGTTGTGGTGCATCTCGTATGCGCCCTCGGCGGCCTGCTCGAGCGGATAGGTCTTGGACAGGATCGGGTGGATCATGCCGAGGTCGACCAGCCGGTTCGCCTCCCAGGCCTCGTGGTAGTTGGCGAAGTGCGAGCCGATGATCCGCTTGAGGTGCATCCACAGGTAGCGGTTGTCGTACTCGTGCATGAAGCCCGACGTCGACGCGCAGGTCACGATCGTGCCGCCGCGCTTGGCGACGAACACCGAGGCGCCGAACGTGGCCCGGCCCGGGTGCTCGAAGACGATGTCGGGGTCGCGTCCGACCATGTCGCGGATCTTCTTGCCGAAGCGGCGCATCTCGCGGTAGTCGGGCTCACCGTTGTCGTCGGTGAACCTGTAGCCCTCGGCCTTGCGGTCGATGACGTGCTCGACGCCGATCTCGCGCAGGACCCCCGCCTTCTCCTCGCTGGAGACCACGCAGACCGGGATGCCGCCACCGTTGAGCACGAACTGGGTCGCGAAGCCGCCGATGTCGCCGGTCGCCCCCCAGATCAACACGATGTCGCCCTGCTTCATGCGGGCGGCGTTCTCGCCGACCAGCATGCGGTAGCTGGTCGCCATGACCAGCCCCAGCGACGCCGCCTCCTCCCAGGTGAGGTGGGTCGGCATCGGCATGAGCTGGTTGGCGCGCACCAGCGAGATGTCGGCCAGCGAACCGAAGTTGGTCTCGAAGCCCCAGATGCGCTGGCTGGCGTCGAGCATCGAGTCCTCGTGGCCCTCCGGTCCCTCGAGGTCGACCGAGTTGCAGTGGACGGTGACCCGGTCACCGGGCTTCCACTGGGTCACGCCGGGGCCGGTCCGCAGCACCACGCCGGCCGCGTCGGACCCGACGATGTGGTAGTCGAGGTCGTGGCGCGCGCCGAGGTCGCCCTCGCGCCCGAGCTTCTCGAGGAACCCGAAGGTCGGCAGCGGCTCGAAGATCGAGGTCCACACCGTGTTGTAGTTGAGGGCCGAGGCCATCGGCGCGATCAGCACCTCGTTGGGGCCGAGCGGCGGGATCGGGACCTCGTCGACGTGCAGGGACTCGCGTGGGTCCTTGTCCCTGGTCGGCCGGTCGCCGAACATGTCGACCTCGGACTTGCGTACGACGGCGGCCCGCATGGTCTCGGGCAGGGGAATGCGGGCGAGGTCGTCGCCGGCAACGCCGTCCAGGATCGCCTGACGGATCGCGTCCATATGAGTTACGTCTCCAAACGGATCTGACCGGGCTCCCAGCCGCCCTCCGCGGCCACCGGCGCCACGACGCTAGCGAGGTGGCCCACCCCGTTCGCAATCTCAGATCTGGCCGGGTGGCAGGTCTCGACCTGGCCGGTCGCGCCCGTCCGGCCCGCCGGGGCCGCCCGGTTCGTCGCGTTCGATCTCGACGACCTCGACGTCGAGGACCGCGCCCCCGGACGTGGTCGCGCGACCGGCGCGACCGCCCGGGCCCGTGCCGGCGTCGAGGAGGCGGACACGCTTGCGGACCTGGCGTGCGAGGATGCGACGCGTCGGCGCGAGCAGCAACAGGAACCCGGCGACGTCGGTCACGAAGCCCGGGGTCAGCAGCAGGGTCCCGCCGACGATGACGAGCGCACCCTGGGCGACCTCGTCACCGGGCCAGCGCATCTGGTCGAGTGCCGAGCGGAACTGCCGCCACGCCTTGCGGCCCTCGCGCTTGAGCAGCCACGCACCGAAGACGCTGTCGGCGACCAGCAGCACGACCGTCGGCCACGTCCCGATGACCTGGCCGACCTGGAGGATCACGACCAGTTCGATCAGCGGGACCGCGACGAACGCGAGCACGAGGAGAGCAGGCATGGACGAAGCCTACGTGGTGGGTCTGCTGCGCTCGGCGAGACGTGACCCGTCCCTTGTGAGGTTGGAAGGTGTCCACGCCCTCAAGCACGCGGTCCGTTTCGGCGCGTCCGTCGTGGCGGTCGCCACACCCGATCGCGCCGCATTGTCGGGTCTGCTGGCCGAATTGGCCCCCGACGTCGTCGTGCCCGTCGAGGCCGTCGAGGTGGACGCCGACACCTGGCGGGGCCTGGTCGGCCGCGAGTTGCCCTCCCCCGCCCTTGCGGTCGCGCACCGTCCGGACGTGCCGGCGCTGCCGCCTGCGGGCGTCCCCGGTCGGCTCGTCGTCCTCGAGCATCCGCGCCACCTGGGCAACCTCGGCGCGGTCGTGCGCGTGGCCGCGGCGGCCGACGCCGCGGGGGTGTGCGTGGTCGGTGCGGCCGACCCCTGGCACCCGACCGCCGTTCGGGCCGGCGCCGGTCTGCAGTTCGCCCTGCCGGCGTGCGGACGTGTCGACGTGCTGCCCGACCTCGACCGGCCGCTGATCGCGCTCGATCCCGACGGCGACGACCTCGACCCCGCGCACCTGCCCGCGGACGCCGTCGTCGTCCTGGGCACCGAGCGGGGCGGCCTGAGCCCGGAACTGCTGGCGCGGGCGACCGGCCGCGTGCGCATCCCGATGCGGCCCGGCGTGTCGAGCCTCAACCTCGCCACCGCCGCCGCCGTCGTCCTCTATTCCTGATGGCGAGCCCCGGGCGCCAGCCGCCGGGTTTGCTTGCTCGGGAGCAGCCGGACTGCGACCGGAACACACAGCGGTTCCGACCATGCCGGTCCCCCGACCGTGTGACGCCCAATGGGCACGGTCACGCCCAGTGGCACAGATGCTCACCGGACCTCGCCGGGTCCACCTGGACGGCCCTGCTAGGGCGCTCGATGGCGCGGAGGCCGTCCGAGTTCGCCTCGAGGCCGACACCGGATCAGCGGTCCACGGCGACTCGCGTGCCGAGTCGCATCGAGTTCACGATGGAGTCCGGCGCGACTGATCAGGACGTCACACGCAACCGGCGATTTCGCCCGTGGGGCGCATGGCCTCCGGTCGAACCTGCCGTGCTCGGTCGAGGCAGACCGTCACCGATGACGGTCTGATCCGACCGTGAAGGCGTCCGTCGACCGGACGCTCCTCACTCGACACCGCACCCGTTCAAGTTCGCCTCGCTCAGTGCCCGCCCGGCAGGGTGCGAGCGGTACGGTTTTCCGAGACGATCTGGTGAGGAACGTTTCCGGAGGGCGTCATGGACACCGTCGAGGACACCGGGTTCTTCCAGGACCCACCGCGGCTGCGCGACGAGTGGGAGGACGACCTCGCGATCCAGCGCTACCTCGAACGGGTCCTACCGCCCGAGGTGCATGCCGAGGTCGTGCCGTCCCTGGCCGAGATGGGGCACCTGGCCGCGACCGACCTCAAGACCTGGTCGGACGCGATGGACGACCCCTCGCAGGAGCCGCGGCTGCGCCCCTTCGACGCCTGGGGCAACCGGATCGACGAGGTCGAGATCTCGCCATACTGGGACAAGATCGCCGAGGTCGCGCACCGGCACGGCGTGGTCGCAACCGGCTACGAGCGCGCACACGGCGAGCACTCACGGGTCCATCAGTTCGCCCTGGCCTACCTGTTCAACCCGTCCAGCGCGCTGTACTCCTGCCCGCTCGCGATGACCGACGGTGCGGTCAAGTCGCTGCTCGTCCACGGCGACCGCGACCTGATCGAGCGCGCCGTCCCGCGCCTGACCAGCCGTGACCCGCGGACCGCGTGGACCTCGGGGCAGTGGATGACCGAGCGGGCCGGCGGCTCCGACGTCGGCCGGTCCGAGACCGTCGCCCGTGCCGAGGGCCCGCTGTGGCGGCTGAGCGGCACGAAATGGTTCACCTCGGCCGTCACCGCCGACATGGCGCTGACCCTGGCCCGCCCGGAGGGCAACGGTCCGGGCGGCCGCGGCCTGGCGATGTTCTACGTCGAGGTACGCGACGAGCAGGGGCAGTTGAACAACCTGCGGGTGCTGCGGCTCAAGTCCAAGCTCGGCACGCGCCAGCTGCCCACGGCCGAACTGGCACTCGACGGCACGTTGGCCCAGTTGGTCGGTTCGCCGGCGGACGGCACGCGCAACATCACCCCGATGCTGACGATCACGCGGCTGTGGAACGCGGTCACCGCGGCGTCGGGGCTGCGTCGCGGCCTCGCCCTGGCCCGCGACTACGCCCGCCGCCGCGAGGCGTTCGACGGCGCACTCGTCGACCTGCCGCTGCACCAGGCGACGCTCGCGTGGCTGCGCACCCAGCACGAGGCGTCGCTGCAGCTGTCGTTCCGCGCCGCCGAACTGCTCGGTCGCGACGAGGCGGGTGGGGCCACCGAACGGGAACTGCTCGCGTTGCGCCTGCTGCTGCCCATCACGAAGTTGACGACCGGCAAGCAGGGCATCGCCGGGGCGTCCGAGGCGCTCGAGGCCTTCGGAGGGGCCGGCTACATCGAGGACACCCACCTGCCGCAACTGCTGCGCGACGCCCAGGTGCTGCCGATCTGGGAGGGCACCACCAACGTGCTCTCGTTGGACGTCCTGCGGGCGATCGGCAGCGGGGAGGTCCTCGCCGCCTACGTCGACGAGGTGCGCCGCGCGGCGATGCAGGCCACCTCGGCCCCTGTGGCGACGGTGGGCAAGTTGGCCGTCGACGCCGCCGATCACGCCGCGCTGTGGGTGCGGCAGGCGAGCGACGCCGGGCCCGCGGCGCTGCAGCACGGCGCGCGCCGCCTGTCGCTGACGCTGGGCCGGTCGCTGCAGGCCGCACTGCTCGCCGCCCAGGCGCAACACGACCTCGACCGCCACGGTGACGGCCGTGGCGTCGCGGTCGCCCAGCGGTTCGCCGGGGAGGGTCTCGACCTGCTCGAGACGCCGGGCCAGCACATGCCCGAGGACGCGGCGCTTGCCCGCGACGAGGCGCTCGAGATCGCCGACGCGTAGCGCGTCAGGCGTCGGCGAGCCACGGTTCGATGCGACGGTTGAGGGCGTCGAGGGTGGCGCGCATGACGGCGCGCTCGGGGTCGTCGCGGACCAGGGCGGCGCCGAGCAGGACTTCCTCGCCCCGCTCGAACAGGGCCGTGACGACGACGTTGGCGGTCGCCGGCTGTTCGCTGGTGTTGACCGTGACGCGGTCGACCTGGGCCCGGAGTCGCCCGTCGGTCAACTCCTGAAGGGCCCCGATCGTGGCCTCGGCCACGGCCCGCCAGCGAGCCCGACTCGTGGCCAGGGCGTCGACCGCGGCCCGCGCCATGCGACCGTTGTGCTCGAGCGTGGCGGTCACCGACAGCGCGGCCCCGCCCTGCTGGGTCACGAGGTCGCCGATCGCGGCGCGGCTGCCGTCGCGCTCGGGCGCGGGGTCCGTGGCGGACCCTGCCGTTAGACGTGCGGCGACGGCGTCTTCGAGCACCGCGATCGGATCCCGTTCGGGCACCTCGATCTCGTGTGCGGCCATCGTCGGTCCTGTCGCGTCGCGGGCGGCGGCGGGATCGTCGCCGTCGTCGTCGGCCGTACGCAGCCGGAACGCCGCCGGGTCCAGGGGGATCCCGAACCGTTCCCGCAGCGTGGCCGCGACGGCCCACGAGACGCTCTCGGGGTCCTCGCCGGGAGCGACGCGGACGCGCAGTCGCCCCTTGCCGCTCCTGTCGGACACGACCACCTCTGCCTTGAGCACTCCGGGCACGGACGTGACCGCCCGCGCCACCGCGTCGGCGTCCAACGGCGTGCGCGTCTCGCTCACCTGCTCCACCTGTCCACCGCCCCTGCCGAGACCGACACTTGGAGAACGGTGTGTCCCGCACCGCCTCGACGTCCCAGCGGCAGGAGGAGCCCGTGCCCCGATCCCCCCGATCGACGCGGCCACGATCCAGCCGACTCGGCCGTTCGCGTGGCGCCGGTCACCCGACGCCCGCACCGCACGAGTCTAGCTCGCGACTGCTCTTCACCGCCCGTTCGGCGCCGGTTCCGGCCGATATCCCCTCGGAAGCGCCGATCGCACCCGAGGCGATGGCCACGCCTGCCCCGACGGTGCCGGCGCCCCCCGAGTCCACCGCTGCGCCCCTGGAGCTCTCGAGTGGCCCGGCGACGCGGGTGCACTCGCAGCGGCTGGTGACCCTGTCGCCGAAGCTGCGGTTGACCCCGTCCCAGGCAGTCCGGTTGGCCAGTGACGGGCGGGACGTGCTCACCCGTGAGCGGCCCCGAGCGAGCTAGGCGTCAGCCGTTGCGGGTGATCGCGCGTGAGATCACCAACTGCTGGATCTCCTTGGTGCCCTCGAAGATCTCGTAGATCTTGGCGTCGCGGTGGAACTTCTCGACGTCGAACTCGCGGCTGTAGCCGAAGCCGCCGTGGATCTGGATCGCCTCGTCGGTGACCCGCACGGCGACACGCCCGGCGTGCAGCTTCGCCATGGACCCCTCGGCGTTGGTGAACGGCGTCTGGGTCGTACCCATGTTGATCCCGCGCCAGCACAACAGGCGGGCCGCGTCGATGTCGGTGGCCATGTCGGCGAGCTTGAACGCGATGGCCTGGTGGCGGATGATCGGCACCCCGAAGGTCTCGCGCTGCTGCGCGTAGGTGACCGAGGCGTCGAAGGCGGCGCGCGCGACCCCGACGGCCTGGATCCCCACGATCGGCCTGGTCGCCTCGAAGGTCGACAGGGCCCCGGAGCGACTCTGCTTGTCGGGGTTGCGGGCCCGCTCGAGCTTGGCGTCGAGCTTCTCCTGGCCGCCGAGCAGCTGCTCGTCGGGGACGAAACAGTCGGTCAGGGCCAGCTCGGCGGTGTGCGAGGCGCGGATGCCGAGCTTCTTGGTCTTCTTGGTCTCGGCGAAGCCCTCGGCGTCGCCGGTGACGATGAACGAGGCCTGCCCCCGGTGCCCGAGCGAGGGGTCGACGGTGGCGACGATGACGTGGACGTCGGCGATGCCACCGTTGGTGATCCAGATCTTCTCGCCGTTGAGCAGCCAGCCCCCGTCCACCTTGGTCGCCCGCGTGCGGATCTTCGACACGTCCGAACCCGCCCCCGGCTCGGACACCGCGTAGGCACCGACCTTGACGTCGTCGGCGGTGCCGAAGATGCGCGGTGCCCACTCGCCGATCTGGTCACCCGTGCCGGTCGTGACCAACCCGGCCAGCGGCAGGCCGGAGCCGAAGATGGCCAGGCCGATGCCGGCGCAGCCCCAGAAGATCTCCTCGAGGATCAGCGCCGAGGTCAGCCCCGTCGGGTCCTGGCCGACCATGGAGTAGTAGTCGAGGCCGTACAGCCCGATCTCGGCCGCCTTCTCCACGATGGGCCAGGGAAACGACTCGGTCTCGTCGTAGTAGCGGTGCGCCGGCAGCCCCTCGACCTCGCGTTCGCGGATCTCCTTGCGGGCGAAGTCGCGGGCCCAGTCGCGGGCCTGCAGTTGTTCCTCGGTCAGCGCGAGATCGAAGGCCACGACGGCTCCTGAAACGTCGGCGACGGCTCGGTGCGCGACGGTAGTCGCTGCCGCCCGCGCTCAGGCACCCGAAGCGAACGGACGGCGGACCGGCGCGCCGTCGAGCAGGGCCTCGCGCACGATCGCGACCGTCGGCGTGCCGTGCGAGAGCACGGCCTGGTGGAACGCACGCTGGTCGAAGTCGGCACCCGCCGCGGTCTCGAACTCGCGGCGCAGGTCGGCCATCTCCTCGCCGCCGACGAAGTACGAGCACAACTGCCCCGAGGTCACCTTGGCCCGCACGAGCTTGCCCTCGGCCTCGGCCCGCTCCTGGAACGCGGTGTGCGTGAGCAACTCCAGTGCCGCCTCGTCGCCGAGGTCGCCCGCGTGCAGGCCGACGTCGAGCAGGGCATTGGACGCGATGCGCAGTTCCAGCTTGCGCTGGGTGAGCCGGTAGTCCTCGCCGGGCACCGCCGAGGTCCCGCCGTCGCCGAATCCCGCCTTGACCGCCTCGCGTTCGATGTAGACCGCCCAACCCTCGGCGAAGGCGGGACGTCCGAGCAGCCGGCGGGCGACCCGGGGATGCTGCGAGGCGTGCTCGAGTTGGACGAAATGGCCGGGATAGCCCTCGTGGATCGCCAGGGAGCGCAACTGCGCGGGGTTGTACTCGCGCAGGAACGACTCGGCGAGGTCGTCGTCCCAGGTGTCGGGGACCGGCGAGAGGTAGTAGGTGCAGCCGGTGTCCGGCTCCAGCGGCGGCGCCTGGGTGACGAACGCGACCGCGATGCCGCGCAGGTACTCGGGCGCCTCGGTGACCGTGAGGCGATCGGCCGGCGGGATGTCGGCGAGGCCGGACGCGATGGCGAACGCCCGCGCCTCGTCGACGGCACGTCGTGCCTCGGCGACCAGTTCGTGGCGGTGCACGCTCCTGTCGGCGACCTGGGCCAGCACGCGCCGGACGCGGACGTTCACGTCGTCGGGCCGTCGTTCGCCGGGGAACCGTCGTTCCCACGACGCGCCGGACAGTTCGGCGAGCTCGGCACAGATCTCCTCGAGCCAGCGGCGGGCGCGACGTTCGATCTCGGCGGGCGCCATCGCGGTCCCGAGCGCCGCCCGCAGCGTGACCTCGTGCTGCTCGGGTCCGAGCCGCCAGCCGGCCGACGGTTCGTCGTGGAGCTCGTCGAGCAGGGCGCCGTAGGCCTCGAGCCCCTCGGCGGCCACCTCCCCGGCGTCGCGGGCGTGGGTGACGTCGCCGCCGATCTGTTCGGCCCGGCGGGGCAGTTCGTCGCGGACCAGCTTGACCAGCCCGGGCAGCCGGTCGAGCGCGACACCGAGGTGGGGCGCGGGCGACGAGCGCAGCAGGCTGCCGGCCTGTTCGAGCAGGACCGGGACCCGGCGGGCCCTGGCGGTGGCGGCCGCGAGCCGGCGCCGCTGTTCGGTCTGGGGCAGGTCGACCCGGCGCAGGTGCTCGTGGATCCCGGCCGAGATGGTCTCGAGCGCGGCCAGCGGATCGAGCACGTAGCGCGGACGCACGTCGAGCAGGAACCGGCGGTACTCGAGGTCGTCGGCCAGCAACTGCAGGTCGCCCGCCGCCTCGCGGTCGTCGCCGTGGACCGCTGGTTTCCCCCCGGGGCCGACCGGTCCGGTCGGCAGCTCGGCCATCGCGGCACGCACCTCGGCCGCCAGCACCGCGAGGTCGCGGCTGCGCTGGGCCAGTGCGGGCGCACCGAGGTCGGGCAGTTCGCCGTCGCGATCGCGGATGCCCAGGCGCGTGGCCTCGACCGGCGCGTGTTCGCGCACGTGGTCGAGGTAGCGCCCGACCAGTTCGTCGGCCCGCTGCGGGTACCCGCTCACGTCGCGTCCTACGTCCTCGCTCACGCCCCCGACGCTAGTAGCGGCGGGCCGGACCGCCGCGTGCCCGTCCGACCGGGACTGGTGCGATAACCTCGGGAACGGCCCTGCGTGGCCGCCGGCAGGCCGAACTCGGCCGATCGAGCGGCGAACAACGGCCCCCCGGTCGCGGACGACATGCGTCCCGCCGGTGCGAGAGATGCGATCCAGCGGGCGTACGTGCTGTTCATGCGCCGGGATCGCCCCGGACGAGAGACACACGTGACGAAGACGTTCCGCGACCTCGGGGTCGACCCCGCCCTCTGCGAGGCACTCGAGGCCCAAGGCATCATCCATCCCTTCCCGATCCAGGAACTCACCCTGCCGCTGGCGCTCGGTCGCAACGACCTGATCGCCCAGGCGCGGACCGGTACGGGCAAGACCCTCGGGTTCGGCCTGCCGCTGCTGCAGCAGATCGACCCCGATCTCGCCGCGACGCAGGCGCTGGTGATCGTGCCGACCCGCGAGCTGTGCCAGCAGGTCCACGACGACCTGTCCATCGGCGAGACGCGCGGCCTGACCACGATCAGCGTCTACGGCGGCGTCGGCTTCGACGAACAGATCGCGGCGCTGCAGTCGGGCGTCCACGTCGTCGTCGGCACCCCCGGCCGCCTGCTCGACCACTTGAAGCGCGGCAACCTCGACCTCTCGCAGGTCAAGGTGCTGGTCCTCGACGAGGCCGACGAGATGCTCGACATGGGCTTCCTGCCCGACGTCGAGCGCCTGATCGAGGCCACGCCGTCCGAGGGCCGCCACACGATGCTGTTCTCGGCCACGATGCCGACCGTCATCGTCAAGATGGCGCGGCGCTACCTGCACCATCCCACGTTCATGCGCGCCGACACCGAGGAGCACGAGACCGCTCCCAACGTCGCGCAGCACTTCTTCAGCGTGCACCGCATGGACAAGCCCCGCGTGCTGGCCCGGATCCTGCAGTCGCCCAACCGCGGCGGCTGCTACGTGTTCGTCCGGACCAAGCACATGGCCGACCGGCTCGTGAACGACCTCGAGGACCTCGGCGTCCCGGCCATCGCCATCCACGGCGACCTGCGCCAGCAGACCCGCGAGAAGAACCTCGACCGGTTCCGCTCCGGCAAGGCCGACGTCCTGGTCGCCACCGAGGTCGCCGCCCGCGGCATCGACGTCACCGGCGTCACCCACGTCGTCAACTACGACTGCCCCGACGACCAGAAGATGTACCTGCACCGGATCGGGCGCACCGCCCGCGCCGGCAACGAGGGCGTCGCGATCACCTTCGCCGAGTTCAACGAGGCGGACCGGCTCAACGTGATCCGCAAGGCCGTCGGCGCGACCGACACCGAGGTCCACCAGATCTTCTCGACCTCGCCGCTGCTGGCCGAACTGTTCGACCTGCCCGACGAGCGCCCGTGGGACCACCTGTCGAAGAGCTCGTCACGCTCGGGCGGCGGCCGTGACGGTGGCCGCGAGCATGACCGCGACGACGTGAACCGACGGTCGGCACCACGCAAGGGTCGCTCGGACGGTCGTCCGAAGAGCCGCCGCGACAGCGAGGGGTCGGGACGCGACCGCGACGCGGCCCGCCGCAAGGGACGCGGCGACGACGGCGGACGCACGCCTCACGAGGCGAAGGACACGAAACCCGAGCCCGCACGCACCCCGTCGGACGACGACACGACCGCGCGTCCCGCGCCTCAGCGTGAGCGCACCCGCACCCGCAGCCGATCCGCCGACCGGCCCACCGACACGGACCGCCCCCGGAACCGGGACGCGGCGCCCGCCGAGTCGACACCGGCGCCCGGCGACCGCGACGACAGCCGCGGCACCAGCAGCTCGGGACGGACCCGCGCCCGCTCGGCGGGCCGCGACCGCAAGCCCGCCGAGGACGACCGTGGCGAGACCACCCGTGGCGAGGGCTCCTCGCGCACGCGGGCTTCCCGGCCCTCGGGCGGCTCGCGGGAGACGCGCAAGGACGACGGCGCCAAGGCCGACGGCGCCAGCAACGACGGCGCCAAGGCCGACCGCGGCGGGTCCCGTCAGGGCTCGGAACGAAACCGCGACGACGACGGCGGCCGTGCCAGCGGCGGTGGCCGCAGTGGCTCCGGCAGCCGCAACAAGAGCAGCAGCCGGGGCGGCGCCAGCCGCTCGGGTTCCAGCAGCCGCGGCGGAAACCAGCGCCAGTCGCGCGATCCCGAACCGACCCCGGGCGTCCGTCCGGCGCCCCGGGGCGCCGAGGCCCGCGGCGACGGCGACCCGCAACTCGCCCGCCGCGTCCGGGTCGAACACCTGCCCTGAATTCTCTGCCGCCGCTTCTGACTCCGATGCCGCCGCCTCCTCTGCCCTGAGCAGCGGAGCGAGCGTTGGTATCTGCCTCACTGGTCAGCGGCGGCGCGCTGCGGCACGCCAGGAACGGTTCGGACCTAACGACCGCCGGGGATCTGTTGGCGGAGGACGCGCAGGGCCTGCCCGAGTTCGAAATGCAGCCACGCGCGACGGCCACAGGTCGGGCAGCGGCTCCAGATCCGCGTACGCGGCGGGATCCACAGCACCGGCGGCTTGAGCAGCCGGAGCGCGTCGAACAGATTGAGACCGCGCAGGACGCCGCACCGCTCGCAGGTGACCTCGATCTGTGGCGGCGGCGCCGCCGTCGGCGCCGTGGTGTACAGCGCCTCCTTGCCCAGGCCGTCGCGTTCGCGCCGTGCCGTCGGATCCGGCTTCTTCACCCGGTCGAACGGCGACGATTGCTCAGGCACCGAGGTCCTCCTCGTCGAGGCCGAGGACGTCGGCCCGTCGTTTCGGGGTCCACCCGGCCGCCTCGAGCAGGTCGTCGTCGACCTCGAGCCCGAGCAGTTCGCGGGCGATGGCGCGGTAGGCGGCCACGCCCGGGACGTGGCTGCCGCTGCCGACCAGCGTGGTCCCCACCGTCGGCGACTCGGCGAACCGGATCGACTTGCGCACCGGCGGCCCGATCAGGGGCAGTTCGTAGCGGTCGAGCAGGTCGCGCAGCACCTCGCGGCTGTGCCGGGTCCGCGGATCGAACAGGGTGGCGACGAGGCCGCGGGCCGTGAGCCCGCGGTTGGTCAGCCGCCGCACGTCGCCGATCGTGTCGAGCAGTTGCGCCACGCCGCGGTGCGAGAGCGTCTCGCACTGGACCGGGATGACGACCTCGTCGGCGGCGGTCAACCCGTTGATGGTGAGCACGCCGAGCGACGGCGGGCAGTCGATGAACACCGCGTCGTAGCTGTCGAGCAGGTCCGTCAACTCGCCGCGCAGCAGGTACTCGCGCCCGGTGCGCGACAGCAGCGTCACCTCGGCGCCGGCCAGATCGATGTTGGCGGGAGCGAGGTCGACCTCGCCGTGCTGCACGATCGTGTCGACCAGGCTGGCACGGCCGACCACGATGTCGTTGAACGACGGTTCGGTCGCGTCGGGGTCGTAGCCCAGCGAGAACGTCATGTCGGCCTGCGGGTCGAGGTCGACCACGAGCACCGCCTGGCCGAGTTCGGCCATGGCGGCGGCGACGTTGAGGCAGGACGTGGTCTTGCCGACGCCGCCCTTCTGGTTGGCGAACGCGTACACGGTCGCGGGCACGGCAGGGCTTTCGATCGTTGGCGCCGATGCTACCCATCAGGGCATGGCGGACGACCCGGCGACATAGGCCTGGATGGCGGTGGCGACCAGTTCGATCGAGATCGCGATCAGCAGCATCCCCATCACCCTGGTGACGAGGTGGATGCCGTTGTCCTTGAGCAGTCGTTCGAGCAGTTCGGCGTAGCGCATCGTGAGGTAGACGACCGCCAGCACGGCGGCGATCGCCAGCGCGACGGTCAACTGACGCCCCACGTCGAGGGGGCCGCCGCCCTCACCGGCGGACATGAACACCATCGCCGCCGAGATCGACCCGGGACCGGCGAGCAGCGGAACGCCGAGCGGCACGACGGCGACGTTGACGCCCTCGGCGGTGCTGGGCACCAGGATGTCGCCCTTGAGCATCTCGAGCGCGGTCAGGAACAGCACCACGCCCCCACCGGCCTGCAGCGCGGGCAGCCCGATCGACAGGCTGGCCAGGATCTGGGTGCCGAAGAAGGCGAACAGGTAGACGATGACGGCCGCGGCCGTCATCGCGTGGCGTGCCGTCCGGCGCCGACGTGCGGCCGTGTCGTTCGCGGTCAGCGCCAGGAACACCGGCACGTTGCCGAGCGGGTCCATGATCACGAGCAGCGTGACGAAGGCCTGGACGGCCAGCCCCAGGTCGAGCGCGCCGATGTTCAGAGGAGCCCGAGCTTGGCGGCCTCGGCGACGGCACCGGCGCGGTTGCGCACGCCGAGCTTGTCGTACAGCTCCTGCGCGTACGCCTTGACCGTGCGCTCGGTGACGCCGAGCTGGTCACCGATCTCGGCATTGGTCATGCCCTCGGCCATCAGTTCGAGCACCTGCTGCTGACGCGGCGAGAGGTGCGGACCGGTCTCGACCTTCGGCACCTCGAACACCATCGTGGCGTCTTCGGCGTGTGCGGCGGCCGCGGGGTCCTCGAAGGTCGCGGTCACCGGCCCGAAGCTGACCCGGTCCCCGTGGCGGATGACCGCCGGCCCGGTGATCTCCTCGCCGTTGACCTTGGTGCCGGCGCTGGAGCCGAGGTCGGTCACGATGACGGAGCTGGCCTCCTTGCGGATCTCGGCGTGCAGCCGCGAGACGCGCGGATCGGGGATCACGTACGCGTTGTCCTCGCGCCGCCCGATGGTCGCCACGTCACGGTCGAGCCGGACGACCCGCCCCGCGAGTGCCCCTTCGCCGAAGTGCAGCGTGGGGACGGGGACGATCTTCTGCGCCTTCTGGACCTGGGATTCCAACGAGGGTTCCTCCGCGGTGTTCGATGCGGCCGTGCCGTACGGGGGCGCTCCGCCGTGCTCCGCCGGAGCCGACCATGCCGGAGTCTGGCCGACCGGCCGGGGTGAGGACACTGTCCCATCCCGACCGCAGGGGGTGGCCCAACGGCCCCGTCCCTTCGGACAGTCTGACAGGATCGACGCCCCGATGGAAGCCGGGCCTCAACGGCGGGTGCGCAGTCGCTCGACCGTCGCGCGATCGGTCGTCGCCGACCCGAGCGGGTTCTCCTTGCCGGCCCCGTGGTAGTCCGACCCGGCGGTGACCTCGAGGCCGAGCGCCACGGCGAGGTCGCGGTAGCGACGACGGTGCTCGTCGGTGTGGTCGGGGTGGTCGGCCTCGATCCCGGCGAGGCCGGCGGCGGCCATCGCCTCGACCACCTCGTCGTCGAGCCCCGGCCCGAGTGACCGGTCACCGCCGGCGCGACCGGGCTCCACGGCGGCGCCGTACAGGCCCGGGTGGGCCAGGACCGCGACGCCGCCGGCGGCGGTGAGCAGTTCGACCGCGCGCACCGGGCTGACGGCGTGCTTCTCGACGTAGGCCGGTCCCCCGTCGGCGAGCCAGGTGTCGAAGACCATGCGCAGGTCCGGCGCCGCACCCGTCTCGACGACCGCCTGGGCGATGTGCGGCCGCCCGATCGGGGCGTCGCCGGCCAGGGCGCGCACCCGCTCGAAGTCGAGCTCGATGCCGAGGGCGACGAACTTGTCGACGATGGCGCGGGCGCGGTCCTCGCGTTCGTTGCGCAGCCGCGCCAGTTCCTCGACCAGTTCGGCGTGCCGCGGGTCGATCCAGTAGCCGAGCACGTGGACGCTGAACCCGTCGAGTTCGGCCGAGAACTCGGTACCCGGCACGATCTCGAGGTCGGTGCCGTCGGCGGCGGCCATGGCGTCGTCGAACGGGGCGGTCGTGTCGTGGTCGGTGACCCCGAGCCCGGCCAGCCCGATCGCCAACGCGTCGCGCACGTTGGCCTCGACCGACGTCGTGCCGTCGGAGTACGTCGAGTGCGTGTGCAGGTCGTAGCTCAAAATGCGTTGTGTCCCGTCAACATGCGCCCGATGATCAGGTGCTGGATCTGGCTGGTGCCCTCGTAGAGGGTGGTGACGCGGGCGTCGCGCAACATCCGCTGCACCGGGTACTCGTCGACGTAGCCGTAGCCACCGTGGACCTGCACCGCCCGGTCGGCGCAACGCACCGACGCCTCGGTGCAGAACAGCTTGGCGGTCGAGATCTCGAGGGTGGCGCGACCGGGTTGGTGGGCCCCGGGGGAAGAACTGCCCGTCTGCAGCTTCGCCACGACCTGGTCGAGCAGTCCGCGGCAGGCCTGGATGTCGACGTGCATGGCCGCGAGCAACTCCTGCACCAGCTGCTTCGAGGCGATCGGGCTGCCGAACTGCTCGCGCTCCTCGGCGTAGCGCAGACTGACCTCGAGCGCCTCGCGGGCCAGTCCCGCGGCGCCCGACGCCAGCGAGAAGCGGCCGTCGTCGAGGGCCGACAGCGCCACCTTCATGCCGCCACCGACCTCGCCGAGCACGGCGTCGTCGCCGACACGCACCCCCTCGAGGACGATCTCGGCCGTGTCCCCGGCGCGCAGGCCGAGCTTGCCGTGGATGGCGCGGCCGGTGTAGCCGGGCGCGTCCTGTGGCACGAGGAAGCAGGTGATGCCGCGGTCCTCGCCGTCGACGATCGCCCGGGCGAAGATCTTGGTGACTGCGCCGCGGCTGCCGTTGGTGATGAACATCTTCGACCCGTCGATGACCCAGTCGTCGCCGTCGCGGACGGCGCGCGAGGTCATCTGCGACGGGTTCGAGCCCGCGCCCGGCTCGGTCAGCCCGAACGCGCCGAGCTCACCGCGGGCGAGGCCCGGCAGCCACCGCTGCTTCTGCTCGTCGGTCCCCCACCGGGCGATCGACTTGCCGACGAGTCCGACGTTGACGCTCACGAGCGAGCGGATCGACGAGTCGGCCGCGCCGAGTTCCTCGATCACGACGCGGTAGCCGGCCGCGTCGAGCCCCGCACCGCCGTACTCCTCGGGGGTCGCGGCGCCGAGGATGCCCAGCTCGGCCAGCCCCGGGATCAGCTCCTCCGGGTAGGACTCGTCACGGTCGCGGTCGCGCGCGTAGGGGCGGATCTCGCGGTCGCAGAAGTCGCGAACCGTCTTGCGCAGCGCGTCGAGTTCGGTGGTCACGAGGTCCTCGTCGGTCGTCTCAGCCGGATGGCTGGGACGCTAGCGAAGCGGCACCCGCACGGGTGGGCTCCGGAGGAGCACGCGGGCGGACAACCGCACGCGGCCGGCGGCCGCTTCGGGGCACCGACCCCTGCGCGGCTATGCTCCGCCCGCGTTTCGCGCACCGTTCCCGCCTGTCCGTAAGGGAGGCCCATGGCCCGGGTCCAGCTGATGTCCGCCATGGCGTACGACATCGACCAGCAATCGTCGACCGGCGTGGCCGACCCGGTGATCCGGGTGCTCGGCGAACTGCCGGGGGCGTCCGAGCCGTTCGGCATCCACCGGGTCTACAAGGGCTCGCAGGGCACCTACGAGGAAGTGCTCGCGCTCGTCGACCCCGACGGCGTCGTGATCTGGGAGTCACCGCCGCGGTTCGTCGAGTTGCGCGGTGCGATGTTCGAGGACCTGTTCCGCCGTCGCGTCGACGAGCGGGTACCGATCACCTCGACCGGTGAGCACACGCTGGTGTTCTACCTCGACGGCCAGATCGCGGGCCGGGTGCCGGTCTTCATCGACGCGCCCGAGTCGGTGACCAGCGCCGGGGTGCTCCTCGAGGCGGCCGAGACCGCGCTCAAGAAGGGCTCGATCTGCTGGATCCGCATCCCCCAGCCCGACGGCACGGTGCTGTCGCCGCCGGCGTGGTACGTCCAGCAGGGCAAGAAGCTGTTCGTCGTCAAGGGCGAGACCGAGCAGGCACTGCCCAACCTCGAGCACAACGACGTCGTGACCGTCGTCGTCCGCTCGAAGGAGATCAAGGCCGTCATCGGCGAGCTCACCTGCGACGTGCGGGTGGTCACCGACGAGGCCGAGTTCGATCGGATCGCGGCACTCGGTCTCGGCACGCGGCTGAACCTGCCGGACGGCGACGCGGCGCTCGACCGTTGGCGCGCGAACTGCAAGGTGGTCGAACTCACCCCTCGCGACTGACGCTCGAGGGCCGGTCGGCTACCGCGACCGGCGGCGGCGCCACCACCACGCGGCCGACACGAGCAGCACCGCCACGACGCCCGCCGCCACGGCGAGCAGCCACGGCGCGACGAGCGGTGGCGCCGCGGCCGTGGCCGTGATCGACCGCGTCGCACCGACGGGCACGTCCCACGACAGCCGCGAGCCGCCACCGAACAGGCGGCTGCCGGAGTCCACGGCGTCGGCGTCGTGATCGGTGGCACGCCCGGGCAGCGACACCTCGAGCCGTGCCGACACGGCGTCGGCGACCAGGGCGGCGAGGTCGTCGCCCGTGGGACCCAGCGGCTGGCCGTCGCGTCGGGCGCCGGTCGTGGTCGGCGGTCGCAGACCCACCTCGCCGCGTAGTTCGGCGGCGCCGTCGTCCGCGACGGCCAGCACGAGGTCGAGGTCGAAGCTCGGATCGTCGGGTGACAGGCCCGACGACAACTCGCGCAGTGCGGCGGTGAGCGTCGACGGGTCGGCCGCCCGGGTCGACAGCCGTACCCGCTCGCCGCCGCCGTCGGTGGAGGCCCGCTCGACGTCCCAGTCGGGCGTGTCGACCGCTGCCGCGGCGAGGTCGGCGAACGGATCCAGCGCCAGCTCGTCGAGCTGGGCGACCGCGTCCGGGTCGAGGACGATCTCGAGGCCCGCGGTGCCGGACCCGTCGCGTTCGACGACCAGGCTGGCGCCGAGGTCGAGCCGGCAGCCCGCGAGCAGACCCGCCACGGCGAGCAGCACGAGCGGCACGACGGCGCGCGGATGCCGGGACGGCAAGCGTGGCGACCGCGGCGCGACGAGGGCAGGCACGGGTGTGGAGTCACCTTCGGGACGAGGGCCGCGCGAGCCTAGCCCCGGCCGTTCGGCCCGACCCTGATGCTTCAGGGTCGGGGTCTCCAGCCGACGTGGGGAGGTGGACGACGACCGACGGATTCGCGTGTCGCAAGCCGCCGCCAGCCCGGACGACCCTGCCGCCAGCCCGTGGGAGGGTCCGCGCCGCATTGGCGAACTACTGGTCGCCGCGGGCGCGGTCACCCCGGGCGACATCGAACTCGCCCTGCGCCGCAAGCAGCGCAGTGAACGGCTCGGTGACACGGTCGTCCGCCTCGGCATGTGCAGCGAGGACGACATCTCCAATGCGGTCGCCGACCGGCTCCGGCTGTCGCGGGTCGACGTCAGCGTCGTCCGTCCGCAGCGCGAGGCCATCGCACTCGTGGCTGCCGACGTGGCGGAACGCCTCGACATCCTGCCGCTGCGGATCGAGCACGGCATCCTGGTGGTCGCCACGGCCGACCCCGACGTCGGCATGCTCGACGACCTGCGGCTGCTCACCCGGGCACGGCACGTGCGCGCCGAGATCGCCGCGGCCACCCCCGTCCGGGTCGCCCGGCGACGGGCCTACCGCCGCGAACTGACGCTGCGCGGTCCGGTCCCGCAACCGACGCCCGAGGAACCGTCCGAGCCGGTCGACGAACACTCGGTCGTGCAACTGCTCGACCGGCTGGTGACCGACGCGATCGAATCGCGGGCGAGCGACCTGCACTTCGAGCCCGACCCGCGTGGGCTGCGGGTACGCATGCGGGTCGACGGCATGCTGCGCGAGGTCGCCCACCTGCCGACCGCGCTCGCCCCCCAGGTGGTCTCGCGCATCAAGATCCTGGCCGAGCTCGACATCTCCGAGCGTCGCCTGCCCCAGGACGGTCGAGCCGGGATGCGCACACCGCTGGGCGAGGTCGACCTGCGCGTGGCGACGATGCCGACGCTGTACGGCGAGAAGGCGGTCCTGCGCCTGCTCGCCCGCGGCGGGGACCGCATCCGGGTCGGCAGTCTCGGGCTGTCCGCCGACACACGGACCCGCTTCGTCGCGGCACTCACCCGCCCACAGGGCCTGGTGCTGGTCACGGGGCCGACCGGGTCGGGCAAGACGACGACGCTGTACGCCGGGCTCGCCGCCATCGTCGACGAGACCCGCAACGTGCTCACGCTCGAGGACCCGATCGAGTACGAACTCGAGGGCGTCAACCAGACCCAGGTCGACCCACGCATCGGCCTGACCTTCGCCAGCGGACTGCGCCACCTGCTGCGCCAGGACCCCGATGTGGTGCTCGTCGGCGAGATCCGCGACCAGGAGACGGCGCAACTCGCGGTCGAGGCCGCCATGACCGGTCACCTCGTGCTGGCCTCGATGCACACCAACGACGCGGCCAGTTCCGTCGCCCGCCTGGTCGACCTCGGCGCCGACCCGTTCCTGGTCCGTGCCTCGCTGCTGCTGGTGCTCGGCCAGCGGCTGCTGCGCACCGTCTGCACCGGATGCGCGACACCGGACACGCCCTCGGACGAGGCGCTGGGTCACCTCGGGCTGGGCCGCGAGGACCTCGCCGGTGCGACGCCGATGCGGGGACGCGGCTGTCTCGCGTGCGACGACGCCGGTGAACGGGGCCGGATCGCCGCGTCGGAACTGCTCTCGGTCGGGCCGGAACTGCGCGGCCTGCTCTCGACCGCCGTCAGCGAGGACGCGATCGCGGCGGCGGCCCGCGGCGCCGGAATGCGCACCCTGCGCGAGGACGCCCTCGCCCGCGCGTACCGCGGCGAGGTGACCTTCGACGAGGTGCTGCGGACCACCCCCGACGCCAGCGGCGACCCGCGATCGTTGCGGGGCGGAGGAGGTCCGGCACCGGCGGTACGCTGACTCGCACCGCCCACGAAAAGGCCACTGCGTGCCCACTGAGGACCAGGTACTCGCCGCTCTGGCGACCGTCGACGACCCCGAGATCGACAAGCCGATCACCGAGCTCGGCATGGTCGAGGAGGTGGTGATCGAGGGCCGGCGTGTCGGCGTGCGCATCAAGCTCACCATCCCCGGCTGCCCCCTCAAGGACCGCATCACCCGCGACGTCACCAGCGCCGTGATGCAGTTGTCCGACGTCGACGACGTCCAGGTCGTGTTCGGGTCGATGACCGACGACGAGCGCCAGCAGCTGTCGGCCAACCTGCGCGCCGAGCGCGGCGCCGCCAACCCGCAGATGGACATCAGCTTCGCCGCCGCCGACTCGCCGACCAAGGTCATCGCGGTCGCGTCCGGCAAGGGCGGGGTCGGCAAGTCATCGGTGACGGTCAACCTCGCGGTCGCACTCGCCCAGCAGGGTCACAACGTCGGCGTGCTCGACGCCGACATCTGGGGCTACTCGATCCCGCGCATGCTCGGCGTCTCGGGCAAGCCGGTCGCCTTCGAGGGCATGGTCATGCCGCTGCAGGCGCATGGCTGCAAGGTGATCTCGATCGGGTTCTTCACCGACCCCGACCGCTCGGTGATCTGGCGCGGCCCGATGCTGCACCGCGCGCTGCAGCAGTTCCTCGGCGACGTGCACTGGGGCGAACTCGACTTCCTGCTGTGCGACCTGCCGCCGGGCACCGGTGACATCGCCATCTCGCTGGCGCAGATGCTGCCCAACGCCGACATGGTCGTGGTCACCACGCCGCAGCAGGCGGCCCAGAAGGTCGCCCTGCGCGCCGGCAAGGCCACCGAGCAGACCGGCATGAAGGTCGCGGGGGTCATCGAGAACATGGCCAGCTTCACCTGCCCCGACTGCGGCTCGAACCACGACGTGTTCGGCACCGGTGGTGGCCAGGAACTCGCCGAGGCGCTCGACACCGAACTGCTCGGCCGGATCCCGATCGACCCGCGGCTGCGCGAGGGCGGCGACGCCGGCCTGCCGCTGGTGCTGTCCAACCCCGACGTGCCGGCCGCGGTCGCGATCACCGAGGTGGCGGCCAAGATCGCGGCGAAGAAGACCTCGATCGTCGGCCGGTCGCTGCCCCTCAGCGTCTCGTAGCGCGCCGGTCCCGCTGGTGGACCCACCCGCGGCGCAGGCCGCGGGTGGCCGCCTCGGACAGGGTGCCGATGCCCCAGCCGGCGATGACGTCGGTGAGGTGGTGCACGCCGACGTAGCAGCGCGACACGGCGACCGCGGCACTGCCGAGGTGGAGCCATCGGCGACGCCCGCGCCCGACGTGCGGGACCAGTGCGCTGGCCATGGCCGCGGCGACGGCGACGTGGCCGCTGGGCCACGACGAACCGGCGGGGATCGCGACCATGCGGTGGGCGTCACCGGCCACGTAGGGCCGTTCGCGGCCGATCAGCGGCTTCGTGCCCTGGGCCGCGCCCCAGGCCGCGAGCCCCGCCAACGCGAGGTCGGCGGCGGCCCGCCGGCGCCCGGCGACGGCCAGGGTGCCCGCGACGCCCGCCAGCCCGTAGACCGAACCGAGGTCGGTGCCGGCAGCCACGAGCCGGTCGACATGGCGGCCGAGCGGGTACGCCAGTGCCTTGGCGGCACGCCGGTCGAGGTCGGCGGAGCGCCCCGACCGGACCGCGGCGTAGGAGGCGACCACGGCGAGGAGCGCGGCCGCCTGCGTCCGACGCCCGACCGGTGGTGTCGGCAGTGGTGCGCGGGCGCGCATCAGGTCGCCTCGGGATCGAATGGCGGGGGGTCGTCCGCGGCGCGCGGGGCGGGGCCGGTCACCGCGGCGCCGGCGCGCGACCCGCGTCCGGTCGAGACGCCGAACGGGCGCGTGATCGCCTGCCTGGTCTCGTCGAGGTCGGCCTTGATGCCGCGCAGTTCGCGGTCGAGGTCCTGCATGTCCGCTGCCCGCTTGAACTCGTCGAGCCCCCGCTGGGTCTCGGAACGGAAGCGGGCCAGCAGCCGGGCCGCGTTGCGGGCGAGGTCGGGCAGGCGGTCGGGCCCGAACACGAGCAGCGCGACGACCGCGATGACGAGGAGTTCCTGGACGCCGGGCATCAGCGCGGGCGTTCGCCGAGGGTGACCTCGATCGTCAGCTCCTCGCCGTCGCGGACCACCCCGAGCTCGAGCGTCTCGCCCGGCTGGCGCCTGCGAACCTCGGCGACGAGCTCCGACATCGTGGCGAGCGGCTCACCGTCGACGGACACGATGATGTCGCCGGGACGCATCCCTGCCTCGTCCGCGCCGGTGCCCTCCTGGACCGAGTCGACCAGCGCACCGCGTGGTGCCTCGAGACCGAACTCCTCGGCGACCTCGGGCGAGACGTCGAGCCCCGACACCCCGAGCAGCGGGTGCTCGACGAAGCCCTGCTCGATGAGCTGGTCGGCGGACGTGATGGCCTGTTCGACGGGGACCGCGAAGCCGACGCCCTGGCTCGCGCCCGTGCGGGTCAGGATCGCGGTGTTGATCCCGAGCAGGCGCCCGCGGGCGTCCACCAGCGCACCGCCGGAGTTGCCCGGGTTGATCGCCGCGTCGGTCTGGATCACGTTCGGGATGGAGAACACGCCCGCGCCCTCGTCCGTCTCCTCGACGCGGAGGTCGCGGTTCAGTGCCGAGATGATCCCCGACGTGACCGAGGCCTGCAGGCCGAAGGGCGAGCCGATCGCCACGACCTGTTCTCCGACGAGGAGCGGTTCGACGCTGGTGTCGCGCACGTTGACCGCCGGCAGGTCGTCGCGATCGACCCGGACGACGGCGAGGTCGTTGAGCGCGTCGCTGCCGATCACCTCGCCTTCGAGGATGTCGCCGCTGGACAGCCGGACGCGCACCGACGAGGCATCACGGACCACGTGGTGGTTGGTCAGGATGTAGCCGTCGGAGCGGTAGATGACGCCCGAGCCGACCCCGTCCTGGGACTCGACGGGCAGATCGGTGCCGCCCCGGAGTTCGATGGTGACGACCGACGGGGTCACGGCCTGCGCCACGGCGGGCACGACCTGGTTGGGGTCGCCGTCGATCTCGATGGTCGGCGCGGCGACGGGGCCGGACCCGGCGTCGGTGTCCGCGTCGAGGCGGGGCAGCAGCAGACCGAGGGTGGCGACCGTGCCGATCACGGCGCCGAGCAGGCCGGCGAGCAGCGCGAACAGGCCACTGCGGGCGCGACCGCTACGGGCCGGGGCGTCGACGGTGCCCGTGGTGTCGGGCGGGCGGACCGAACCCGCCGGCGACCCCGGGCCCGCGGACGACTCGTCCCAGGCGGCCGGCGGTGGCTGCGGGTAGCGCGCGATCGGCTCGGTGGTGAACGGGATCTGCTGGGTCGACTCGGACGCCGGCTGCGCCCAGGCCGGCTCCGACGGCGCCGAAGTGGATGGCGGGGGCGACGACGGCTCGGCCGCGGAGGCGGTTGGCGCAGGCGTGTCCTCGCCGCGCCAGGGGCGCCGCCATTCCTCGCGGTCGTAGCTCACGTATCACTCCGGTCCAATGGCCACAGCCATCGACCCACGCGGCTGATCCCGCGGGTCAGGCGGCCAAGCATGCTGGGCGCAGGGTCGTTGGGCAAACCGGTCACGACGGTAAGCAGTTCATCGACCGGTGCATCGGTGATGGCTGTGAACGTGCGCTCGTCGCCGCGCCAGATCACCCGTCGGGGTTCGGAGCCGGGCAGCCGCCAGACGGCACCGCCCCCTGGCGCGGTCATCTCGGAGGCACCTTCGAGCGCCGCGGTCGACATCCGTCCCTGCTGCTCGAACACCGACAGGGTGTACAGCCCGTCGCTGTAGACCAGGTGCACCGTCGGCACGCTGGCCTCGGGACGGTCGAACCCGCTCTGCAACACGTAGCCGCCCGGCAGGGTGGCCGGCGCGGCGAACCCGCGCGACTCGAACTCGGCGATGTCGGCCGACGTCAACGAGAAGGCCTCGACCTCGAGGCCGGCGGGATCGGGCGCGACGACCCGTGCGTCCACCACCTCGAGATCGCTGTAGGCCACCACCCGCAGCGGTTCACCGTCGGTGTCGTAGGTCTCGCGTCGCACGATCAGGTCGGTCTCGAGGTCGAGATAGAGCACCTCGCGGGCCCGGTCGCTGCCGTGCTCGCGCAACTCGAGCACCCGGGTCGGGCCGGTGTCGAGCACGGTCCGCTGGGGCCTGACCTCGATGAGGTACTTACCGACGAGTCGGTCGAGGTCGATCGCGGCGCGCTGCTCGAGGCCGCCCAGGCGCAGCAGCGTCCCCGACGACCGCAGGAACGCCTCCTGCCCGACGCGACCGACCTCCCAGCCGCCCTCTTTCACCACGGTCAGGCCGCCGTCGACCCCCCGGGTGACCTGGACCTCGGTCAACTGGGGTCCCTCGCGGCTGAACGAGGCGACCACGAGCCGGCCGGTGTGGGGCACGTCGCGGGCCGCGGCGAGGGCCTGGTCGAGCCAGAAGACCCCGGCGCCCGACGCGACCGGCGCCGGCGGCTCGGACTCCTCGACCGCGGCCGCGGCGGCCGGCGGGCTCGCGAGCGCGACGACGAGCACCGTGGCGACGAGCGGGAGCCTCACCGGCCGTCGTAGCCGTAGGGGGCCGGGAGCGGGCCGTCGCCCGTGCGTGCCAGGTGGTCGATCAGGAACAGATCCGCCGGCGGGACCACCTCGCCGCGGTCCTCGCCCAGCACGTAGGCCAGGCCGACGAGCGCCACGGTCGCCACCAGGCCGGCCGACGCCAGCCGCAGTCCACGCGAGACCTGGCGCACCAGGCCGGGACGCTGGATGCCGCCGAGCGGGACGACCGGCGCCGGCGTCGCCGCCCAGCGGCGCAGCGCGTCCCGGGTGCGGCGCAGGTCCTCGAGTTCGGCCAGGCAGGCGTCGCAGTCCGCGAGGTGGCGGGTCACGGCCATCGCGCGCGGTTCGTCGAGTTCGTCGTCGAGGAACGCGGAGATGCGGTCGCCGCTGACGTGTCGGTCAACCACGGCGACCCCCCGACTCGAGCGCCTTGCGCAGCGCCTTGCGGCCCCGGTGGATGCGCGAGCGCACGGTGCCGATCGGCCAGCCGAGCGCCTCGGAGATCTCCTCGTAGCTCAGCCCCTGCACGTCACAGAGCACGACCGCGGTGCGGAAGCCCGCGGGCAGCTCGTCCAGCGCCGTCTCGAGGTCGCCGCGCAGGACGCCGGCCTCGATGGTCTCGAGCGGACCGGGGTCGGACTCGCTGGGCTGCTTCCACTCCTCGTCGGGCAACGGTTCGAGCCGCACGCGTGTACGTCGCCGGACCCGGTCGAGGAACAGGTTCTTGGTGATGCGGTACAGCCACCCCTCGAAGGTGCCCGGCTGGTAGCGGTCGAGGTTGCGGTAGACGCGGACGAAGACGTCCTGGGCGAGGTCGCGGGCCTCGTCACGGTCGCCGGTCAGCCGGTAGGCCATCGTGTAGACCATGTCGCCGTACCGCTCGGCGATCTCGTCCCAGGTCGGTGCCGGCTCACCCGGGCGTGCGGGGGCAGGGCCCTGGCCGCGTGGAGGTGCCGGGGTGACCGGGATCGCCGGGGCCCCCTCGCGACGCGCGAGGTCGTTGCCCGTGCGGGCCGCCTCTGACGAGCGGCGCAGCACTTCGGCGTCGGCATACGAGCGTTGCGGCACGGTGCTCCTGATGGAGGGTGTCCGGACGGACTGGCCGAGGATAACCGCCGGGGGCGGCCGGGCGGGCACCTCGGACCCATCGGCCGAGCCAGCCCCATCCCCCAGGCCGGGTGCGGCCGACGCACACGGCGGTAGCGTGCGTCGCAGCACCGGCGAGGAGCTCTCACGTGCCAGCGTCCCCTTCGTCCGCAGCGGTCCGCGACCTGCTGCGGGTCCTGGCGGCGACGCTCGGTGCACGCGCGGTCGTCGAGGTCGGTTCGGACGGCGGCGCCAGCGCGGCGGCGGTCCTGGCGGGCATGGTCGCCGGCGGGTCGCTGACCAGCATCGAGAGCGACCGCGACCAGCACGAGCGGGCCGCGGCGGCGATCGCCGAGGCGGGCCAGACCGCCCGGGTCCGCGCGATCGTCGGCGATCCGGCGGTCGTGCTGCCGCGACTCGCCGACGGCGGCTACGACCTCGTGCTCGCGCAGGGCGGCGCGGCCGCCACCGCCGCGGCGATCGACCACGCCCCGCGTCTGCTCCGGCCCGGCGGGATGCTGGTGGTCACGGCGGCCGCGGCCGGTGCCGCCAGCCTGCAGCGACAGGCGGACGATCTCGCCGAGGACGAGCGGTTCACCATCGCCATGCTCCCCCTCGACGACGGCGTCCTGCTCGCCACGCTGACCCCCTGACGGCCGGTCGGCCCTGGCCGGCTCGACTGCATGGTTGCCGGACAGACGCGGTGCAGGTTCCACACGCTTTCGCCCAGCCACCCACACGCTGCTGTGAGAGACTGCGTCTGGAGGCCTTCGATGAACCTCGATCAACAGCCCCGGCAGGCTGCGGCGACCTTTCGACGTGGGGCAGGCCGCCGTCGGCTCCGCCGAGGCATGGGCGTGGCCTCGGCGATCGGACTCGTCGCCGTGCTGGGGGTGGGCATCTCGGCGCTGGCCGTGACGAACGGCGACGGGCTCGTCGTCACGCAGCCGCCGACGCTGACCCTGGCGGGCGACGACCCGTTCCCGTGGGTGGTCGCCGTGTCCTCGATCGACGACGGGCGCTGGTGTGCCACGACGGTTCGTGGCAGTGGCGACCTGCCCGACCCGGTCGGTCAGCCGTGCGGCCAGCTGATCACCGAGCCCGAACCCGACGACTTCAGCTGGCACGGGACCGATCCTGCCGTCTGGTCGATCAGGACACCCGGGCAGGGCCTGTCCTGGGGTCTGGTCGGCCCGGCTGTCGACACGTCGGTCACCGTCGTCTTCGCCGACGGCAGCAGCGGCAGGGCACTGCTCGACTCGGGCGGGCCCGGCGAGGTGACCCTGTGGGCGATCGCCTACGAGGGCACGGCCATCCAGCAGATCGAGGCGAGCGGAGATCGAGCGAGCACGGGGACGGTGGTGCTCGAGGGCTTCGACCCGTTCGACGCACTCGTTGTCGTCGGGTTCCTTGCGGTTGCGACGGCCGCCGTCGTCGCCCTCGTGCGGTCGAGACGCCTGCGCCCGGATCAGTAGAAGCGCACCTTGGCGGCGAACTCGGCCGCGGGGGCCAGGATGACCGCCAGGTAGAACATGCCGGTCGAGGCCTGGATGCTGCGGCCGCCCTCGCGGGCAAGCTTGACGTTGAAGCCGGCGATCAGGGCGATCAGGGCCAGCACCCCGACGCCGAGGATCAGCGTCATCGACCCGATGCGCAGGATCGGCGAGAACGTACGGGCGCACGTGTCGAAGGCGCTGCCGGCGAGGTCCTCGCACGGCGCGGGGTTGCGGCCCGACAGCAGCACCGAGCCGAGCCCGGCCACCACGGCGGCGACGTTGGTCCACGCCATCACGACCATGTAGCGGTTGGTCAGCCGCCGCTCGACGAGGTACCAGTGGCCGAGCACCATGCCGGCCCAGATCCCGCCGAGCAGCAGTGCGCCCAGCAGCAGTTCGGCGACGCCCTGGGGCAGCCCGCCGGCGCCGTCGCGAGCGGCCCGGATGGCGGCCAGCGGCACGAACGAGGCGAGCCCGGCCAGGGTCCCGGCGCCGCCGACGATGCGCGCCAGCAGTGGCGGGACGGGGACGACCAGCAGGAGCGCCGCGGCGGCGCTGCACACGGTCAACACCAGCAGCAGGGTCAGGGCGAGGTCACCGTCCGCCGCCTGTGCGGTGCCCTCGAGGGTGCGGACCGGTGCCCGCAGCGATCCCCATGCGCCCCAGGCGAGCAGGGCGACCAGCACGGTGCTGAGGATCTCGTAGCCGTGGCGGACGGCACCCCACGTGGGGAAGAACCAGACCAGGCCGGCACCGCCGACGGCGGTCATGGCCAGGACCAGCGCGAGGACGGCGGCAGGGGCCTCCACGGCGACGACTCCTCGGTGCGACGAAGGCGCCCGATGGTGTGGCCGTCAGGGCGGCCGGGCGCGGCAGCGGCGGCCACGAGCCGCCATGTGCCGCGCAGCCTGCCAGCCGGGACCCGGTCCGGTCCAACCGGACCGGGCTCCCGTGCGCCGTGACGCCGCCCGGGGCGGGTCAGCCCTCGCCGTCGCCGGCGTCGACGTTGACGTCCACCTCGTCGGGGATGTCGACGTTCACGGAGTCGCCGCCGCCCGTGAACACGCCGGTGAACAGCATCCACAGCAGCACGATCACGACGATGACACCGAGGATCACGGCGATGGCGGTGCCTGCGCCGCCCCCGCGACGTCCGCCGTCGGTGACGATGATCTCGCGTTCGCGTTCGGGCGGCCGGCTGGGGTCGTTCGGTGGGTGGGTCATGGCGCGTCTCCTGTCACGTCGCCGCCGTCGTCGGCCGCGGTCCCCAGATCGTGCGGCCCCACGCCGCCGGCGGGAAGTGGCCGCGACCGTCCCAAAGCGCCGAGGGCGCGGCCCGGGACCCGTTCGACCACCCTGGTGCTGGCCGGGTGGCCGCTGGCCGAACGGCTATCGGCGCGGGACGGTGATGCGGCACGAGGGCAGAAGGAGCGGCGGTCGGTACTCTCGGTGGGTCTGTCGGTTGGCGGCGGACGACGCGACGCAGAGGACGACGACATGGGGCGCTGTGACCCCGGGCTCAAGACCGACCACCACCTCACGGTCACCGACGAGCACACCGCGGAACGTGCCGGATCGGGCGACGTGCCCGTGCTGGGTACGCCGGCCCTGCTCGCCTTGGCCGAGGGCGCCTGCGTGGCCGCCATCTGCGACGACCTGCCCGACGGCCAGACCTCGGTCGGCGCCTGGGCCGAGATCGAACACCTGCAGCCCACGCCGGTCGGCCACACGGTCTGTGCCCACGCGACGCTGATCGGCCATCACGGCCGGCGTCTCGAGTTCAACGTCCTGGTCGAGGACGACGGCGAGACCGTCGCCAAGATCCGTCACCGCCGCGTCCTGGTCGACCGCGAGCGGTTCCTCGCGAAACTGGCGCCCGTCTCGGCCTGATCCGCTCAGCCGGCGAACCGCCACGCGCCCGCGTCCACCTGCCAGGCGGGGGTCGCTGCCCCCGGTTCGCCGAGTTCGCCGTCGACGTCGTCACGCAGGTCCTCGCCCTCGATGACCACGCGGCGGCCACGGGCGAGGTGGACGTCCTCGCGCTCGAGGTGGGTGCCGCGCTGCAGGGCGAGCCCGAAGGCAGCCCTGGCGAGCGGGCCGGTCGCCTGGGCGACCACGACGTCGAGCAGGCCGTCGGCCGGGTCTGCGTCCGGCGCGATGCGGGCGCCGCCCCCGAACCCGGTGCCGTTGCAGACGGCCACCAGCAGGGTCTGGCCGTCCGCGACGACCTCGCCGTCGACCTCGACGCGCATCTGCGTGCCGCCGGCGGTGAGCCCGGCCAGGATCGCGCCGAGCGGGTAGGCGAGGTCGTCGAGGCTGTCCTTCATCGCGTCGGCGCGCGCCGCGGCGGTCGCCCCGAGGCCCAGGTGCAGCGCGTTCACGCACGCCCGGTCGTCGCCGCCGACCAGCAGATCCATCGGTCGCGGGTCGCTGGCGAGCAGGTGCTCGACCGCCGCTCCCGCGTCGTCCAACGGGATCCCGACCGCCCGCGCGAAGTCGTTGCCCGTCCCCAGCGGAATCAGCCCGACGGCCACGTCGAGGCGGCCGGCGGAGCGCAGCCGGCCGACGGCGAGGTGGAGCGAGCCGTCACCACCGCAGACGACCAGCGTGCGGTCACCGACCGTCGCCACGACGTCGTCGACGTCGTCGGGGTGACCGCACGCGCGGATCTCGACCTCGTGCCCGGCCGTGCGCAGCAGCAGCGCGACCTGGTCGATCACCGCGTCCTCGGAGCTGCCCGCAGCCCGGTTGACCAGCAGGACGAACCCGTCGGCGTCGCTCACGCTGCCTGCAGCCACCGCAGCAGCGTGCGCACCGGCACGCCCGTGGCGCCCTTGGCGTTGTAACCGTCGGGCTCGGCGGCCCACGCGACGCCGGCGATGTCGAGGTGGGCCCAGGGGATCCCGTCCCCGACGAACTTGTGCAGGAACAGCCCGGCGAAGATGGTGCCGGCCGAGCGGCTGCCGGAGTTGCGCAGGTCGGCGATCGAGCCCTCGAGGCGGTCGCCGTACTGCTCGGTGGCCAGCGGCAGCCGCCAGAAGGCCTCGCCGGTCTGCTTCGACGCATCGAGCAGGGCGGTTGCCAGGTCGTCGTCGGAGGCCATCAGCACCCCGACCTTCTCGCCGAGCGCGATCACCGCTGCGCCGGTGAGCGTGGCGATGTCGACGATCGCGTCCGGCTCCGCCTCGGACGCGTGCACGAGCGCGTCGCCGAGCACCAACCGGCCCTCGGCGTCGGTGTTGATGACCTCGACGGTCGTGCCGCCCTTCATGGTGAGCACGTCGCTGACCCGCGTGGCCGTGCCCGATGGCATGTTCTCGGCGAGCGCGAGCAGGCCGGTGAGGCGCACCGGCAGCTGCAGTTCGGCCGCTGCACGGACGACGGCGGCCACCGTGGCGGCGCCGGCCATGTCCATCTTCATGGTCTCCATCGACTCGGACGGCTTGAGCGAGATGCCGCCCGTGTCGAAGGTGATGCCCTTGCCGACGAGCGCGACGTGGCGCTCCGCCCCGTCCGGCGCATAGGTCAACTCGACCAGTCGCGGCGGTTCGGAGGAGCCGCGGCCCACGCCGAGGATCCCGCCGTAGCCGCCCGCCTCGAGGGCCTGTTCGTCGAGCACCCGGACCTGGACGTCGGTTCCGGCGAAGGCTTCGACCATCCGCTCGGCCAGCGCCGGCGGGCGCTTGTCCTGCGGCGGCGTGTTGACCAGGTCACGGGCGAACGCGGCGGCGTCGGCCGCGACCAGGGCGAGGTCGACTGCGGCACGGCTCGCCTCGGGGTCCGCGACGTGCAGGGTCGCCGTCTCGAGCTGGTGGCCGGGCGCCTCGGCGCGGTAGCGGCCGAACCGGTAGCTACCCAGCGCCAGCCCCTCGACCACGGCGCCGACGGCATCGCCGGCGTCCGCGTCCGGCAGGGCCGACGGCAGGTCGGTGGCGATGGTCGCCACCCGTTCGGCGGCGCCCGCGACCGCGGCCGCGGCACGCCGGAGACGGTCGGTCGTGGCCTCGCCCGCCGGACCCAGGCCGACGACCACGATCGTGGCGGCCGGGATCGCGCCGCGGGTCGGAATGCGCACCACCTCGCCGGGGCCCGCCCGGAATCCCACCGTGGTCAGCTCGGCGGCGAGGTCGATGCCGACGGCCTCGCCGAGCACGGCGGCGCCACCGGCGGGGACCGGCGGCGCGTCGTCGCCGTCGCCGGCAAACGCCGCGACGGCGAGCATGGCGGCCTGGCTCGACGCGAGTGGATCGGTGCTGAGCTCGACGCGGGGCACGAAGACTCCTTCGGCAAGGTGGGCTCCGGGGAAACCACCGGAGACGGACGGGGCGTGACCGCCGAGCCTAGTGACCGGACCGGGGCCCTACGATGGCCGGCCATGGACACCCCGCCGCCACCAGACCTACCGGCCGAGCAGGCCGGTGTCCTGCCCGTCGACCTGCGCGACTACGTGCGCTTCGACGAGCAGGCGGCGACCCGCGTCCGCGTGTTCGCCACCGACCACCTCGCCCTCGACGTGTGGTGCATCGAGCCGCAGCAGGCGACCGGGGTGCTCCACGAACCGGACCGCGACATCACCTACACCGTGGTCGGTGGCCGCTCGTGGTTCGTCACCGACCAGGGTGAGATCGGGCTCGACCCGATGGGTGCGATGCTCGTACCGGCCGGCGTGGTGCACGGGATCGACAACCGGGCTCCCGATCCCCTGATCGTGCTCGCCATGGGGTCGCCGCCCGGCGAGGCACCCGTCGCCGACCCGGTGAGCGACGACCGGCAGGCCGTCCGGTACGGGGACGGCAGCCGGGGTCCGCTACGACGTACCCTGGACCGGTTGCTCGGCGGCTGACCGCCGCACGCCACCGTGGTCACCGCCGACCACACGACATCAGGACCTGCAGCCGATGCGAGTCGGACCTCCCCGCGGCGCGACGGCCACCCTCGAGGTGACCGTCACCCCCGACATGGCCGCGACCGTCGCCGGCGAGCGGATCCACCCGGTGTACGGCACCACCGCCATGATCGGCCACATGGAACAGGTCGCCCGGTCACTGCTCGTCCCCCACCTCGAGGCGGGTGAGGAGGGCGTCGGCGCCGGCGTGGACCTCATGCACCGCGCACCGGTCCCCATCGGCGAGGACGTCGTGCTGACCGCGACCGTCGCCACCGTGACCTCCGGCAAGCTGGTCTGCGAGGTCATCGTGCGTCACGGGACCACCATCGTCGCCCGCGGCTCGGTCGAGCAGCGGGTCGTCACCCTGGCCGCGTTCCGCGAAGAGGTCGACGCGCGCCGCACCCGCCCCCAGGCCACGGTCTGACGTCTCACCTGGCCCCGGTCACCGCGCGGCGCCGCCACGCACCAGTTCGACCGACCCGCCGATCCGCCGGACACCGAGGCCGATCAGCAGGCCACGGGACGCCTCGTTGCCGTCGTCGATCTCGGTGACGACCTCGCCGACCCCACGGGCGTCGAGTCTGCCCAACACGTGGCCGAGCAACCCGCGCGAGATGCCTCGACGGCGATGCCGGGGCAGCACGGCGATCAGTCCCAGCCGGAAGGCCTCGGGACGCCGCCACACCCGCACGAGCCCGACACGCTCGCCGTCGACCTGGTGCACCGCGATCCAGTACAGCTGCGGATCGAACTGCCCGGGGTCATAGGTCTCGTCGTGGAATCCGGCCGCGTCCCACTCCCACCCGTCCGTGCCGGGCACGTCCTGACGCAACCGGTCGTCGAGGACACGCAGCTCGTCCGGCGGGACATCTCCGACGTTCGCCAGCACGTAACCCGTCGGCAGGGACGCGTCCCCGAGCCGCCCGAGCGCGGTGGCGACGTCCAGGACGTACTCGCTCTCACGGCGCGTCGGCACGAACCCCGCGGAGGCCAGGTCCGCGAGCCGCGCGGCATCGGAGGCCTCGACCGTGGTGTGCAGCGGCCCGTCGACGTCTCGGGCAACCGCGGCCAACAGGGTCCGGCATGCGTCGGCGGAGGCGTCGAGCACGAACACGAACGTTCGGCGATCGGGACGTCGCCGCACGACCGCGTGACCGTGTTCCCCGCCCTCCGGGCCCACCGCCACGAAGCGCGACCCACGCCCATCGCGAATGACGTCGAACGAACCCATGCACGACACCGTAGGCCACGGTCGGATGTCTGACCGTCGTCGCCCCCAGGCTCAGCGCCCGATCGCCCAGTCCTCGGCGAGACGTACGAGGTTGTGCAGGCTGCGGCCGAAGATGCGTTCGAGCACCGGCAGGACCACCGTCTCGGCCCCCCAGGCGCCGAGGCGTCCGAGCGGCGGGTCGACCTGCTCCCACCACGTCACGCGGGTCCCGCCGGGCTCGGCCTCGAGTTCGAACGCGCCGGAACCGGTGATGATCGAGCCCAGGTGCTCCACCTCGAGCCGGCGGGGCGGGTCCCAACCGGTCACCCGCATCACGTCCTGGACGGTCACGCCGAGCAGGTTGGTCGGACACCGGATCGTGACGCCGACCCCCTCGCGCAGCGGGGTGAGCACCTCGACCGCCTTGGCGTCGAGCATCCACTCCGGCTGGCGCTCCCAGGCGGTCAGCACCTGCCACACCGTCTCGGGACCGACCCGCGCGTGCCGCACCACCTCGAGACGCATGCCGTCTCCTCCGACTCCCGCGATCACGTCGTGCCGCCACGCCTGCGGCAACGAAAGCTAGGCTGCGGCCGCCCGCGGCGCCGCTTGCGCCACCGCCCGACTGCTCGGGCTCCCATCCACCTGATCGGGCGCGCGCCCCATGGGCGCCGCGACCAGGGTGACGAAAAAGGACTTCGCGCCATGTTCGCCGACATCGACGGCAACACCCTGCACTACGTCAGCTACGGCGAAGGGCCGCCGGTCGTGTTCGTGCACGGCCTCGGCGGTAGCGCCAACGTCTGGCACGGCGTCATGCAGGCCATGAAACAGCACCACCACTGCATCGCCCCCGACCTGCGTGGCCACGGCCGCAGCCAGGGCCGCGGCAAGTTCTCGATCGAGGGCTGGGCCAAGGACATCCAGAAACTGATCCGCCACCTCGAACTGCCCGCCGTCACCCTGGTCGGGCACTCGATGGGCACGCTCGTCGCGCAGCACCTCGCCCAGACCAGCCCCGAGACCTGCGATCAACTGGTCCTCGTCGGCGGGATCAGCTACTTCCAGCCGCCGACCGCCGACGCCTACCGCGAGCGCGCCGACCTGGTCGAGACCGACGGGATGGACCCGCTGGTGGACGCCTGGCTCGAGGGAGCGGTCTCGCCCCAGAGCCACGCGGTCCACAGCGGCATGGTCGGCCTGCTCCGCGAGATGTTCCTGCGCAACGAGCCCCAGAGCTACGCCAAGTCGTGCCGCGCGCTGGCCGACGCCCCGAAGATCCGGCGGGACGAGATCGGCCAACCGAGCCTGATCGTCACCGGCGCGCACGACCGCTCGACCCCGCTGGCCATGGCCGAGGAGCTCAAGTCCTCGATCCCGGTCAGCCGCGTCAAGGTCGTCCCCGACGTCGGGCACTGGTCACCCCTCGAAGCCCCCGGCGCCATCGCCGCCACCATCCTCGAGTTCCTCACCTAACCGATCCCGCCCACCACCCCGATCGTCTCCACCCGACCACGTCCGCTCGATCTGGGCGAGGTGGGCGTCGACCTCGGCGGGGTCGTAGCCGGGCCACACCAGCCGGAAGCCGCGCCGGACGTCGTCGGGCCCCGCGACCGGCGGCACCGGGCGCGGTTCGCCGAGCGGCTCGCGCAGGACGAGCAGCGCCAGTACCCCGATCGCGGCGACCGCCGTGACCGTGACGAGGATCCAGGTCAGCATCGCGCTCCCGCCAGTGCCGGTTCGAGGCGGCAGTATGGCGGAACGAGGGTGGCAACGAGCGAGCGAAGCGAGCGAGACAGGGGACCCGTGAGACACGAGACGACGTTGCTCGCCTTCCCGGCGCTGAACGAGGCGGCGCACGTCCCCCGCCTCGCCGGCTTCGCCACCGAGGTCGTGGCCGCCGGACTCGCCGGCCGGGTGGTCCTGCTCGACGGTGGGTCGACCGACGACTCCGTCGCGCTCGCCGACGACCACGGGCTGGCGGTCGTCGCCGCTGCGGACCTCGCCGGGCGCCCGGTGCGGGGGAAGGGCGACAGCGTCGCCGCACTCCTGCGATCGACCGACGCGGAACGGGTCGTGCTCCTCGACGCCGACGTCGAAGGCCTGACCACGCGCAGCGTCGAGGTGTTGCTCGGGGCGCTGAGCGGCGAGGTCGCCCTGGTCAAGGGCGTGTGCCGCCGCCTCGACCCCGCGAGCGGCACCGTGCGTTCCGGACGGGTCAGCGAACTGGTGGCGCGGCCGGCGCTCGAACTGCTCGGCAGTCGGCTGGCCGGGCTCCGCGACCCGCTGTCGGGACAGGTCGCCGTGCGCACGGCGGCCGTCCGCGACCTCGACCTGCATCCCGGCTACGGGCTCGAGCTGTCCATGCTGCTCGGGCTCGAGGCCGCACACGGCTCCGGTTCGGTGGCCGAGGTCGACCTCGAGCCGATCGCCCACCGTCACAAGGACGTCGACGAACTCGCCGTGGTCGCACGCGAGGTGATGGACGTCGCCCTCGCCACCGCCCGCGCCAGGGCATCCTCGGAATCCGCCGTGCCCGCCCTCCCGTCCCATCCCCCGGAGCCGTCGTGAACCCACGCCTGATGGGCATCGTCAACCTCAACCCCGACTCGTTCTCGACGGTGGCCGCGACCAACGACGACGCGATCGCCACCGCCCTGGCGCTGGTCGCCGCCGGCGCCGACGTGATCGATCTCGGCGCCCAGAGCGCCTCGCCGAGCACGCCGGTCGTCCCGGCCGAGGAGGAACTCGCCGCGCTCGAGCCGGTCGTGGCCGCGCTGGCCGGCGAGGGGGTGAACGTCAGCGTCGACACCTACAAGCCGCAGGTGGCCGCCGGGGTGGTCGCCGCAGGCGCGTCGATCGTCAACGACTACTCCGGCACGGACGACCCGGCCATGCTCGAGGTGCTGGCGGACTGCGACGCCGATCTGGTGCTCACGCACAACATCGGCCCGGTCAAGCAGCGGCTGACCGACCCCGACCTGTACACCGACGTCGTCGCCGAGGTCGGCGACTGGTTCGAGCGGCAACTCGACCGGCTCGCCGGCGCCGGCATCGCGTCCGAGCGGGTACTCCTCGACCCCGGGATCGACCTGTCGAAGACACCGGCGCAGACCGTCGCGGTCCTCGCCGGCCTGCCCACGCTCCGGGCCCGGTTCGCCAACGATTTCCTCGTCGCGATCTCGCGCAAGGACTTCATCGGCACCATCGCCCGGGTCGTCCCACACGAACGCGGGCCCGGCACCCTGGCGGCGTTGGTGCCGCTCGCGGCGGTGCCGGGCACCATCGCCCGGGTCCACGACGTCGCGGCCGCCAAGCAGTTCCTCGACGTGCTCGACGTGGTCGAAGGCCGGTCCACCCTGGCCCGCGACGCCGCCCTCGACCCCGCCTTCTACCGATCCGACGGGCGTGCTTCGTCAGGTCGTGACGGCTAGCCCGCGTCGGCACGCACGCCGCGGACCGCGACCTCGACGGCCAGGCAGCGGTCCTCGACGTAGGTCATGCCGGCCTCGTCGGCCAGCCGGCGCGCCTCGGGCGAGCGCAGTCCGCTCTGCAGCCACACGGCCGGGGCGCCGATCGCGGCGGCCTCGCGCACCACGTCGGGCGTGTGCTCGACGCGCCGGAAGACGTCGACGAGGTCGACCGGTCCGTCGATGTCGGCCAGGCTCGCCACGGCCGGGATGCCGTGCACCGTCGTGGCGTTGGGGTTGACCGGCACGACCTCGAACCCGGCCTGCAGCACGCGCCCCACCACCCCGTAGCTCGGCCGGTTCGGGTGGTCGGAGGCGCCGACCACCGCGATGCGACGCGCCCTGGTCAGCAGGTCCTCGATCAGGTCGTCGTCACGCATCGCCGTCTCCATGGTCGCCAGGACCCACAGGCTACGGTGCCACCCGTACCGACAGCGACGAAGGAGCCGCGGTGGCCCGGGTCGGCATGCCACGCAAGTGGGTGTTCGTGTGCATCAACGAACGGCCAGCCGAGCATCCCAGGCCGTCGTGTGCGGCCCGCGGCGCCGCGGGCCTGTTCGAGGCGATGCGCGAGGAGACCGGCCGCCAGGGCCTCGTCGACGTCAAGGTCGTCGCGTCCGGGTGCCTCGAACCCTGCATGGTCGGGCCGACCGTGTACGTCGCCCCCGACGACGTCTGGTACGGCGGAGTCACCGTCGAGGACGTCCCGCAGATCGTTGCCGAACACCTCGCCGATGACCGCCCGGTCGAGTTCCTGCGCATCGGCCGCGAGGAGTTCGAGTTGTCCCCGCTCGAGGGCCGCGCGGACCTGCCGCCGGGCATGATCCCGCCGGCCTGACCCGCCTCGACGCGCGCTTGGCGCGCAACGCAACGGGGCTCGCTGCGACCTCCGCGCCGCGGCCTCGCCGGCCGGGCCGCGGCGAGGGGCCCGCCGCGCGGTGCCCGTACCCTGGCAGGCGGCCCGTCAACGGCTGGTCGTTCGACCGAAACATCCGGTTCGCCCGACTCGTTGACGACTCCGACAGCGCGTGACCCGCGCCACCGGACCGCCGGCACCCAGGGTTCGCCGCGACGTCAGACCCGTCGCGCGACGAGGAGGGAGCACCACGTGACCACGCAGGATCTGCCGCTGCTCGGCTACGACGCCATCGAGTTCTGGGTCGGCAACGCCAAGCAGGCCGCCCACTTCTACCGCAGCGCCTACGGATTCCGTCTCGTCGGCTACGCCGGCCCCGAGACCGGCGTGCGCGACCGGGCCTCCTACGTGCTCGAGCAGGGGGCGATCCGCTTCGTGATGACCTCCGGCCTCGCCCCCGACCACGAGGTCAACCGCCACGTCCTGCGCCACGGCGACGGCATCCGCGACGTCGCCTTCAGCGTCGCCGACGCCGAGGAAGCCTTCGAACTCGCGGTCGCGCGCGGCGCCGAGCCCTACGGCGAGCCCCGCATCGACGAGGACGAGTTCGGCAAGGTCGTCTGCGCCTCGATCGGGACCTACGGCGAGACCATCCACAGCTTCGTGCAGCGCGGCGACTACTCCGGGGTCCACCTGCCCGGCTACACCGAGATCGCACACGACCCGGTCGCCGACCTCCTCGGGGACGACGTCGGCCTCGCGTTGATCGACCACGTCGTCGGCAACGTCGCGTACGGCGACATGGACGAGTGGGCCGAGTTCTACCAGCGCATCCTCGGCTTCTCGCAGTTGCGCCACTTCGACGACGAGGACATCTCGACCGAGTACTCGGCGCTGATGTCGAAGGTGCTGTGGGACGGCGACGGCCGGATCAAGATGCCGATCAACGAGCCGGCCGAGGGCCGCAAACGGTCACAGATCGAGGAGTACCTCGACGCCTACGGCGGCCCCGGTGTGCAGCACCTCGCGCTGGCCACCGACGACATCGTCCGCACCGTCACCGCGCTGCGCCGCCGCGGCGTGGCCTTCCTGTCCGTCCCCGCCGAGTACTACGTCGAGGCAAAGCAACGGGTCGGCGACGTCGACGAGTCGTGGGACGACCTCGCCAAGCTCGGCATCCTCGTCGACCGCGACGACGAGGGCTACCTGCTGCAGATCTTCACCGAACCGGTCCAGGACCGGCCCACGGTCTTCTACGAGATCATCCAGCGCAACGGCTCACGCGGCTTCGGTGCCGGCAACTTCAAGGCGCTGTTCGAAGCCCTCGAACGCGCGCAGGATCGCCGAGGCAACCTCTGATCCTCGCCTGACTTGCGGTGCTCCCGCTCCGGGTGTGGCGGTCGCCTGCGCAGGGGGCGTTCCGCCCCTGGCACTCGGCTCCACTCGCCAGCTTCGCTTCGCTCGCTGTCAGCCCCCGCTACGGCGACCGCCCCACCCTCCGCTCCCTCGCCTGTCGGGACTGCGGTCACGATGGCTCTGTGTAGGCTCCGGCCACGTGGGAGGTGGGTCGTGGGGCAGCGGGTGTCGTGGGACGACTACTTCCTTGAACTCGCGCGGACGACGTCGACGCGGGCGACCTGTATCCGCCGCAAGCACGGTGCCGTGATCGTGCAGGGGCGTCGCATCGTGGCCACCGGCTACAACGGCGGGCCCTCCGGGTACGGACACTGCGACGAGGGCGCCTGCCCGCGCGCCGCCTCGGACGCCCCGCAGGGCCACGACTACGAGCGCTGCATCGCGATCCACGCCGAGGCCAACGCGTTGCTGTTCTCCTCCCCCGAGGAACGCGCCGGCGCATCGCTGTACTGCACCGGCGCACCGTGCTTCGGCTGCGCCAAGCTGATCGCCAACTCCGGCATCGGCGAGGTCGTCGCCGCCGGCGGCCGCTACGACGGCTGGAACGAGGTCCGCGACTTCCTGCGCGACTGCGGCGTCCGCGTCCGCCTCCTCGACGGCCAGGAAAACCTCCCCACCCTCCCCTTCACCTGACCGCCGAGTGGAACCGCGTTCACGAGGGGCTTCGTGAGCGGAGGCCGGGGTGACCGCCGTAGGAGGGGCTGACGGCGAGCGAAGCGAAGCCGGCGAGTGGAGCCGAGTGCCAGGGGCGGAACGCCCCCTGCGCAGGCGGTCATCCCGGCCGGAGCGGACGGTCGCAACCGAAGAACCCGTGAACGAAGCGTCCCCCCGGTGGGAGAACCGGGGGGACGTCGTTGGCTCGGGCTCGGGGTTCGCGGGGGGATGCGCTGACTTGGGAGAAAGGGAGCATCCGGGCGGTGGGAGAGCCGCCGGTGGGAGAGGGGGCGAACCCGTCATGGACCGAGCGGTGACGCGTAGGCGGCGATGGAGAGGGAGCGTGCCGCCTCGCGTACGACTATGCAGTTGTCGCGGAGCCGCGCGGTGGGGCCGGTGCGAACGCCGATCCCGAGTGCCGCGAAGGTTGACTCCGGTTGGCCTGGAACCCGGGTCGGTGGGAGAACCGATCCGTGCCCTTTGGCCTTGTGAGAGGTAACGTACCACGACCGATCTTCCAGTCCAACCCGTGCAAGCCCCTGTATTGGACTGCTATTGGACGAGCCAATCCGCGAAAGTGGACCGCATCTGGCCGGCATTCTGCGCGATGCCCTGGGCGGCGACGGTCCGCTGTACCGCCAGTTGGCGGACGGGCTCAAACGCGCGGTCGACCGGGGCGAGATCCCGCTCGGGACCGTCCTGCCGCCCGAACGGGTGCTGGCCAAGTCGCTGTCGGTCAGCCGTGCCACCGTCGTGGCCGCCTACGACCGGCTGAAGTCGGAGAGTTGGCTCGAGAGCCGTCAGGGTTCGGGGACCTGGGTACGCCGGCCCGAGGGCGAGGATCGCGGCGGCGTCGACGCGGTGGCGACCGCCCGGCTGTTTCTGTCCGAGGACAAGGCCGACCAGCGCAGTGGCCCCGGCGAGACCCCGCTGGTCGACGAGGACGTGATCGACCTGACGGTCGCCGCGGTCACCGCCTCGCCGCTGGTCGTCGAGGTGCTCACCACCATGCCGCCGGCCGACGTCGCCGGACTGCTCACCCACCACGGCTACGTGCCGCACGGCCTGCTGGCGCTGCGCGAGATGGTCGCGAGCCGCTTCACCGCCGCGGGTCTGCCCTCGGGCGAGGACCAGATCGTGGTCACCACCGGCGCGCACCAGGGCATCTCGCTGGTCGCGCGGCAGACGCTGCAGCGCGGCGACACGGTCGTGGTCGAGAGTCCGGCCTTCCCCGGCGCCCTCGACATCTTCCGCCGCTTCGGCGCCCGGATGGTGCCGCTGCCCGTCGACGAGCACGGCGCCCGGACCGAACTGCTGCCCGACCTGGTCGCCCAGACCCAGCCGAAGTTGATCTACCTCGCACCGCACTTCCACAGCCCGACCGGGGTGGTGCTGCCCGAGGAGCGGCGGCGGGCGGTCGCCGAACTGGCCGACGACACCGGCATCGTCGTGCTCGAAGACCTCGCCATGGGGGACATCGACCTCGACGGCACGCCGTTGCCCCGGCCGATCGCGGCGTACTCCGACGGTGAGGGCGCGATCCACACCATCGGGTCCATGGCCAAGCTGTTCTGGGCCGGCCTGCGGATCGGCTGGGTGCGCTCGCCGGCGAGTTGGTCGGTGCGCATGCTGGCGACCAAGACCGTCGCCGACCTCGGCTCCCCCCTGCTCAGCCAACTGTTCGCCTACCGGTTGCTGCAGCGTGCCGACGACGTGCTCGACGAGCGTCGCGCGGAACTGATCCCGCAGCGCGACCTGTTGTGCCAGCTGTTCGCCGACCATCTGCCGAGCTGGCGCTGGAGCCGACCCGCCGGCGGACTGTCGCTGTGGGTCACGCTGCCGTCGGGCAACGCCGAGGAGTTCGCCGAACTCGCGCTCCGCCACGGGGTCTCGGTGGTCCCGGGCCCCTCGCTGTCGGTCGACGAGGGCAACCGCCGCGGCCTGCGGGTGGTGTTCGCCCGGCCGGAACCGGTGCTGCGTGAAGGTGCGCGCCGGTTGGCGGCGGCCTGGCACGCCTACGAACCGATCGCCTCGCGCGCCCCGGCCCGGCTGCTGGTCTGAACCGCGCCGGGTCGTAGGATCGCACCCGACGGCGACGACGTTGGAGCGTGCATGGGCATCGGCCGGGTTCTCGACGACACGGGCGTGCTGACCGTCACGCTCGACGACGGCGACAAGAACGCGCTCGTTCCCGAGGTCTTCGAGGGATTGATCGCCGCCCTCGACGAGGAAGCCGACGCACGGGCGGTCGTCCTCGCCGGGCGGCCCGGCATCCTGACGGCGGGGCTGAACGTGAAATGGATGGCCGCGAACGGCCGCGGCGGGGTGGAGGACCTGCTGGTGCTGTTCGGCCGCTGCCTGATGCGGTGGTGGACCGATCCCCGTCCGACGGTGTGTGCCGCCACGGGTCACGCCATCGCCGCCGGCACCATGTTCGCGATGGCGTGCGACCACGCGGTCGCGGCCGACGGTGGTTGGTGGGGTCTGACCGAGACCCAGATCGACTTCGAACTGCCCGTGTTCGGGATCACGCTGGCCCGCCACAACCTGCGGGCGGACCGGCTCGAGGACCTGATCCTGCCGGGTCGGCGCATCGACGCCGCCGCAGCGGTCGACGCCGGGTTCGCCGACGAGGTCGCCGCTGCCGACCAGGTCATCACCAGGGCCCGCGCCCATGCCGCCGAGCTCGCGGGTCTGCCCGCCCGCGCCTACGCCGGCACGAAACGGCGCCTGCGCGCGGCCGACGCGGACGCCGTGCTCGCCGGCCTCGAGGCCGACATCGCGGCCCTGACCGCCCATCTGCCGGTCTGACCCGGCTCAGCCCGGCACGATCGGCAGCCCGCCGCCCGTCGGCGTGCCCCCGAGCGGACGCTGCAGGGTCAGACGGACCTCCATCGTGCCGTGTTCGTCCGCCTCGGGGTGTTCCAGCGCGACGCGCTCGAGCCCGGCGGCCCGGTAGGCGGCCAACTCGCTGGGCGCCTGCGCCCACGGAGGCCCCTGCCAGGCGCGGGCGACCTCGGTCGAGGCGGCGACCAGTGTGACGGCGAGCACCACCCCGCCCGGCGCGGTGAGCCGGCCGACCGCATGCATGGCCGCGTCGCGGACCACACCGGGCAGCGACTGGACGGTGCGCACCTCGACGACGAGATCGAAGCCGCCGACGAGGTCGTCGGGCAGATCGAGCAGGTCGACGACGCGCCAGTCGACCCGCGCGCGCGGAAACCGGGCGCGGGCCCAGTCGACGGCCGAGGGGGCGACGTCGAAGGCCACGACCTCGAAGCCCCGGCGGGCCAACTCGGCCGCGTCGTCACCGAGGCCGCACCCGACGACGACGGCGCGACGCCCGGGCGGTGGGACGGCCGGGTCCTCGAGCCAGTCGACGACGTAGGGATGCGGCACCGACGCGGCCCACGGGATCGCACCGGCATCGCGATGGGCCCGGGCATAGAGCGGCTCGAACCAGCCGGTCGGCCGGCCGGCCTCGAGGTGCTCGGCGACCAGCGTGCGCGGGTCGACCGTCACGTCATCGGCCGTCCGACGCCCGCCACCGTCGGTCGGGCGTCGCCGGAGGCGCGCGAGGAAGCTCAGGTCGCGTCGGGGATGGTGTAGGCCGAGATCTTGGGGTGATCGACCTTGCTGGCCCCGACGTTGCTGGCCCCGCCGGGTGCCCCCAGCCCGGTCACGCTGGGCTCGAAGTACTCGGCGTTGATCGGGGTGAACTGCGACCACTCGGAGGGCACGTCGTCGGCGTAGAAGATCGCCTCGACCGGGCACGCCGGCTCGCAGGCCCCGCAGTCGATGCACTCGGTCGGGTGGATGTAGAGCATCCGGTCGCCCTCGTAGATGCAGTCGACCGGGCACTCCTGCACACAGGCAGTGTCCTTGACGTCCATGCACGGTTCGGCGATGACGTAGGTCACGCGGCTCTCCTCGCGAGGTCGACCCCGGGCCCTGCGACCGGGCCACGAATGGCCCCGAGTCTAACGACGCGGGCCCGGATCGACCGAATGGCGAGCGCTCTAGGCGTCCCAGCCGGCCACGGTCGGGTGGTCCTTGTCGACCGCACCGACGGTCGCGGCACCGCCCGGGGAACCGAGACCGGTCACGCTGTCGTTGAAGAACTCGGCGTTGATCGGCGTGAACTGCTGCCACTCGTCGGGGACGTCATCCTCGTAGAAGATGGCCTCGACCGGGCAGACCGGCTCGCAGGCGCCGCAGTCGATGCACTCCTCGGGGTGGATGTAGAGCATCCGCTCCCCCTCGTAGATGCAGTCGACCGGGCACTCCTCGACGCAGGCCTTGTCCTTCACGTCGATGCAGGGCTCGGCGATGGTGTACGTCAACGCGGACCTCCTGGGTACTCGCTTGCACGCTAGGTGCTCAACCCCTCGGTCGTGAGGGGGACAACCGGACCTGTCGACCGAGGCCGTGCGCACCGTAGTGCCAGCGACGCCACTACCACGAGTTAGGTCGACCTACGACCACGATCGTGACACCGTCCCGTCACCTTCGTCGCGTAGGTTCGGGGCCGCGTCCGGTGCGGGCGCCAGCGGCGCAGGACCTGGCCATGACCGATCTCGTGCACGAACCCGACACCGACCTGGCGGCCCGGCCGGCAGGCCACACCCGGTCGATCCTCGAGCACCACCCGGTCGGCCCCGACGGCGAGATCCGCCATCTCAACCGGGAACTGTCGTGGTTGCAGTTCGACGAGCGCGTCCTCGCCCTGGCCGAGAACGCGGACCTGCCGCTGCTCGAGCGGGCCCAGTTCCTGGCCATCTTCACCTCGAACCTCGACGAGTTCTTCCAGGTCCGCGTCGCCGGCCTGCGCGAACAGGTCAGCGCCGGCGCGACCGGATCCGGCGCGGACGGCATGTCCCCCGCCGCCCAGTTGGCGGTCATCGACACGTTGGCCAGCGAGTTGTCCGCGCGGGCCGCGCACCTGTTCGGCGACGACATCGTGCACCGCCTGGCCGACGAGGGCATCCGGTTCTCGAACTGGGTGGACCTCGACGACGGTGACCGTGCCCACCTCGTGCAGGTGTTCGACGAGCAGATCTTCCCCGTCCTGACCCCGCTCGCCGTCGACCCGGCGCACCCGTTCCCGTACCTGTCCAACCTCTCGCTCAACCTCGCCGTCATCGTCCGCGACCCCGAGGACGGCGAGCGACGGTTCGCGCGCATCAAGGTCCCGCCCCTGCTGCCACGGTTCGTGGTCCTGCCCGACGGCGAGCGGTTCGTCCCGATCGAACAGGTCATCGCGGCGCACCTCGACCGGCTGTTCCCCGGTCTCGAGGTGGTCGAACGCCACGTCTTCCGGGTCACGCGCAACGCCGACTTCGAGGTCGAGGAGGACGAGGCCGACGACCTGCTGCTGGCCATCGAGACCGAACTGACCCGGCGCCGCTTCGGCAGTCTGGTCCGGCTCGAGATCGAACCGGACATGTCCGACGCGGTCCTCGACCTGCTGCTGCGCGAACTCGAGATCACGCGCGACGACGTCACCTCCCTGCCCGGACCGATCGACCTGTCCGGCCTGTCCGCGCTGCACGCGCTCGACCGCCCCGACCTCAAGTACCCGCCGGCGCACTCGATCACCCAGCCGCGGTTGGCGGCCGCGGCGTCGGGCGAGCATCCCGACCTGTTCGCGGCGCTGCGTGACGGCGACATCCTGGTCCAGCACCCCTACGACTCGTTCACGACCTCGGTCCGGCACTTCCTCGAGTCCGCGGCGACCGATCCGCAGGTGCTGGCGATCAAGATCACCCTGTACCGGACCTCGGGGCCGAGCAGTCCGATCTCGCAGGCGCTGCTCGACGCGGCCGCCGAGGGCAAGCAGGTCGTGGCACTGGTCGAGTTGAAGGCCCGCTTCGACGAGGAGGCCAACATCGAGTGGGCCCGCGTGCTCGAGGAGGCCGGGGTCCACGTGGCCTACGGGGTCGTCGGCCTCAAGACCCACACCAAGGTCTGCCTGGTCGTGCGCGACGACGGCGACCGGGTCCGCCGCTACGCCCACATCGGCACCGGCAACTACAACGACAAGACCGCCCGGCTCTACGAGGACCTCGGCCTGCTGACCGCGGACCCCGACATCGGCGCGGACCTGAGCGAGTTGTTCAACGTGCTGACCGGGTACTCGCGCCAGTCGTCCTACCGCAAGCTGATCATCTCGCCGGTGGCCTTCCGCACGCGCATGCTCGAACTGATCGAGCGCGAACGGGACGCGGCGGACGGCCACATCGTGGCCAAGATGAACAGCCTGGTCGACTCGCGCCTGATCGAAGCCCTCTACGGCGCGTCGCAGGCCGGCACACGGGTCGACCTGATCGTGCGGGGCGTGTGCTGCCTGCGGCCGGGCGTGCCCGGGATGTCCGAGCACATCCGGGTGCGTTCGATCGTGGGCCGGTTCCTCGAACACTCGCGCATCTACCGCTTCGGCAGCCCGGCACGCGGCTACGACTACGTGATCGGCTCGGGCGACTGGATGCCGCGCAACCTCGACCGTCGCGTCGAGGCCCTGGTGCCGATCACGGACCCGGGCCTGCAGGCACGACTCGAGGAGATCCTGCAGACCTGTCTGGCCGACGACGTGCTCGCCTGGGAGTTGCATCCCGACAGTGTGTGGCGCCGGGTACAGGGCGACCAGGGCATCGACACGCACGCCACGCTGAGCGAACGCGCCCGACAGCGACTGCACTAGCCACCGAAAGGCCCGATCGTGCCCCTGCTGTTGCTGCGCCACGTCCACGCCGGCGACCGGGACACCTTCGTCGGCGACGACCGGCGACGACCCGCCTCCGAGCGCGGCATCCGACAGGCGCACGCGCTGATCGAGACCTACGCCGACATGCCGCTCACGCGGATCCTGACCAGCCCGTACACCCGCTGTGTGCAAAGCGTCGAACCACTCGCCGCCGCGCGCGGTCTGCCGGTCGAGGAGGTCGACGACCTCGCCGAAGGCACGCCACTGGACGTGGTGCGCCGCCTGTTCGCGCGGCTGCGCGGCGAGGACGCCGTGCTGTGCACGCACGGCGACGTGATCGGGTCGGTCGTGCAGGACTGGCACTTCCGCGGCGTGAACATCGACGCGGCCGGGGGGCTGCGCTGGCAGAAGGGCGCCACCTGGGTGGCCGAGGGCGACCCGCGACTGCCCTCGGTCCGCTACCTGCCCCCGCCGGCATAGGCGCCGCGATGCGCACCTGCGTGCTCGATCTCGGCAGCAACTCGTTCCACGTGCTGGTCGCCGACGTCGCCGACGGCCGCGTCGTGCCGGTGATGCGGCAGCGCGAGATGCTCCACCTCGGCGCCGTGGTGGCCCGCCACGGCCACATCCCGCCGGACGCGAGCGAGCGAGCGGCGGCCACGGCGGGGCACCTCGCCGACCTGGGCCGTCGCGCCGGTGCGACGGAGGTCGCGGCGGTCGCGACCTCGGCCATCCGCGATGCCGGCAACGGACGCCAGGTCCTGGCGTCGATCGAGGCGGCCACCGGCGTCGCCGTCCGCATCCTGCCCGGCGACGAGGAGGCGCGCCTGTCCTACCTGGGCGTGCGCTCGGCCATCGCGGTCGACGTCGAGCCGGTCCTCGTGCTCGACCTCGGCGGCGGGTCGCTGGAGTTCGCCGTCGGGCGCGGCAACAACGTGGCCTGGTCCACCTCGACCCCCCTCGGCAGCAGCCGGCTGACCACCGTCATCGAACACGACCCGCCCACGCGCGCCGACGTCCGCCGCCTGGGCGACGTCGTCGCCGCCGAGGTGGACCCGCTGGCCGCGACGGTGGCGGCGCAGGCGCCCGCCCTGGTCGTGGCCGTGGGCGGCACCGTGCGCGCCCTCGCACGCGTCGCGGCGACGGCGGCCGGCACGTGGCTGCCCGCCGAGTCGGTGACCAACCAGTTCGAGGTGGCCACCAGCGAGCTGCGACGGCTGCGCGACGAACTGGTCGAACTCGACCAGGACGGGCGGCTCGAGGTCCCCGGCATGAAGGCGAGCCGGGCCGACCACATCCACGTCGCGGCCGTCGTGCTCGTCGAGGTCCTCGAACGTCTCGGTGTCGAGGGCGTCACGATCGCCGACGCCGGCCTGCGCGAGGGCCTGCTCCTGGACGCGGCCGGGACGGGCGCGGTGCCGGACGGCGCACACCTGCGTGACCGCGAGGTCCAGCGCGTCGTCGACACGTTCGTGCCGGGTGACCCCCATCCCGGGCACGTCGCCGCACTGGCCGGGCTGCTGTTCGACGAACTCGTCGACCTCCACGGTCTCGGCGACGACGATCGCGAACTGCTCGTGCATGCCGCCCGGCTGCACACCATCGGCGAGGCGCTGGCGTTGCGGCGGTCGCACCGGCACGGCGCCTACCTGCTCGAACATGCCGAGGTGCGCGGCTTCTCGCCGCAGGACCTGGCCGTGATGACCGCCCTCGTGCGCTTCCACGCTGCGCGGGGCCTCGACCGTGGATTCCCGCCCGCGGCCGGATTCGACGGTCCCCGGCGTCAGCGCACCGAGCGGCTGCTCGCGCTGCTGCAACTCGCCGACGTCCTCGACCGTGCCCGCGACCAGGCCGTCCACGACGTCCACGCCGTCGACGACGGCCGGTCGGTGACCGTCCACGTCGCCGGCGACCCGCATCTCGACCTCGCCGACCTCGAGCGGCTGGCGGACTGGTTCGGTCGCGTGTTCGCGCGGGGCCTGGGCCTGGTCGACGACGCGACGGGTGCGACGATCAGCTGAACCGGGCGGCGACCGCCGTCACAGGAACTCGCCGTCCTCGGTCTTCTTGATCATCAGGATGCGGTCGACGATGCGGAGCAGGGTGTCCATCGCGTCGCTCTCGAGGCCGTCGCGCAGCTCACCGACCTCGCGCTGCTGGTGGGCGTAGCGCCGCACCAACTCGGGGTTCGGATCGCTGCTGGCCTGCTCCTCGTCGCTCAGCGTGGCGAGCAGGTCGTCGTACTCGTCGCAGGCGGCCAGCAGGTCGTAGAACCGGTCCGAGAGACGGTCGACGACCGGCTTCACGCGCTCGTAGGCCCCGCTCATGTGCGTCGGTCCATCCTCCGCCACCGGTGTGGCAGTTCGACGATCGTCTCGGGTTCCTCGGCGGTGACGATCAGGTCGAGCAGGTCGCGCAACACGATCCGCTGGTGATCCGGGCGGCCGTTCTCGCCGAAGGGGTTGCCCAACGGGAACCGCACGAACGCCGCTCGCGGGACACGCACGCCGAAGGTGATGTCCGGCCGCAGGGTGATGCTCGCCGTGGCGATGCCCGCGGCCTCCAGTGCCTGCTGAACCAGTCCGACCGACTGGTGGCACATCGGTCAGCCGGGGCTCATCACCACCACGTCGACGTCCGCACCGGCGAACGCCTCGACGACCGCCGGTGCCGACTCGGCGATGACCCGGGCCGGGTCGGGGTTCCATCCCATCATGCCGACGTGCACCGGCGAGACGGCGCCGACCTCGCCGTCCCGCACGAGATCGTGGAGCGGGCCGATGGGCAGCACCACGTTCGGGTCGTCCTCGGCCCGGCTGGTGTCGTAGTGGCTGTGGGCGAAGCGGAACCGTGCCGGCGCGGCGTCGCCGGGGATCAGGCGGATGCTCGGATCGCCGTGCGGGTCGGCGACGTCGAACGCCGGCTGGTCCTCGAGGTACGCACCCGCCGTGGTGAACAGCCCCACCCGCCAGTCGGTCATCGGCGTCGTCGGCCGGTGCAGCGACACCGCCTGGTTGCTGACCGGACGGGTGTGGTCGTGCATCTGGGCGATGCGCTCGCGCCAGTCGGCGTACTTCTCGCGCAGCTCGTCCGGGTCGAGACGCGTCACCGTCGCTCCTGTCCCGCCGCGACGCCTGCCGTACGGTCGCGCGGGACGGGAGCGTAGCGCAATCGATTGCGGCACCGAAGGGCCCGGCACGACCCGCGCCGACGGGCCGCGTGGCCGCGTCCCGATACGGTGCCCGCATGAGCGAGCCAACCGACCCCGCCGCCGGCCGCCCCCGCGCCGGCCTGCGCGCCCACTACGTCCACCGTGTCACCCCGGCCGACGTCGGCTCGCGTGTGTCCGTGCGCCACCTCGTCCCGGATCCCGACCGGGGTGTCGTCCCCAGCGACATCGTGGGTCGGCTGCTGGTGATGGACGAGGCCGTGCTGCTGCTCGTCGACCGGCAGGGCCAACTCATCGTCGTCGACGCGACCGCGGTGGTCGCCTCGCGGGTGGTACCACCCCACCCGAAGCTGCCGCCCGAACCCGCCGACGTCGGCACGCAGGAACAGCCGTTGGTCCGGCACGCCGCGCGCGTCCTGCTGCTCGATCCGCTCGACCGCGTCCTGCTGGTCGCCCACGCCCCGACCGCGAGCCGGCGGGTGTGGACCGCCCCCGGCGGCGGCCTCAAGCCCGGCGAGTCCCACGAACAGGCTGCGGCCCGCGAGTTGCGCGAGGAACTCGGCGTCGAACCGCGCCTCGGTCCCTGGATCTGGTGGCGCCGGGTCACCTTTCCCTTCCGCGGCCTGTGGCTCGACCAGGAGGAGCGGTGGTTCCTCGCCCGCGCCGAGGTCGACGTGGCCGCGGCGCCCCTGGACGACCTCGAGGCCGTCGAGGCGCGGTGGTGGTCGCTCGACGAGTTGTCGACGACACGTGAGACCCTCGCCCCCGCGGCGCTTCCGGAGCACCTGGCCCGGCTGCGCGCCGACGGACCGCCCAGCGACCCGCTCGACGTCGGCCGCTAGTGGCTCGCCGCGGCTGCGGTGTCGATCAGACCAGCACGACCGGATCCCCGGGCCGGACGACGCCCGCCTGCTCGATGTCGGCGTAGATCCCGAGGCAGGCGTAGCTGCCGAGGTCGGCCACCGGAATCCGGTGGGCGGCGGCGATCGCGGGCAGGACGCCGGCGTCGGCGGACAGCGCGTCGCCCTGGGCCAGCCCCGGCACGGCGCAGCGGGGGCTCGGCAGCCCGACCCTGAGCACGACCTCGCCGACGCGGAGCGGCCGGCCGCTCCAGGCGTCCTCGACGAACCCGCGCGACCTCGCCGTGCTGACCACGAGGTTGGCCCGGGTGCGACGCGGGTCGACCGGCGGCGCCTCCCCGGGTGCCGCTGCGGCGAGGCTCGCCGTGGTCACCAGGTGCAGTGGGGCGTAATCGAAGAAGGTCCCGTCCGGCGCCGCGGCAGCCAGCCTGCGCACCGCGACCTGGCCACGACCGGACTCGACGTCGCTGGCCACCCGCTCGAGCGTGGCCTCGTGCGGTGGGGTGTCGAGCAGTCGTACCGGCCGGCCGCACCAGGCACTGAGCGCCGCGTCCGTCCCGGGCGCGCCCGCGGGCAGCCGTGTGCCGTCGGGGAGCACGAGCGTGACGCCCTCGGGCGTCGTCTCGGCACGGGCCGCCAGCAGGCCGCCCCACCGGCGCGGGTGCTTGGCGCTGGCGACGTGGCCGGTCGTGTCGTCGACGAGCGCCAGGCCGCGGTCGCCGGCGATGCCGCGCGGCCCGATCGTCGCCACCTCGAGCGTCTCGCCCCGCATCGACTTCACCGGGTAGCGCCACAGCGCGGCGACGACTCCGACGCGCTCAGCCACGGTGGGGCCGCACGCGTCGGTCCTCGTCGACCTCGACACCCTCGGCCCGCAGCAGCGGCACCTGGGCCGCCGCGTGGGTGCGGTAGATCCGGCCGGTCGACGGGATCACCCGCCACCACGGCAGGCCCGGGACCCGGCGCAGGACGTTCGCGACGGCCTGGGCGCTGCCGGGACGGCCGATCTCGGCCGCGACATCGGCATAGGTCACCACCTCGCCGGGTGCCAGGGCGGCCACGAGCGCCACCACCGCCTGCTGGAACGGGGTCAGCCGCCCGGGCGGATCCGGACGACCGCCGGGCGGAGGCACGTCGACGCTCGCGTACGCCAGCGCCAGCACGATCACGCGTCGAGGTGGCGCGTCAGGACGAGCGTGGCGACCACGGCGTTGCGCAACCACGGCTCCAGGCGGTTCTTGCCCGGCGGGTCGTACTTGACGTGGAAGGCCTCGAGCGCCTCGTCGCGGCGCGGGTCGTCGTGCTGCAGGAACGAGGCGCGGCCCAACCATCCCTGGCCGCCGACGCGCAGCACCGCCTGCTCCTCGTTCTGCAGGTTGAGACACCACTGGGTCAGGCCCCCCGACCCCGACATCAGGTAGACGCCGCCGTCGGCCGGGACGAACCACAACTCGGCGGTGTGCCGCCGCGCGGTCACACGCCCCTGCGTGGACAGCAGGCAGTAGTGCTCGCCACGCAGCTCCGCCGGCAGGTCCACCGCTTCAGTCCTCCTGGCTGAGGTCCGCCGGCCCGTCGAAGGCCAGGTCGACGATCACGGGCCGGTGGTCGGAGGTGCCGGCATCACCGACCCACGCGGCCACCGGCTCGAGGTCGCGCACCAGTATCCAGTCGATCCGCACGAATGCCGGCAATCTGCGGTCGGCCGGCCAGGTGAACCCCATGCCCTCGCCGACCTCGCGCTGCGGGTCGCGGAACCCCGAGCGGGTCAGACGCCGGTAGGCGATCGACCGTTCGTTGGAGTTGAGGTCGCCCGCCACGACGGTGGGCACACCCGGGTCGAGCGCATCGAGGACGTTGCCGATCTCGGCGCGCCGCACCTCGCCCTCGAGTTCGAGCCGCTCGACGACCGAGGTGCCACAGGTCGGACAGGGCGAGATGAGGTGGGCCGGCACGACCTGCAGCGGCCGGCCGTCCACGTCGAGCGTCACCACGAACGTGGTACGCGAGACGTCCGAGGCCTCGTCGACGAGGCGGACGTCGGTGATCGGATACCGCGACCAGACCCCGACCCCGCCGACACCCTCGCTCTGCTCGACGTGGTGGTGGGGCAGGACGTCGGCCAGCAGGGACTCGAGCTGTTGCTGCCGGGGCGGGAACACCTCCTGGAGCACGAGCACGTCGGGGCCGACCGTGTCGACCAGGTCGAGCACGTGCCGCTCGTCCTGGGCATGCACGAAGGTGTTGAAGCTGGCGACCCGCAGGTCGTGCTCGGCGTCGAGCGGCGAGGCCGTGAACGCGGTGCCGTAGGTCCACACGAACAACAGCGACGGAACGGCCAGCCAGGCCGCCGCCCGGCCGTTGCGGGCGAACAGGGCCATCACGAGCAGCAGCGGCGACGGTGCCAGCCACCAGAAGGTCGACAGGTTGACCACCGTCGTCCACGGCGTGTCACCCACGACCAGCCACAGCCCGAACACCAGCAGCGTGAACAGCGTGTAGACCCCGGCGGCCGCATGCAGGGCCCGGCCGCGGCCGGTCCGTTCCGACGCGCCACGCATCAGGCGAGCATCCTCAATCGGGTGCCTGACCGAGCCGGTGCACCATGACGCGGTTGGTCCCGCCGTGGCCGCCCGGGATGCCCGAGACGATCACCACCGTGTCACCACGGACGCCGTACCCCTTCTCGAGGCACACCTCCTCGGCCGCGAGGATCAGGTCACGCGAGTGGTCCTTCATCGGCACGACCGTGCCGGTGGTCCCCCACATCAACGCCAGCCGGCGGACCGTGTGCTCCTGGGTCGTCAGGCCGATCACCGGCTGCTTCGGCCGGAACTTCGACACCAACTGCACGGACTTTCCCGACACGCTGAACACCAGGATCGCCGTCGCGTCCACGTCGTCGGCGACCTGCTTGGCGGCCTTCGCGACGACCCGTCCCAGCACCTGGCCGGTCTCGGGCGGCGCCGAGTGCACCCGGCCGGCCGCACCCTCGGCCACCTCGATGATGCGCGCCATCGTGCGCACCGCCTCGACCGGGAACCGACCGGCCGCCGTCTCGCCCGAGAGCATCACCGCATCGGTACCGTCGAAGATCGCGTTGGCGACGTCCGACGCCTCGGCGCGGGTCGGCCGCGGGTTGCGGATCATCGAGTCGAGCATCTCGGTGGCGGTGATGACCGGCTTGCTGTAGCGGTTGGCGAGGTCGATCATCTCCTTCTGGATCGCCGGCACCTTCTCGGGGCCGACCTCGACGCCGAGGTCGCCGCGCGCGACCATGACGGCATCGGTCTCGCGGATGATCTCCTCGAGGTTGTCGACCGCCTCGGGACGTTCGAGCTTGGCCACGATGGGCTGGTCGCCGCCCAGCGAACGGACCAGGTCGCGGACCTCGCGCACGTCCTCGGGGCGGCGCACGAACGACAGCGCGATCCAGTCGACGCCGATCTCGACCATCGTCGCGACGTCCTCGCGGTCCTTGTCCGTCAACGACTTGGCCGACACCGCCACCCCCGGCAGGTTGACGCCCTTGCGTGACTTCGCCGGACCCCCGGCGACGACCCTGGCGTGGACCCGGTTGCCGTCGACCTTCGAGACGACCAGGCGCAGCAGGCCGTCGTCGAGCAGGATCAGCGCACCCGGGTCGACGTCCTCGGCGAGGCCCTCGTAGACGACCGGCAGTACCGGGACGCCGCCGCGTTCCTCGTAGCGCTCCAGCGTCTCGACCCCGCTGACCAGCACGACCTCGCCGCCGTCGACCAGGGTCACCCCGTCGTCGGGCACGATCCCCAGCCGGATCTTGGGCCCCTGCAGGTCACCGAGGCTGCCGACGTTGCGGCCCACCTCGGCGGCGATGGCATGGATCTTGTCGAGCCGTCGCTGGTGGTCCTCCTTCGTACCGTGGGAGAAGTTGAGGCGCACCACGTCGACCCCGGCCGCGATGGCGGCGCGCAGGCGGTCCGGGTCGTCGAGCGCAGGACCCAGGGTGGCGACGATCTTGGCACGGCGCACGAAAGCCTCTACAGCTGCGGGGGTGGGAGCGGGAGCGCATCGTAGAGGCCCGGCTACGCCCCGTCCTCGCGCCCCTGCACCGACGGAGCCGGGCTCGGTTCGTCAGGCACCCCGGACGCGTCGTCCCCGGCATCCGGATCGGGGGTCGGCGACGGCGTGGCGGGCCGCTCGACGACGGGTCCCGAGGCGGCGGCGACCGCACGCTCGAGCAGAGCCGCATCACCACGCGCCCCCGGGGTGAACACGAAGAACTCCTCGCCGAGACCGACCGAATCGACCACCTCGACGTCCGCATCGGCGAAACGGGCCACCACCGGGCCCAGGGCCACCTCCCACCGCAAGGACCACGCGAGAACCGTCGCATCACGAAAGCGGCTGCCGGCGAGCGCCGGCAGCGGCGCGAGCAGCACGAGGCCGGCATC
>DATHUR010000120.1:0-2822 GCA_035462025.1 Egicoccus sp. | reverse complement strand
GTGGGGTCGAGTTCCTCGGACGGTGCGAACTCGGCCAGTCCGCCCTCGTCGGAGAAGCGTGAGGCCGTGATGTGGGGGGCGTGGCGGCGGGCGCCGAACACGACCACGAGCGCGTCCGCGCCGCCGACCTCGGCCTCGGCGAGGAAGCCCCATGCGGGGATGGCCTCGGGTGTCACCCGGTCGGCGGCGAATTCGGCGATCAGCGCGTGGCGTGCCTCGTCCTCGTCGGGGAAGTCGGGCAGCGCGACGAGTTGGGTCCGTTCGGGGCCGGGCAGCACGACGGTCGGTCGCACGGGCCGGCCCTTGCCGACCACGTCGACCGCCGCTTCCTGGCAGACGTAGCGGAGTTCCTCGAACTGCACGCGTCCCCCTGTCGTTCGCGGACTGTCGTTCGCGGACTGTCGTTCGCGGATCTACACCGAGGTGGTCGCACCCTCGGACGCCGAGCTCACGGTACGGGCGTACTTGGCCAGCACGCCACGGGTGTAGCGCGGAGGCAGCGGCTCCCAGCCCTCGCGGCGGCGTGCCAACTCGGCCTCGTCGACGAGCAGGTCGATCGAGTGGTCGGCGAGGACGATGCGGATCCGGTCGCCCTCCTGCACCAACGCGATCGGTCCGCCGTCGGTCGCCTCGGGCGCGACGTGCCCGATCGAGAACCCGTGCGTCGCGCCGCTGAAGCGGCCGTCGGTGAGCAGGGCGACGGTGCCGCCGAGGCCCGCGCCCTTGACCGCCGAGGTCACCGCCAGCATCTCGCGCATCCCGGGACCGCCCTTGGGGCCCTCGTAGCGGATCACGATCACGTCGCCGTCGTTGATCTGGCCGGTCAGTACCGCCTCCATGGCGCCCGACTCGCCGTCGAACACACGGGCGGGGCCCTCGAACTCGTGCTGCGACGGCGGGATGCCGGCGATCTTGACGACGGCGCCGTCGGGAGCGAGGGAGCCGCGCAGGATGACCAGGCCACCCTCGGCATGGATCGGCTTGTCGAGCGGGTGGACGACCTCGCCATCGGGCGCGGGGACGTCCATGGCCTCGAGTTCCTCGCCGATCGAGCGGCCCGTGACGGTCAGCGCGTCGCCGTGGAGCAGCCCGGCGTCGAGCAGTTCCTTGAGCACGACCGGGATGCCGCCGATGCGGTCGACGTCGTTCATGACGTAGCGGCCGCCGGGGGTGAGGTCGGCGATGTGAGGGACCCGCTTGGCGACGCGGTTGAAGTCGTCGAGTTGGAGGTCGACCTCGGCCTCGCGGGCGATCGCCATCAGGTGCAGCACCGCGTTGGTCGACCCACCGACGGCCATCACCACGGCGATCGCGTTCTCGAGCGCCTCGCGGGTGATGATGCGACGGGCAGTGATGCCCTCCTGCAGCAGGTTGACGACCGCCTCGCCCGAGCGGCGGGCGAACTCGTCACGCCGCGGGTCGGTCGCGTCGGCCGAGGAACTGCCGGGCAGGGCCAGGCCCATCGCCTCGATGGCCGAGGCCATGGTGTTGGCGGTGAACATGCCGCCGCACGACCCCTCGGAGGGGCAGGCGGCGCGTTCGATGGCGTCGAGTTCGGCGTCGTCGATCTGGTCGCGTCCGCGGGCGCCGACCGCCTCGAAGACATTCTGGATCGTGATGTCGCGCCCGTTGTGGTGGCCCGGCAGGATCGAGCCGCCGTACAGGAAGACGCTGGCGACGTCGAGACGGGCCGCGGCCATCACCATGCCGGGCAGCGACTTGTCGCAGCCGGCGAAGGTGACCATGCCGTCGAGCCGTTCGGCGTGCATGACGGTCTCGACCGAGTCCGCGATGACCTCGCGCGACACCAGCGACGCGCGCATGCCCTCGTGGCCCATCGAGATGCCGTCGGACACCGCGATGGTGACGAACTCGATCGGGAAGCCGCCGGCCTCGCGGACGCCCTCCTTGGCCTGCTTGGCGAGTCGGTCGAGCGGCAGGTTGCAGGGCGTGACCTCGTTCCACGACGAGACGATGCCGACCTGCGACTTGCCCCAGTCGTCGTCGGTCATGCCGACCGCGCGCAACATGGCGCGGGCTGGCGCGCGCTCGTACCCGTCGGTCACGTCGCGGCTGTGCGGCTTGTGGTCGGCCATGCGTGGTGCTCCCTGCGAGGACGGTTCGTCGCGGGCCATCTGACCACACCGGTCGGGGACCACGAAAACGCAGCGCTAGCGTGCCCGCCCACCGCCGCCGATCGCGCGAAGGACGGCCACATGGCAGATGCGGACTTCGGGTCCCTCCTCGAACGGCTCGAGGGGGGCGAGACCATCGACGTGTCCGGGTTGACGCTGTTCGAGCGCGACCGGTTCGTCGGCGACCTCGTCGGTATGCGCTGGGACTCGCTGTCGCTCGAGCGGATCACCGCCCACCTCGACGTCGACGACCGCCACCACCAGCCCTACGGCATCGTGCACGGCGGGGTGTGGTGCTCGGTGGTCGAGACGGTCGGCTCGATCGGTGCCGCCATGCACGCGGCCCGGCGCAGCGAGATCGCCGTCGGCGTCAACAACTCGACCGACTTCCTGCGCCCGCACCGCGAGGGGCGCGTCGAGATCGAGGGGCGACCGATCCACCTCGGTCGCAGCCAGCAGTTGTGGCAGGTCGTGATCAGCCGCCCGGACGGCAAGCCGATCGCGCGCGGCCAGTTGCGGGCACAGACGCTGCCCGCCGACGGGATGGATGCCCCGGGGGAGGGGGTCGGACGATGAAACTCGACGCCATGATCCTGGGCACGCCGCTGGCCGAGGCGGGTGCGGCGGCGACGGCAGCCGAGGCGGCCGGCTACGACGGCTGGTTCACCGGCGAGACCGCCCACGAGC
>DATHUR010000119.1:0-17547 GCA_035462025.1 Egicoccus sp. | reverse complement strand
TGTGTCCCCGGACCGGGCTGGATGGTTACCTCGGCGTGGTCAGTGACCCGAGCTCGAGCCCTCGGGTGCGTCGAAGACGTCGGGGTTGTCGTCGCCGGTCACGTGCAGGATGCCGACGGCTCCGCCATCGATCGCGCGGGTGATGGCGTGGTCGACCAGGATGTAGTCGCCCGGGACGTCGAGTTCGAACTCGACGTAGGTCGCGCCGCCGGCGGGCACCAGGGTGGTCTGCACGTTCTCGTTGATCAGTGAGCCGCCCTCGACCGACGCACGGTCGAAGATCTCGCCGATCACGTGGAAGCTCGAGGTCATGTTGGGGCCGCCGTTGCCGACGTAGATGCGTACGGTCTCGCCGACCTCGGCCTGCATGGCGTTGTCGCCGGCGAGCGCGCCGACCGAACCGTTGAACACGACGTGGGTCGGGTCCTCGGCCATCATCTTGTTCACGTCGAAGGACAGCAGACCTTCGGTGCCGCGGGCCTGGGCGGTGTAGATCTCGCCCTGCATGACGTAGAACTCACGGTCGACCTCGGGCAGGCCGCCCTCGGGCTCGACCACGATCAGCCCGTACATGCCCATCGCGATGTGGGTCGGGATGTGGGGGGTGGCGCAGTGGTAGACGTAGACACCGGGGTTGAGCGCCTGGAACGTGAACTCGCCCGACTCGCCGGGGGCCATCTGGGTGGCACCGGCGCCGCCGCCGGGACCGTTGACCGCGTGCAGGTCGATCGAGTGCGGGTTCGCGCTGCTGATGTCGTTGGTGAGGGTGAACTCGATGGTGTCGCCCTCGCGGACGCGGACCAGCGGACCGGGCACCGATCCGTTGAAGGTCCAGTACGTCTGCGCGGACCCGTCGGCGAGTTGTCCCTCGACCTCCATCGTGGTCAGTTCGACCTCGACGGTGGTCGGGCCGCGGTCACCGATCGGTTCGGGGATCGTCACGCCGTCGTGGGAGACGGGGTCCGCCGTACGGGGCCCGGGCTCGAGGGCATCGACGTCCGCGGCGGCGGCGTCGGCCACCACGACCGACCCCGACCCGTTGGTGTCGACGAACGCCATCGTGGCCGCGATCGAGGCCAGGACGGCGGCCACGATCAGCAGCAGCGCACGGCCGCCGGACAGTGGCGAGCCGACCGTCGAAGTCGGCGGCGCCGAGGTGGTCGGGGGACGGGGTGGGGCCTGGGTGCTCATGGGGTTCTCTCCTGGTGCTGCGGTCGATGCGAATGAATTCCTTAGTTATGCAGTAAACGTTCGGAACACGAGGCATCACTAGGGACCTTCGACCCCTTCCGACGAGACCAAGGGAGTGACCGGGGGGACCATCGGTCGACCTCGCCTGAAGCCCAGCTTCACACCCTGGGTGGCGGCTGACGCGGCGTCGCGGCGCCCCGGCCCCCGGGCGCACTAGCGTTTCGGCCGCACGCGACGGCGGACGAGGTGGACGGATGCAGGCCGAGACCACCGGGACGGACCTGGTCGACTCGCTCATCGACGGCGTCCACATCGGGGACAACCTGGTGATGCAGGGCGGCCCCGACGCCCCGCTGCGACTGCTGGTCGACCGGTTCGTCGCCGCCACCCGGGGACGGGTGCCGCTGGTCCTGGTCAACGCCGACCGACCGTTCGATGGCGAGATGCCCGACGGTGTCGAGGTCCTCGACTGGTCGCCGGCGAGCACCGGGACCCCGTCGACCCTGCCCGGCGCGCTGGCCGCGGACGCGACGTTCGCCGCAGCCGTCGCCTCGCTCGAAGCAGCCGACGAACGGGCCGGCACGGGTGCGGCCTTCGTCGTCGACGGCCTGTCGGGTGTGCAGAAGGCCTGGGGCCGCGATGCCGCACTCGAGTTGTTCCTGACCACCTGCCCGCGCCTGTACCGACGCCGCAGCCTCGCCGTGTGGCCGCTGCGCACCGACCACCACCGACCCACGTTCCTGCGCCGCCTGACCGAGATCACCCAGGTGGTGGTCGAGTTCACCGATGACCGTGACGGGTCCCGCCTGACGGTGCGCAAGGCCACCGGTCGCGACGAGGCCGTCGTCGGACGCAGCGTCACCGTCGAGGTCGTGGACGACGACCTCCGCGCGACCGGCACGCCGAGTGCCACCCGCGAACTGCTCGGGACCGCGATCCGTGACCAGCGCCTCGGCCGCGGACTGTCACAGGCCGAGGTGGCGCGGCGGGTCGGGATCACGCCATCGGCGCTGTCGCAGGTCGAGCGCGGCGTGCGCGGCCCCGGCGGCGACACCCTCGTCCGCCTGTGGGAGGTGCTGGGCGTGCCGTTCGGGCCCGGCCAGGACCGCGAGTCGGGATTCACGATCGCCCGCCGCAGCGGGCGCGAGCGACGCGCGCTGCAGGACGGACTGACCGGCGAACAGCTCCTCGACGACCCGGTCACCGGCGAGGTGTGGCACCTCGAGTTCGCGCCGGGTGGCGCCGGGGCGAGCGGTCCCTTCGCGGTCAAGGCGCCCGAGTCGGTGCTCGTCGTTCGGGGCGTGCTCGACCTCACCCTCGACGGGCGGGTCGAGACGCTGCACGAGGGCGATGCCCTGGTCGCCGCGACCGCGACGGTCACCGCCTGGGCGAATCCGGCGGCCGCCGCGACCGAGGCCGTCTGGACGGTGCATCGGGCCCGACCCGGCCGTCGACAGAAGGGGTAGCATGAAGCAATGCTTCATTTCCTGGTGCCAGTCTGACTGAGGTCCACCCATGTCGTCCACCGAAACCGTACGCGTCCCCGTCGTGCTGACCAGCGCCGGGCGCGACTGGATCCGCGCCCGCCTCGAGCGCGCGGAAGCACGCCTCGTCCGGGTGGAACGCGACCTCGCCGCCGAGTCGGACACCGAACTGTTCGCCGAGCAGCGCAGCCTGACCGAGCAGGTCGAGGAGTTGACCCGTCTGCTGCGTGACGCGGTGGCCCCGGGCGACGTCCGCGACGACCCGACCATCGTCGAGATCGGCGATCGGGTCCAGGTCGAGTTCCCCGACGGCTCGCGCGAGTCGTTCCTGATCGTGCACCCGGTCGAGGCCGGCATGGACGAACACCGCACCTCGGCCGACGCGCCGATCGCCAAGGCCGTGATCGGACGTCGCGCCGGCGACCGGGTGACCGTCGCGGCGCCGGCCGGTGTCTACAGCGCGACCATCGTCGGCCGCGAACGGATCGACTGAGCGCACATGTCCATCCGCCTGCATCCCCATCGGGCCGCGGACCCCGCCGGGTCCGGTGCGGACCACGACGTGTTGGTGAAGGCGGTCGCGTCCAGCGACCGGCGGGCGGTGCTGGCGACCGGCGACACGGACGGGGCCGCCGCCTCGCTCCCCGGTGTCGAGGTCGTCGTCGTGCGGGCCGTGTCCGGTGACGACGGGGCGATGCGCCTCGTGCGCCGGTTGGCGCGCGCGGACCATCCGCCACGGATCGTCGTGGTGGGCGACCCCCTCGCCGGCCCGACCGAAGCGCTCGCGGCGGGCGCCGACGCGTGGATCGACCAGCGGGCCGAACTCGACACCGTGCTCGTGGCGATGCACGGCCGTCCCCGACCATCGCCGACGCCTCGGCGCCGCCGATGGTGGCGGCGCTGAGCGGGCTCAGGGCTCGACGTGCGCGCCGGCCGGTCCGCCGACCAGGCGCACGATCCTGCCGACGTGGCTGATGTCGTTGCCGGACAGGGCCGCGAGCGACAGCGCCGCCGCGGCGTCACGATCGCCTTCGGCCGTGGCGGCGGCGACCCGATCACCCCTTGCGGTGCGGGCGATCACGTAGGCCCGCTCCGGCGTGCCGTCGCGCCCGTGTTCGACCGTGAACGTCTCGATGCGCAGGTCGTGCGGGGCGTCGTCGGCGAGCAGGTCGTCCGCGTCCCGGATCGGTGGCGCATCCTCGGCCACGAGGCGGGTTGGCTCGGGATCGCCGAGGTAGCCGTCGGGGTGCGCGTGCCCGGCCAGGATGGTCGCGTGCTGATAGGTCATGTAGCCGCCGTTGGCGTGGAGCAGGGCGGGTCCGGCGCCGCCACGGATGGCGCGGGTCAGCGCGGCGGCCGCGTGCAGCGAGTAGCTGTTGAGCGGGCCGCCGAAGGCCGCATGGCCGCCGGTCACGCTCGGGACCGTTCCGTCCGGCAGATCGAGGTGGGCGAGCACGAGTTCGGGGACGACGGGGAAGCAGCTGTAGACGTCGACGAGGTCCAGGTCCCGCGCGACCAGCCCCGTCCGGCCCAGGGTCTGGTCCAGGGCGTGGGCCAGCGCGTCGGAGCGGTCGTAGCCGCCGCGCTCGAGCACGTCGACCGGGTCGGTCGCGCCGGCGCCGCCCCAGATCTGGACGACCCGGGACGGATCGATGCCACGCCGGTGCGCCTCCGAGGCGGACATGACCAGCACCGCCGCGGCCTGGTCGACCTGCGGCATGGCGTTCATCGCCAGCGTGTACGGCTCGCACACCATGCGGTTGTCCGGCGCCGCCGTCGCGATGTCGTCGGCGGTGCGCACCCGCGGATTCCAGGCGACGGGATTGGCGGCCGCGAGTTCGGTGAAGCGCGCGTAGAGCTCGGCCGATCGCCGGGTCGCCGCGGCCGGCGTGAGCCCCTCGGCCGCCTGCATCGCGTTGTGGAACATCGGGTAGACCCGGATCGGCAGCATCACCCCGCTGGCCAGCATGCGCGGCGTGCCGAGGTCGTCGGGATCGAACGACGGCGGACCGCCCGGGTCGGCGGACCACCCGGCATCGACGATCGGATCGCGGCCGGCCCGCTGGAGCGCCTGGAGCGAGGCCTGCGCCTCGCCGCCGACCAGCAGTGAGCACGTGTCCTCGCCGGCCGCGATCCGCGCGGCCGCCTGCTCGAGCAGCGCCACCGGCCAGTGGCCCCCGACCGGCGAGTCGACGAGGCGCCCAGGCCGGGCCCCCACCGCCTCGGCGATGCTGCGGGCCGCGCTGGCGTACGCCCAGCTCGTGGTCCGCACCGCGTAGACGGCGTCGACGTCGGCGGGCAGCTTCGGGTCGCCGGCATCCGACGCGGCGGCGCGGACCGCGTCGACGATCAGCGACAGGGGTTCGCGGGCTGCCTCGGGATCACGGGCCCGGTTGCCGAGCACATCCCCCACCCCGACGATGACCGGCTGTTCCCGCATGGCTTCCTCCATGGACGCGTGCATGCTCACAGGCGCGCGACCGCCGCGGCCAGGACGACGAGGTGGTCGACGGCCTCGGCGGGCGACGTACCCGAGCCGGGTGACGCCGGCGCGTCGGCGGCGGTGGCCCACGCGATCAGCAACTCGACCAGGCCCCCGGTCAACAGCGTCCCGGCCAGCTGGGCGCCGGAAGGAACGCCGGCCGTGCTCGGCGGCGTCGCCGGCCCGGGGTCGTCGCGATCGCGCAGGGCGGCCATCAGCCGGGTCGCGAGTTCGGCGAACCGCGCCAGCAGTTCCCGGCGGCGGACGCGGAACTCGGGCGTCGCCAGCGACTCGATCAGGGCGACGCGGACCGCCCGCGGGTCCGCGGCGAAGTACGCCGCAACGGCCTCGAGGACCAGACGGGCACGCTGGACCGGGTCGGCGCCCTCGGTGGCGGCGGCCGCGCGGACGACCCCTTCGACCTCGTCCGCGATGTGCTCGACGACGGCGAGGAACAGCGATTCACGATCGTCGACGTGCTCGTAGAAGTAGCGCGGGCTCAGCCCGGCGGTGCGGCAGATGCCCGCCACCGTCGCCCCGGCCCAGCCGTCGTCGGCGAACCGTTCGCGGCCGGCGGTGAGCAGTTGGGCGTGACGGTCGGCGCGGCGCCGCTCCGCGCTGCGTCCGCCGTAGATCCGCTCACCCGTCATGCCCTGCTCCGCCCGGCCAGACGCTACCGTACAACAGGAACGACACCTTTCCTGATTCGAGGACGCCGTGCACGACCGCACCTGGGACACCCCGGAACGACTGGCGCTGCGCGAGACCGTGCGGCGCTTCACGCAGCGCGAGATCGTGCCCCACCTCGCCGAGTGGGAGGAGGCCGGCGCGCTGCCGCTCGCACTCCACCGCGCCGCGGCCGGGGCCGGGCTGCTCGGCATCGGCTTCCCGGAGTCCGCCGGCGGCGTCGGTGGTGACCCGGTCGACACCCTGACCGTCGCCGAGGAGATGATCCTGTCCGGCGGCTCGTCGGGACTGATCGCGGGGCTGTTCACCCACGGCATCGGCCTGCCCCACCTGATCGCGTCGGGCGACCGGGCGTTGATCGAGAAGTTCGCGCGGCCGGTCCTGGCGGGGGAACAGATCGTGTCGCTCGCGATCACCGAGCCCGAGGCGGGTTCTGACGTCGCCGGCCTGCGCACCCGCGCCGTCGCCTACGGCGACGAGTACGTCGTGACCGGCACCAAGCTGTTCATCACGTCCGCGACCCGCGCCGACGTGTTCACGACGGCGGTCCGCACCGGCGACGCGGGCGCCGGTGGCCTGTCGCTGCTGCTCATCGAGCGCGATCGGCCCGGCGTCGAGGTGTCCGCGCCTCTGAAGAAGATGGGCTGGTGGTGCTCGGACACCGCCGAGATCCGCTTCGACGGCGTGCGGGTGCCGGCCGGCAACCTGATCGGTGCCCCGGGCAGCGGCTTCGGCCAGATCATGCGGCAGTTCGCCGCCGAGCGACTCTCGCTCGCCGTGCAGGCCTACGCGACCGCGCAACGCAGCCTCGACCTGACCCTGGCCCACGTCCGCGACCGCGAGACCTTCGGCCGCCCGCTCGCGTCCCGGCAGGTGATCCGCCACCGGCTGGCCGAGATGGCCCGGCAGACCGACGTGGCCAGGACCTACACCCGCGCGGTCATCGAGCGGTGGCAGGCCGGCGACGACGTGCTGCGCGAGGTCGCGATGGCGAAGAACACGGCCGTGTTCGCCTGCGACGCGGTCGTCGACGACGCCGTCCAGTTGCACGGCGGTATGGGCTACATGCGCGAGACCGAGGTGGAGCGTCACTACCGGGACAGCCGCATCCTCGGCATCGGCGGCGGCACCAACGAGATCATGACCGAGGTCGTGTCGCGACTCCTGCTGGCCTGACCCGCCAACCGGACCGCGAAGTAGGCTGCGGCTTCCTGCTGTCCCCGGCCCTCGGCGTGCCACGTGCTCCAACCGATCGGTGAGCACACGCTGCTCCCGTTCCTGCTGCAACTGCTCCTCCTGCTCGTCGTCGCCCGGCTGCTGGGTGAGTTGATGCGCAAGCTCGGGCAGCCCGCCGTCGTCGGCGAACTCGGCGCCGGCCTGCTGCTCGGCCCGTCGGTCTTCGCGCGGGTCACGCCCGACATCGCGGCGTTCGTGTTCCCGGGCGGCGACGTCAGCGGGACGCTGATCATGGGCGTGGCACAGCTCGGCGTCCTGCTGCTGTTGGTGGTCACCGGCTTCGAGACCGACCTGCAACTGCTGCGCCGTCTCGGCAAGACCTCGGTCACGACGTCCGCAGCGAGCCTGGTGCTCCCGCTGGCCGGCGGGTTCGCGGTCGGGTATGTCCTGCCGGACGGCTTCGTGGGCGACGGCTCGTCACGGTTGATCTTCGCGCTGTTCGTGGCCGTGGCCGTGAGCATCTCGGCACTCGCCATCTCGGGGCGGATCCTGATCGAACTCGACCTGATGCGGCGCGACGTCGGCCAACTCATCGTCGGCGTCGCCATGGCCAACGAGCTGGTCGGCTGGGTCATGCTGGGCCTGCTCACCGGCATCGTGCTCAACGGCGGTCTGCACCTGGTGGACCTGCTGGTCACGGTCGGCTCGCTGGTCGCCTTCCTCGTCGCCGCCCTCACGTTGGGTCAGCGCCTGGTCGACCGCACGCTCCGCTGGCTGTTGGCGGGCGGTACGGGTACGAGCGGGGCGGTCACGGCCAATGTCGTGCTCGCGCTGGTCGCCGCGGTGATCACCCAGGCGATCGGCGTCGAGGCCGCGCTCGGGGCCTTCGTCGCCGGCATCGTCCTGGGCCGCTCGCCCTACCAGCGCGACGAGTCGCGGCACACGATCGAGACGGTGGCCAACTCGTTCCTCGCCCCGATCTTCTTCGCCACCTCGGGGATCTTCGTCGACGTGGGATCGATCATGACCCCACGCCGACTGTTCTGGTTCAGCGTGTTGCTCGCCGTCGCCATCGCGACCAAGTTCGCGGGCGCCTACCTCGGCACCCGGCTCGGCGGGCGCGACCATCGGACGGGCATCGCCATGGGCGTCGGGCTCAACGCCCGCGGGACGCTCGAGATCGTGCTTGCCACGATCGCGCTCAGCCTCGGTGTCTTCAACGGGGTCTCGTACTCGACGGTGGTGCTGGTCGCGATGGCGTCGGCGCTGATCACGCCGCCCCTGCTGCGCGCGGCCCTGCGTCACGTGACGCCGCACGAAGAGGAGGCGGCCCGACTCGAGCGCGAGGAGGTGCTCGCGTCGAGCGTCATCGCCAACGTGGAACGCGCGCTCGTCCCGACCCGCGGCGGCCAGAGCTCCCAACTCGCCGCCCAGGCCCTCGACCTCGTGCTCAAGCCGGACGCCGGCGTGACGGTCCTGAGCGTCCACCCACCGGACCATCCCCCCGAGGACTGCCAGTGCCAGGAGGCACTGGACGCCGCGACCGCCGTCTTCGGCGAACGCAGCGTGGAACGCCGCCGGGCCGTCTCCGACGACCCGGCCGAGGCCGTGCTCAAGGAGATCGGACTCGGCTACGGCCTGCTCGCGCTGGGCATGACCGAGGGCTTCTCGAGCACGAACGCGCTGTCGGCGACGCTGCGCAAGCTGCTCGCCTCGACCGAGGTGCCGTTGCTGCTGGTCCGTCACGGCAGCCGGGACGACCGCATGCCGGCCGAGTACCGCCGCCTCGTGGTCCCCGCGGTCGGGACCCGCACGGGTCGTGCGGCCGAGGAGCTCGCCTACACCCTCAGCGCCCGCACCGGCGCCGGCGTCGACCTGATCCACGTCGTTGCCCGGCCCGACCGGAGCGCGGACGAGACGGCCGAGGGGGTCGAGCGGCGCGGACTGCTCACCCGCACCTTCGGGTTCGGTCGCGGCGAGAGCGTCGGCGTCGCCGCACCGGACCGGGCGGAGGCACCGGCCGTCCGCAGCCTGCTCGACAAGGCGCTGGCCCGGGCGGGACGCTTCGGGGTCACCGCACAGGGCCACACGCTGCACGGCGTCACCCCGTACGAGGGCGTCCAGCAGATCGCCGACGAGCGCGACGCGGACGCCATCGTCATGACCGCCCAGGTCCGCTCGGTCGAGGGCGAGCCGTTCCTCGGCCACGGCACCGAGTACCTGCTCGAACACGCACCCCAGACCGTGATGGTGATCGTCTACCCGGCCGACGCCCAGGAGCGCTGAACCCGGGCTACTGGTCGGTGTGCAGCAGGCAGGCGCTGACGTGGTCGGGCTCGACGGGCAGCAACCGCATCGGATCGACTTCGCGGAAGCGCACCTTCACGCGCGGCCCCTCGTTGCGCAGTTCCTCGATGGCTTCCTGCATCGCCAGGGGTGCATGCTCACGCAGGGTCGCCACCAGCCGGGCCGCCGCGCCACCGTCGTCGAACTGCAGGTCGGCGGCGAACGGCGAGTGGCGCGTCACCGCGTCGAGTTCCCCCAGGACGCCGGGGTGGTCCTCGAGTTGGCGGACGATGTCGTCGACCTCCCAGCCGCAGCGCGCCGTCACGACCGGACACCGGGTGTGGAACCGGCAGCCTTGCGGCGGACGGGCCGGGTCGGGCACGGTGCCCTCAAGCACGATCCGTTCGGTGTCGTCGGTGTCCTCGAGGGTGGGGTTGGCCGCCAGCAGCGCCTCGGTGTAGGGGTGACGCGGTGACGAGAACACCTGCTCGGCCGGGCCTTCCTCGACCACCTTGCCGAGGTACATCACCACGATGCGGTCGCTCATGTGCCGCACGACGTTGAGGTCGTGGCTGATGAACAGATAGGTCAGGCCGCGGTCGGCCTGCAGGTCGTGGAGCAGGTTGAGGATCTGGGCCTGGACCGACACGTCGAGTGCGCTGGTCGGCTCGTCGAGGACGACGAACTCGGGGTCGAGTGCCAGGGCACGCGCGATCGAGATGCGCTGGCGCTGACCACCGGAGAACTGGTGCGGGTAGCGGTACAGGTGCTGCCGTCCCAGGCCGACGCGTTCGAGCAACTCGACGGTGCGCTCGGTCAGTTCGGCGCCGGCCGCCTCCTTGTGCACGCGCAGCGGCCGACCGACGATGTCCTTGACCAGGTGGCGCGGGTTGAGCGAGGAGAACGAGTCCTGGAACACCACCTGGCAGTTGCGCCGGTAGTGCCGGTAGGTGTCCGAGGACATCCGGTCGACGCGATAGCGCTGCCCGAGCGCATCGAGGCGGGCCGACTGCTCGCTCGTCCGCTCGGACTCGTCGACGCCGAGCAGCCGGTCGAGTTCGGCCTGCTCCGCGGCGGGCAGCCCGAAGTAGACGCCGCCGGCCGTGGGGTCGGTCAGCCCGCTGATACACCGCCCGAGGGTGGTCTTGCCGCACCCCGACTCACCGACCATGCCGACGATCTCGCCGCGGCGGATGTCGAAGTCGACCCCGTCGACGGCCTTGACGTGGCCGGTGATCCGCTGCAGCACCCCCTCCTTGATCGGGTAGTGCTTGCGCAGGCCCCGGACGCTGATCATGGACCCGGTGGCCGGGTCGGCGGACGGTAGTGGCGCTTCGAGCGTGGTCATACGGCGCTCCTCGGGGTGGCCGTGTCATCCTGCCGGTGCCCGTCGACCGAGGGCATCTGCGACGGGTCGACGCCGAGAGCGGACGGCGCCTCGTGCAGGAAGCAGGCGACCTGGTGGCCGGCCGCCGTGCCGTGCGGGCGCAGCGGCGGATCGAGCGACTCGCAGACCGGGCCGGCGTGGGGGCACCGGCCCGAGAACCGGCACTGCGGGGTCACGTCGGTCAACTCGGGGACGTTGCCCTCGATCGCCATGAGCTCACCACGCCGCTGCCCCGGCCGCGGGATCGCGGCCAGCAGGCCACGCGAGTAGGGATGCAACGGCCCCTGGAACAGCTCGTCGGACGGCGAGACCTCGGCGACCTGGCCGGCGTACATGACCACCACCCGGTCGCACGTGCCCTTGACCAGTGACAGGTCGTGGCTGATGTAGAGCACGGCCGTGTGATGGCGTTGCTGAAGTTCGGCGATCAGGTCGATGATGCGCGCCTGGATCGTCACGTCGAGCGCCGTGGTCGGCTCGTCGGCGATGAGCAGGTCGGGATCGCAGGCCAACGCCTGGGCGATCATCACGCGCTGCTTCATCCCGCCGGACAACTCGTGCGGGTAGCTGGCCATCACCTTGCGCGGATTGGGGATGTGTGTGTCCGCCAACGCCTGCGCGATGTGTTCGTCGATCACGGCGTCGAGGCGCTTGAGGTCGCGGCGCCACGGCGGCAGGTTGAGCAGGCGTCGCTCGAACATCCGGTTCTGCTGCCGTGCCGCCCGCCGCATGAGGGTGCCGACCTCGCCGTCGCGGCCGATTCCGGCCTCGGCGAGCAGTTCCCCCGAGCGGTGCTCGTGGAACACCTCGGCGACCTGGGCGCGCACGTTCAGCGCGGGGTTGAGCGCCTTCGCGGGGTCCTGGAAGATCATCGCGATCCGGTTGCCGCGGATCCGGCGCATCTCGCGCTCGGGGATCTGCAGCAGGTCCATCGATTCGCGCCCGCTGTCGTCGCAGGCGGCACAGCCCGCGCCGGCGCACCCCGGGCACGCCACCGGCGCCCGCCCGATCCCGTCGCAGTTCGGGCAGCCACTGCCATCGCAGGCGGTGCAGGTCGCGCTGGGGCGGAACAGGATCCGGCCGCCGGCGGCGATGCCGGGCGGCATCGGGATCAGGCGCAGGAACGAGCGTGCGGTCACGCTCTTGCCACAGCCGGTCTCGCCGACCAGGCCGACCGTTTCGCCGTCGGCGATGTCGAACGAGACCCCGTCGACCGCGTGCACCGTCCCGTGCTTGGAGCGGAAGTGCACCCGCAGGTCCTCGACGCTGATCAGGGGCAGGTCGTTGCCACCGCCGGCCGGCTGCTGAGCGCCCATCGTGGCTGGAACGCGCGAGTTCATCGTCCCTCCGTCTTCGGGTCGAGGACGTCACGCATGCCGTCGCCGACGAGGTTGAAGGCCAGCGACCACAGAAAGATCATCAGGCCGGCGAAGGTGGAGGTCCACCAGCGCCCGGCCGAGATGCCCACCTGTCCCTGGCTGACCATGACGCCCCATTCGGCGATGCCGGCTTCGGCGAGACCGATGAAGCTCAGGGTGGCGCCGATCAGCACCACGTGGCCCATGTCGAGGGTCGCCTGCACCACGATGGGCGTCAGCGAGTTCGGCAGCACGTCCTTGGCGAACGTCTTGAACTCGCTCTCGCCGATCACGCGGGCCGCATCGACGTAGTCGTTCTGTTTCACGTGGATGATCTGCCCGCGCACGATGCGGGCGTACTTCACCCAGAACACGGCCGCGATCGCGAGGATGATGTTGCCGAGCGAGGGGCCGAGCACGGCGGCGATCGCCAGGGCGAGGATCAACTCGGGGATCGACAGGAACACGTCGACCACACGCATCAGGATGGTGTCGATCTTGCCGCCGAGGAAACCGGCGAGGCTGCCGACGACCAGGCCGATCACGATCGTGATGGCGACCACGATGACGGACAGCCGTAGCGACGTACGGGCGCCCCAGATCAGCCCGTACAGGACGTTCCCGCCGTCGGAGGTGGTGCCGAGCAGGTAGCCGGGCGAGCCGGGCGGTTGGTTGAGCGCGCCCCAGTCGCGCGGCATCTGGTAGGGGTCGGGGGCGTTGGGCTCGGTCAGCAGCGGCGCGAGGAACGCCATGGCCAGCATCGCCACGATGATGACCAGGCCGATCGACGCCGTGGGGATCCGGAGGGCCTCCTTGGTCACCGACCAGATGCGGCGGCTGCGTGCGTAGAAGCCGGGCAGGAACCCCGGGCGGGTGGACAGACGTGGTGCGACGGCGGACATGTCAGTCTCCCAGGACGACGCGGCGGTCGAGGTAGGCGTACAGGACGTCCACGACGAGGTTGACCACCAGGAACAGCACGCTCAGGAACATGACGTAGGTCATGACCGTGGCCTGGTCGCCACGCAACACCGCGTCGGCCATCCACTTCCCCACGCCCGGCCAGCGGAAGATGATCTCGACGACCACCGTGCCCTGCAGCAGGAAGCCGAAGCCGAGCCCGATGACGGTGACGGTCGGGATCAGCGCGTTGCGACGGGCGTGCCGCCGGACCACGACCCGCTCGGCGAGCCCCTTGGCCCGCGCCGCGTCGACGTAGTCCTCGCCGAGTTCCTCGACCAGCGACGAACGCATCATGCGCGTGATGATCGCGCAGGCGCCGTACCCGGTCGTGATGGCGGGCAGCAGCAGGTGCCACAGCGCGTCGACGAGCGCGCGCGGGCTGCCGTTGAGGATCGCGTCGACCGTGTAGAAGCCGGTTGGATGGCTGATGCTGTCCCAGACCGCCTGGTCCGCACGACCGATGGGGGACCACCCGAGGATGACCCAGAACACGATCAGCAGCAGGATGCCGAACCAGAAGGTGGGCATGCTCGCGCCGCTGATCGAGAACACGCGTCCGAAGTGGTCCGGCCATCGGTTGCGTCTCGATCCGGAGAACGTCCCGATGCCGATCCCCAGGGCGATCGCCACCACCGCGGCCGCGACGGCCAACTCGATGGTGGCGGCGAGCTTGCCCGGGAACACGTCCATGACGGGCGCGGCCGAGACACCCGAGTAGCCGAAGTCGCCGGTGAGGGCCGCACCGGCCCAGCGCAGGTACTGGATCGGGACCGGCTGGTCGAGCCCGTAACGCGCCTCGACCTGCGCGATCTCGTCCTGGGTCATCTCGTGCGAGATGTAGATCCCGATCGGCGACCCACCGATCCGGGTCAACGAGAACACGATGATCGAGGTGCCGATGATCAACAGCGGCAGGATCATCAACCGCCGGAGGACGTAGTCACGGACCTGCACGGTGCGGACCTTTCGGTGCGACGGGGTGGTGCCGGTCGGGGCGGACGGCGTTCGCCCGCCCCGACCGCTACGAGCAGGTCCGCGTCAGGACGACTTGTCGAGCAACGCGAACTTGAGGCTCGGACGGGGCCACAGCGGGTTCATCACGAACCCGTCGACCCAGTCGCCGTGCGCCATCACGAGGCCCTCCTGCGCGGCGATCAGCCACATCGGGTCCTCGTAGAGCAGTTCCTGCAGTTCCGCGTAGTAGCCGGCCCGCGTCGGCTCGTCGATCTCGACCTCGGCCATGTCGATCAACTCGGCGATGCGGTCGGGGTCCTGGTAGCCCTGGGCGAAGCCATGGACCTGACCCCACGGCCCCTCGGGGTGCTGGTAGGCGAACATGTAGGCGTGCGGGTCGGCGGCCGGGTCGGCGTTCTTGACCCACATCGCGTACGGCATGGGCTCGCTGGCGTGGGCTTCGTCGAACTGCGCCTCGGCCACGGCCAGGACGCGGATCTCGAAGTCCGGGTTGAGGCTCTCGATCGAGTCCTTGAGGATCAGGGCTGCGGTCTCGAACAGGTTGGCGGCCTCGGTGATGACCGAGACGGTGAAGCCCTCGTCCCAGACGCCGGCCTCGCGGAACAACTCCTCCGCACGCTCGAGGTTCTGCTCCGAGTAGCGCGGCGCGTCCTCGTCGTAGCCGAAGATGCCCATCGGCAGGTAGTGCGGGTTGTAGTCGCCGAACCCGCCCAGGGCGCCGGCCACGAATGCCTCGTAGTCGAACGCGTGGTTGAACGCCTGACGGATCAGCGGGTCGTGGAAGAAGTCCGCCGGGATGGTGTCCTCGGCGGGCAGCAGTTCCTCGTCGATGTTGAGGTTGAACGCGACGTGGATCGGCTCGAGCAACAGCCCCTCGGTGTAGATCGTGACGTTCTCGGCGCCCTCGAGGTCGGGGATCAGTGACGGGTCGGTTTCGATGGTGTCGTAGTCCCCGGCGCGCAGGCCGAGGATGCGCACGTCGGGGTCCTGGACGATGTCGACGCGGACGTCCATGTGGGCCGGTTCGCCCCAGTAGTCCTCGAAGACCTCGTAGCGCAGGTTCTCGTCGCGGTTCCACTCGACGAGTCGGAGGGCGCCCGTGCCGACCATGTTGCCGGTCATGTACTGGTTGGGCTCGCCGGCGACGATGCCACCGTTGGCCTCGACGGCGTCCTGGCTGACGATCGATGCGGCCGGCTGCGTCACGACGCTGTTGAGGAACGCCGCGCTCGGACGCAGCAGCGTGACCTCGAAGGTGAAGTCGTCGACCACCGCCGTTTCGGCGACGATCTCGGTGAGCATCCCGGCGTTCGAACCCGGCAGGTCCAACTCCATCACCCGGTCCCAGGAGTACTTGACGTCCTCGGCGCTCAGGTCGGTGCCGTCGTGGAAGACGACGCCCTCACGGATCGGGAAGGTGTAGGTCAGCCCGTCCTCGGAGATCAGACCGTTGTCGTCGGTCGGCACCTCCGTCGACAGGGCGGGTACGAGATCGGGCCCCTCCGGGGAGATCTCGATGAGCCGCTCGTAGCTCTGCAACACGTGGGTCTCGGCGCCCTCGCCCGGTTCGGCGGCGGCAGGGTCGAGCGTGGTCGGCTCGTCGTCGGCGGCGTGGACGAACACGTCGGTCGAGGCCGGTCCCGAGGCGTCGCCCTCCTCGCCCGCGGCCTCCTCGGCGTCGGGGCCACCGCCGCTGCAGGCGGCGATCACCAACGACAACGCGGCCGCCGTGGCGACCGCGCGGGTGCGTCGGAATCGGGTACCTCGCGTATCCCGAAAGCTGTGCGTCCCGGACATTGCTGCTCCCTCTCCCAGGTGACCGGCGCAAACCCTGCGCCGGCGACTCGCGGCCACGGTGTCCTCCCAGACACCGATTCCGCAATCGATTGCGAAGCCTCACCTTTGCACCTACGACCGCGGTCGTCAACGGTTTGCGGGCAGGGCGCCCGCGAGACCGGCAGCGACTGTGCGACACCCGCACGACATACGTCGCTCGTCGCGCGGTCATCGACTCACGGCACTGGCAATCGATTGCGGACGGTATCTGCGCCGTGCAGACACCGGCCGTGCCCCGGGGACAGCGAGGGCGGCGCCGCGTGGTGCGGCGCCGCCTGGGGGAGAACGGTTCGAATCAGCCCTCGCCGGCAGCCCGACGCTTGTTGTAGACGTCGAAGGCGACGGCGAGCAGCAGGACCAGGCCGCGCACGACCGCCTGCAGCGACTGGTTGACGCCCATCAACTGCATGCCGTTGGCCATCGTGCCCATGATCAGGCCACCGACGATCGCACCGACGACGGTGCCGACACCGCCGGTCACGGCGGCGCCGCCGATGAACGCCGCGGCGATCGCGTCGAGTTCGAACATGTTGCCCGCGGCGGGCTGGGCCCCGTTGGAACGCGACGAGTACACGATGCCGGCCACGGCGGCCAGCACGCCCATGTTGACGAAGTTCCAGAAGTTGATCTTGCGGACCTTCACGCCCGACAGGCGCGCCGCGGTGAGGTTGCCACCGATGGCGTAGACGTGGCGGCCGAAGACGCTGCGCCGCATGACCGCGCCATAGGTGAGCACGAGCGCGGCCAGCAGGATCAGCACGATCGGCAGGCCACGGCTGTGGGCGAGCTGCCAGGCGAAGGCCATGACCACCGCGGCGACCGCGACGATCTGTGCCCCGAACAGCGGCACGGCCGCGACGGGCTGGTCGTAGGCGATGCGGGCGCGACGTTGCCGCCAGGCATTGACGGCGTAGCCGAGCACGGCGATCGCCGCGATCACCAGCGTGAACACGTCGTAGCCGTCACCGCCGAGCAGACCGTTGAGGAACCCGCTGGCCACCTTCTGGTACTCGGCGGGGAACGGCGAGAGCGAGACGTTGTTGAGCACCTGCAGGGTCAGGCCCCTGAAGATCAGCATGCCGGCCAGCGTGACGATGAAGGCGGGGATGCCTACGTAGGCGACCCAGAACCCCTGCCAGACGCCGACCAGCAGGCCGGTCACCAGCGCGCCGACGATGCCGACCCACCACGGATAGCCCTCGCGGATCACCAGCACCGCCGACACCGCGCCGGTCAGGGCGACGACCGACCCGACCGACAGGTCGATGTGCCCGCCGATGATGACGATCACCATCCCGATGGCCAGGATCAGGATGTAGGAGTACTGCAGGACGATGTTGGTCAGGTTGCCCGGACTCAGCAGCATGCCGCCGGTCAGGACGGCGAAGAACCCGACGATGGCCACGAACGCGACATAGATCCCGCTCTGACGCAGGTTCCCGGTCACGAGCTCCTTGAGGTTGAGTAGGGTCGCCATCAGGCGTGGTCCTTTTCCATGGTCATGAGTTCCATGAGCCGTTCCTGGGTCGCCTCGGCGGCAGGTACCTCGCCGGTGATGTGGCCGGCGGACAACGCGTAGATGCGGTCGCAGATGCCGAGCAGTTCCGGCAGCTCGGACGAGATGACCAGCACCGCCTTCCCCTGCGCCGCCAGATCGTTGATGATCGTGTAGATCTCGTACTTGGCGCCGACGTCGATGCCGCGGGTCGGCTCGTCGAGGAT
>DATHUR010000118.1:0-30438 GCA_035462025.1 Egicoccus sp. | reverse complement strand
GCGGTCGCGCGCCCGGGGGGCGCGCGACCCGGCGGTCGTCGATGTCGATCAGCGGTTGCTCCACGCCTCACCGGCGGCCGCCCACTCGTCGGCGGGCAGCTGCACGTAACCGGCGTCGGCGACGGCCTGGTTGCCGGCCTCGCTGACGTAGAAGTCGACGAACGGCGCGAGCGCGGGGTTCTCCGCGACGCGGTTGCTCGACACGTAGATGAACAGCGGCCGGGACAGCGGGTACTCCCCGCTGGCGATGGTCTGCTCGTCGGGGCCGACGCAGCCCTCACCGCCGTCGACCTGCAGTGCCTTGAGGGTGTCGGTGTTCTCCTCGTAGAAGGCGTACCCGACCCAGCCGAGCGACGTCGGCGACCCGGCGATGCCGTCCACGATCACGTTGTCGTTGGGCGAGGCGGTGTAGTCGGGGCGCGCCTGGGCGTCCTGACCACGCTCCTCGGCGATGTCCTCGAAGACCAGCTCGACGAAGCTGTCGTAGGTCCCCGACTCCTCACCGGGCGCGGTGACCTGCAGCGGCGCGTCGGGGTAGGGCGCGGTCGTGCCGTCGATCTCGGCGGCGAGGTCGTCGGCGTCGCTCCAGCTGGCGAAGCCGGTGGACTCGGGGCCGAGCAGCGCGTACAGGTCGCCGTAGCTGACGCACTCGACGGCCTCGTTGTCCGGGCTGGTCAGCACCGACAACCCGTCGATGGCGATCTTGAGCTCGACGTAGTCGATGCCGTTCTCCTCGCAGGTCGCCGCTTCCTCGTCCTTGATGGCGCGGGACGCGTCGGAGATGTCGGTCTCACCGTTGCAGAAGGCGGCGAAGCCGTCGCCGGTACCGGGGCCCGAGACGTCGAACCCGACCTCGGGGTTGTCGGCGGCGTAGGCCTCGGCGACCAGGTTGGTGATCGGTTCGACCGTCGAGGAGCCGGAGACGACGATCGAGCCGGCCTCGGCGGCAGCGCCGTCACCGTCGTCGGCCGCCTCGGTGTCCTCCTCGGCGGCGGCAGCGGTGTCGGTGTCGTCGTCCTGCACCGATCCGGCACAGGCGGACGCGAGCAGGGCCAGGGCCATGACCGGGGCGGTCAGGCGGGCGGCACGCAGGGAAACACGCACGGGTGGGTTCTCCTTGACAGCATCGGGAGCGTCCTACGAGGGTGGTAGGAGCTGTCGGTGACGCTACGAAGGGGCGCGGTACGCGGGCTGACGCGAGGCTGACGTGACGGTGAACGTGCGCGGAAGGTTCACCCGAACCGGCCGGTGATGTAGGCCTCGGTCCGCGGGTCGGCGGCCTGCGTGAACAGCTTCTCGGTGCGGTCGAACTCGACGAGCGCACCGGTCCGACTCCCCGACTCGTCGTCGATGTCGACCGAGAGGAACGCGGTCCAGTCCGACACGCGTGCGGCCTGTTGCATGTTGTGGGTCACGATCACGATCGTGTAGTCGCCCCGCAGTTCGCGCATCAGGTCCTCGATCTTGAGCGTGGCGATCGGGTCGAGCGCCGAGCAGGGCTCGTCCATCAGGATCACGTCGGGGGAGGTCGCGATCGCGCGGGCGATGCACAGCCGCTGCTGCTGTCCACCGGACAACGCCAGCCCGGACTCGCCGAGTTGGTTCTTGACCTCGTCCCAGAGCGCCGCGCGACGCAGCGCCTGCTCGACCACGTCGTCGAGGTCCCTGGTCTGGCCGTGCAGCCGGGGGCCGAAGGCGACGTTGTCGTAGATGGACTTCGGGAACGGGTTCGGCTTCTGGAACACGATCCCGATGCGCCGCCGCACCTCGACCGGGTCGACGTCGGGGCCGTACAGGTCGTGGCCGTGATAGCTGACGCGGCCCTCGACGGCCGCGCCGTCGATCAGGTCGTTCATGCGGTTGAGGCTGCGCAGCAGCGTCGACTTGCCGCAACCCGAGGGGCCGATCAACGCGGTGATCTCGCCCCTGGGGATGTCGAACGAGATGTCGGAGACCGCCACGAAGTCGCCGTAGCGGACGGCGACGTCCCGCAGTTCGAAGACCGCGTCGACGACGCTCGCAGCCGCCGCGGGGCGATGCTGCGCGAACAGACGCTGGTCGAGGTGACGGGGCTCGGTCACGGGCGCGTCCTGTAGGGATCCGACATGGATGTCGGGGCTCATGTGTTGCCTCGGGGGTCGAGGGGGCAGGGCCACCGTCGGCCCGGCCTGCGTGTGGGTCTCCGCCCAGTCTGGGGTGTCGTGGTGAACGCAGGGTGAACCGGGGGCGAATGCTCGGCTGCAGCTGCTCGCCACGCCCGTGCGAGGATGCGCTCGCCGACGACCACAGGAGCGACGACGATGCTGGGCAGGACCCGGGGCGGCGAGGTGGACCGCGGCGGGCACATCTGGCCCAAGGACCGCGAGACGACCTCGGCCGACGGCACGGTCATCCGCTACACGGTGCTGGGCGAGGAGCACGACACCCTGCCGGTCGCGTTGTGCGCCGGGTACGTCTGTGACGACACCTACTGGGCGTCCGTGGGTGCGGCCCTGGCCGAGCGCCATCGGGTCGTGGTCGTCAACTACCGCGGCATGGGTGCCTCCGGCTGGCCGCACGAGCCGGGCTTCCGGGGGCGCAACGTCCACGCCGACGACTACACGATCGACAGGCTGGCCGAGGACGTGGCGGCCGCGCTGGACGCCGAGGGGCTCACGGAGGCCATCACGGTCGGCCACTCGATGGGCTGCCAGGTCGCGCTGCAGCTGTGGCGGGCGCGAAGCGACCTGGTCGCCGCCCTCGTGCTGGTGACGGGGCCCTTCGCCTCGCCGATGCGGACCTTCTACGGTCGCGAGCTCGGGGCGGCCGTGTTCCCCGTGGTCGCCGCGGCGATGCCGCTGGTGCCGATGTCGCTGCGGCGGGCGGTGATGAAGGCGCCGCGCCTGCCGCTGGCGATGCCGGTCGCCCGCGCGATGCGTGCGCTGGGTCCCTACACCCCGGACGAGCAGATGGCGAGCTACTTCCGCCACCTCGGCGAGCTCGACCCGGCGGTGGTCATGGCGATGGCACGGGGCATGCACGAGTTCGATGCCGGACCGTGGCTGGCACAGATCGACGTCCCCACGCTGGTACTGGTCGGGTCGGCCGACCCCTGGTCGCCACCCGCGGTCGGCGAACAGTTGCTCGCCGAGGTTCCCGGGGCCGAACTGTGCGTCATCGAGGACGGCACCCACGGGGCGCTGATCGAGTTCCCCGACGAGATCCACGACGCGGTCGCCGACTTCCTGCACCGACGCCTGGGCACCACGCCGGTCGAACGGCGTGGCGCCCCGGGTCGTGTCTCGCCGCCGCGTCGCGCGGACGACGACCTGGTCGGGTGACGTTCAGCAGGTCGCGCACGCCGTGGTGCCGACGCGGGTGCGACGGACGGCGAACCGGGCTGCGAGTGCCCGCACCAGGCCGGCGGCGTGCTCGTGGCGTTGCCGGACGGCGAGGTTGTGCGACGCGGCCGTCTGGCGGGCGATGCGTTGTTCGATGTGGGTGATCTGCAGCAGGGTGATCGGGTCCATGGTGGGCGCTCCCGGGGTGATGGTGGTGGATCGGTTGCGTGACGGATCAGCAGCAGGCGGCGGCGGGCTCGGCGCCGGCCTCGGCGGTCGCCGCGTCGTCGCAGCACCCGTCGGCGGACCCGGCATCGGCCGCGTAGAAGGTGTCGCTGTCCTCGATGACGTTGTAGACCTCCCAGCGGGCGCCGTCGGGGTCGGTGACCCAGACCTTGTCCTGGGTGGCGTAGCAACAGGTCTCGCTGCGCCGCTCGTCGGTCTCGAGGCCGGCACCGGCCAGCCGCTGGGTGGCCGTCGCGACCTCGTCGCTGGCGCCGACCTCGATACCGAGGTGGTTGAGGGTGCCGCCGGCCGCGCCCTCGAGCAGGACGAGCTTCAGCGGCGGGTCGGCGACCGCGAAGTTGGCGTAGCCGGGCTTGCGCTTGGACGGCGCGACGCCGAGCAGGGCCGAGTAGAACTCGACGGCGGCCTCGAGGTCGGTGACGTCGAGGGCGAGTTGGACACGGGACATCGGTCGCTCCTGGTTCGGATTCGATATCGACGTTCATCGATGCGGTGGACCGTAGACGCGATATCGACAGACGTCGATACATTCGGTGGCACCCGTGCGCACAACGCATAGACGAGCGTCAATACGTTGCCGCTTCCCGGGCGACCCGGCACGCTCGCGCGACCGATTCGGAGACCCCCGTGGACGTGCAGACCATCGAGACGTGCTGCGCCCCTGTGCTCCAGGAGGCGCTTTCGGCCGAGGAGGCCGAGCAGTTGGCGGCCGGCTTCAAACTGCTGGCGGATCCGATCCGGTTGCGCCTGTTGTCCCTGATCGCCAACTCCCCCGGCGGCGAGGCGTGCGTGTGCGATCTGACCGGTCCACTCGAGCGCAGCCAGCCCACGATCAGCCACCACCTGTCGGCGCTGACCGCCGCCGGACTGCTCGAGCGCGAGCAGCGTGGGCGCTGGGCCCACTTCCGGGTCGCGACCGCGCGCGTCGACGTGCTGCGCGAGGCGCTCGCGCTGGCATGAGGACGAGGGCCCTTCGGCAGCCCATCGGGGACTGACGGCCCCGGCTGCGGGCATCGCCTCGCCGTAGATTCATATCGACAACTATCGATACTCGTCTCGGCAGGAACCCACGTGGGCCTCGACCTGCGACCGAGCCAGACCCGCACCAGCCCGCGCGTGGCCCGACGGCTGGCCCTGCTCGCGACGGCGGGCATCGCGCTCTACCTGGTCAACGAGCGCGTCTGGGACCTGTTGCTGTTCGATCTGGTCGGGCTGCGACGCGGCACGCGACTGGCCGACGTCGTGCACTTCTTCCTCTACGACACCACGAAGATCCTGCTGCTGGTGGCCGGCCTGGTCTTCGTCATCGCCTACGCCCGGTCCGCGCTCCCGGTGGAGCGGGTCCGCGACCTGATCGGTGCGCGGCACGTCGCCATCGGCTACCTGCTGGCGGCGGTGTTCGGTGCGTTCACCCCATTTTGTTCCTGCAGTTCCGTGCCGCTGTTCATCGGCTTCGTCGCCGCCGGGATCCCACCCGCGATCACGTTGACCTTCCTGGTGGCGAGCCCACTGATCAACGAGGTGGGCGTCGTCATGCTCGCCGGGATGGTGGGCTGGCACATCGCCGCGCTGTACGTGCTGGCCGGCATGGCGCTCGCCATCGTCGCAGGGGTGCTCCTCGGCCGGCTGCCGCTCGAGCGCTGGATCGACCCCGTCGTCCTCGGCGCGACCGCACCGAGCGGGCCCGGGGCCGCCCGGCCGAGTCGGGACGAACGGCTCGAGGCGGCCCGGCGCGAGACCGGCGACGTCCTGCGCAGCATCCTGCCCTACGTCGTGGTGGGCATCGCCATCGGCGCCGTGATCCACGGCTGGCTGCCGCAGGACTTCTTCCTCGACAGCGGTCTCGCCGACCACCCGCTGGCGGTGCCCGCCGCCACGCTGATCGGCATCCCGCTGTACGCGAACGTGGCGGGCGTCGTCCCGCTGGTCGAAGCCCTCTACAGCAAGGGGGTGGGCCTGGGGACCGCAATGGCTTTCATGATGAGCGTCGTGGCGCTGTCGCTGCCGTCGCTCGTGCTGCTCCGGCGGGTCATGCGCCTGCCGCTGCTGGCCTGGTTCACCGCCACCGTGGCCGCCGGCATCGTGGTGATCGGGCTGTTGTTCGATCTCATCGGCTGATCTGGAGGATGCTCATGGACGTCAAGGTGCTCGGTCCCGGTTGCCGCAACTGCATCACGCTCGAGGAGCGGACCCGGGCCGCCCTGGCCGAACTCGGCGTCGACGCCGACATCGAGAAGGTGACCGATCCCGTCCGGATCGTCGGCCTGGGCGTGCTCTCGACGCCGGGACTGGTCGTCGACGGTGCGGTCGTCTCGACCGGGCGCGTGCCCACGGTGCGCGAACTGCTCCGCGTGCTCGGTGGCGGCTGAGCAACGACGTTCGTCGGCGGGTGCGGCGCCGTTCACCCGGGCGCCACGTGCCCGTAGGGCGTGCGCTCTAGCGTCCGGACATGCGCAGCGCGGTGATCGAGATCGGTGGCACCACGACGCGGGCCGTGGTCGCCGACCCGGCGCCGGGCGGCGGACTCACGCTCCGACTCGACCGGCGGATCGTCCTGCGCCTGCGCCAGGCCGTCGATCGCGACGGCGCCGTCGGCGAGGGGCTGCGCCTGCTCCTGGTCGAGACCGTGCGCCGGTTGCAGGCCGAGTGTTTCCGGGCGGGAGTCGCGCGTCCCCACGTGGTGGCCGCGGCCGACCTGGCCGGTGCCGGCGACCTCGGCGACCTGCTCGCCTCGCTCCGCAGGGCGGTCGCCGGTCCGATCGAGGTCCGCTCCTCGCTCGACGAGGCCAGCCTGCTGCTGCAGGACGTCGCGCTCGACGGCGACGTCGCGGTCGCCGAGGTCGGCGACCGCACCGCCCGGTTCGTCCAGCGGGTCGCCGGGGCCATCACCGTCGAGCATCGAGCCGGCCCGCTCGATGTGGCGCGGGCCCTCGGCAGGCGTGAACTGCGGCTCGACCCCGCGCCGGCGCTCGACGAGGTCCGGGCACTGCGGACCTGCCGGGCGGTGGTGACCGGGCCGGTGGCGGCGGCCGTGGTCCGTGCCCTGTGGGCCCGCAACGGCCGGGGGGCGCGAGGTCCGGACCGGTGCGAGGTCACGACCGCCGCCCTCGCCGCGCTCGAGCGGGAACTGCTGGCCCTCACGCCGACCCAGCGGCTGCTGCTGCCGGCCGTCGCCCCCGAGGAGGTCGACCTGGTCGTGCTCGGTGCGGGCTACCTGCACGGGCTCGCGCAGCGCTGGGACGTCGAAGCCGTCCTCGCCGTCGCCACCTCGTCGGCCGAGGCGACGCTTCGCGCGCGTCTGGTCGACGGATCGGCGACCACGGCTCGCCCGACGATGCCGGCCTAGTAGTCGACGGAGGCGTAGCGGCGCAGCTTCTCGAACCGGTGGCGGGCGGTGATCAGCCGAACGGTGCCGGACTTGCCGCGCATCACCAGGGACTGCGTGATGGCACCCTTCCCGCGGAACTGCACGCCGTTGACCAACTGACCCGGCGTGATCCCGGTCGCCGAGAAGAAGCAGTCGTCACTGTTGACCAGGTCGTTGGTGGTCAGGATGGCGTCGAGGTCGTAGCCGGCGTCGAGCGCGGCGCGCTTCTCGTCCTCGTTGCGCGGCCACAGGCGGCCGAGTTGCTCGCCACCGAGCGCCTTGAGCGCGCACGCGGTGATGACCCCCTCGGGCGTGCCGCCGATGCCGTACAGGACGTCGACCTCCGGTCGCTCGTCCCAGGCCGCGAGGATGCCGCCCATCACGTCCCCGTCGGTGATCAACTGCAGCCGCGCACCGGCTTCGCGGATCTGCCGCTTGGCGTCCTCGTGCCGGTCGCGGTCGAGCATCATGACGGTCAGGTCGCGCAGGTCCTTGTCGTGGGCCTTGGCCACGGCTCGCAGATTGTCGGCCAGCGGCCGGTCGAGGTCGACGACCTCGACCGCCTCGGGCCCGACGACGAACTTCTCCATGTACACGCACGGGCCGGGGTCGAACATGGTCCCCGCCGGTGCGGCCGCGAGCACCGCGAGCGCGCCCGGGCGGCCCTCGGCGAGCAGCCGGGTGCCGTCGATCGGATCGACGGCGATGTCCACCTGCGGCGGGTTGCCGGTCCCGACGGACTCGCCGTTGAACAGCATCGGCGCCTCGTCCTTCTCGCCCTCGCCGATGATGACCGTGCCGTCCATCTCGACGGTCTCGAGCATCTTGCGCATGGCGTCGACGGCGGCCTGGTCGCCGGCTTCTTTGTCCCCGAAGCCCTGCCAGCGGGCCGCCGCGAGCGCCGCCGCCTCGGTCACACGTACGACCTCGATGGCGAGGTTGCGATCCGGCTTCTCGGGGTTCACGGCGCTCCCTTTCGTCCCCGTCGGCGGGGGTCGACCTCTCGTCGCGAGCGTAGTGAGCGGCGACCGGCGGGCTTGCACCCGTGATGGTCCGAAGGTCCGCCGCTCCCCCTCGGTCGGGGGTCAGGCGCGCCGGGGGCGGATCGTGCGGGGCAGGTCCGTTCCCGTCGGCAGCGAGCCGGTCTCGGCCTGGGCGCGCAACGCGTCGTTCTCGTAGGCGACCCGGTTGCGCACGCCGGCGTGGTCGTTGAACATCGCCTTGAGCACGGCCACCGTGGCCGCATCACGCCTGGCCACCAGCTCGAGCCAGGCCATGGCCGCGGCCACCGTCTCGCCGCGCGGCACCAGGCGCTGCACGAACCCGGCCGCGAACGCCTCCGGCGCGGGGACGTCACGGCTCGAGAGCACCCAGTCCTTGGCGGTCGACAGGCCCACCTGGCCCACCGTGCGGGCGGTGCCGACCGGGATGCCGTAGATCGCGCCCGGGAAGCGGAACACGGCGTCATCGGCGGCGACACGCAGGTCGCAGGCGGCCGCGAGTTCCGCCCCACCACCTACCGCGTGTCCCTCGACGGCCGCGGCGGTCGGCACGCGCAGGAGGCTGAGCTGCTCGTAGACGGTGGTGAACAACTCCATGCGGCGCCGTCCGCCGTCGGCGAGTTCCTCGCGCACGTCGGCGCCGGCCGAGAAGGTCCCGTCGGCGCCCGCCACCAGCACCCCCCGCAGGTCGGGGTCGCGGTCGGCGTCGTCGAGCGCGTCCGAGAGCGCGACCAGCATGGCCGTGTCCATCGCGTTGCGGGCCTGCGGCCGGACCAGGCGGATCGTGCGCAGGCGGCCCCGCGGCAGGTCGACCACCTCGACGGCGACGGGTGCGGTCACGTGGGCTCCTCGGGTTCGCGGTGAGCGCGAGACTACGAGGCCGGCGCCCCCGGTCGCGGTGCCCGGGCACCCGCACGATGCTCAAGTAGCCTCGTGACATGCCGCAGGACACGCGTCGACGCCTGGTCTCCCTGGTCCGCCGCCACGACGCGGACCTCGCCGAGGCCGGGCTGCTGATCGGCGCCGAGGCCGAGCCGGGCCTCGACGTCGACGGCGCACTGCTCCGCCTGGACGCGCTGGCGGACGGGCTGCGCGTCGTCGGGATCGAACCGGGTGATCCCGAGGCCGACGCGTCCGCCCTCGCCCACTACCTCGGCACCGAGCAGGGCTTCACCGCATCGGACGAGCCGGGCCCCGATGCGGTCCTGCTGACCGGCGTGCTCGACGCCAAGCGCGGCGTCCCGGTCACGTTGACGATGCTCTACGTCGCGATCGCCCGGCGACTACGGATCCAGGCCTACCCGATCGCCCTGCCGGGACTGGTCGTGGTCGGGATCGCGGGAGGCGAGCAGCCCCTGGTGCTCGACCCGTCGCGGGGTGGCCGTCGGATGGCGCACGACGAACTGGTGCGTCACGTCAGCCAGGCGACCGCCGGCCAGCTCGGGTTCCGGCGGTCGATGCTCCGCCCGTCCCCGACCGTGAACGTGGTGCGGCGCCAGCTCAACGAGCTGACCCGCGCCTACGTGGCCGAGCAGCGCCTCGACGACGCCCGATGGGCGGTCGAGCTCAAGCTCTTGCTGCCCAACCGGTTGCCCGACGACCACCGGGTGCTCGGGGACCTGCTCGCGCAGGGCGGCCAGTTCCACCTCGCCGCGGCGGCCTACGAGCGCTATCTCGACCTGGTCGGACCCGACGCGCCCGACGCCGCCGAGGTCCGCCAGACCGCCATCCGCGCCAGGGCGCGGCTCAACTAGGTCGCCTGGACCTTGCGGTAGAGGCGGACGGCGAGGAACGCGAACACCGCGGTGATCCCGGCGATCCAGGTCAGCGCCAGGCCGACCTGGCCCGCGACCGTCAGCCCGGCCGGCAGCGTGGCCTGGCCGAGCATCAGGCCGCGGACCGCGTTGGCGACGATCGTGATCGGTTGGTGCTCGGCGAACACCTGCAGCCAGTCGGGCATCGACTGTGGCGGGACGAACACCGACGAGGCGAACACCAGGGGGAAGACCGGCAGGAACACCGCCGACTGCGCCGCCTCGGGGTTGCGCACGGCCAGGCCGATGGTGGCCATCATCCACGACAGGGCGTAGCCGAACAGCAGGGCGATCCCGAACCCGCCGAGGAACCCCAAGAAGCTGGTCCCCCAGCGGAACCCGATGGCGAACCCGACCGTCAGCATCAGGCTGAGCACCGCCGCGTTGCGGGCGAGGTCGGCCAGGGTGCGCCCCGCGAGGACGGCGGAACGTGCCATCGGCAGCGACCGGAACCGGTCGATGACGCCCTTCTGGAGGTCCTCGGTCAACCCCATCGCGGTCTGGCCGGCACCGAAGGTGGCGATCTGGATGAGCAGGCCGGGCAGCAGGTACTGCACGTAGTCGAGGCCGGGTGGCAGCGACATGGCCAGCGCCCCGCCGAACACGAAGGTGAACAGCAACAGGAACATCACGGGCTGGATGGTCGAGAACAGCAGCAACTGTGGCAGCCGGACGTTGCGCAGCAGGTTGCGGCGGGCGATGACCAGGGTGTCGGTCACGGCGCGCCGCAGTCCGATGCGTCCGTCCCACTCGGTCTCGGCAGCGGTCACGGCTCTCATCGGCGGCTCCGTCCACGACGGGAGGGGCGGGCGGGCTCGGGCGCGGCGCCCCCGTCGTCGTCCGGTCGATCACCGGTGATCGACAGGAAGACGTCGTCGAGGCTCGGCTTGAGCAGGGCGATGTCGGTCGGTTCGACTCCCGCGTCGTCGAGGCGGCGCACCGCCTCGAGCAGCAGCCCCGTGCCGGCGCGGGCGGGAACACGCAGGTGACCGCGGGTGGCGTCGCTGGTCGGTGCCTCGCCGGTCAGTTCGGTCAGCAGCGCGGCGACCGTCGCCCGGTCGTCGGCGGCCACGCCGACCTGCAGGACCGCGGTCTCGAGGGTGTCCTTGAGTTCGTCGGCCGTCCCCTCGGTGATGATGCGCCCGCGGTCGATGACACCGATGCGGTTGGCGAGCTGGTCGGCCTCCTCGAGGTACTGGGTCGTGAGCAGCACGGTGGTGCCGTCACGGACCAGGCCCTGGATCAGCTCCCAGAGGTCGAGCCGGTTGCGCGGGTCGATGCCGGTGGTCGGCTCGTCGAGGAACATCACCTGCGGCCGTCCGACGAGGGAGGCCGCGAGGTCGAGGCGACGACGCATCCCGCCCGAGTAGGTGCGCACGAGCCGGCCGGCGTCGGTGGTCAGGCCGACGCCCTCGAGGACCTCGTCGGTGCGGCGGCGGGACTCGCGGGCGGACAGGCCGTACAGCCGCCCGACCATCTGCACGTTCTCGCGCCCACTGAGGTAGTCGTCGACGGCGGCGAACTGGCCGGCCAGACCGATGCGGGTACGGGCGGCGACGGGGTCGGCGAGCACGTCGATGCCCGCGACGGTGACCTGGCCGCGGGTCGGGACGAGCAGGGTGGCCAGGACACGGATCAGCGTGGTCTTGCCGGCCCCGTTCGGACCGAGCAGGCCGTAGACGATGCCGGGCTCGATGGCGAGGTCGACACCGACGAGCGCGTGCACGTCCTTGCCGAAGGTGTGGTGGACGTCACGGACGTCGACGATGGGTGATTGCGACACGTGCGACTCCTGGGAGCTGACCGAACCCGGAGCATCCTCCGGTTGCCTGCGGCGGTCGACCGAGTTGCGCCACCCCGCATCACCGAAGCAGGAGCATGCCCCACTTCGCATCGCCGCCGGTGACCAGTTCGGTTCCCAGCAGGCGTCGGGACCCGGACCCCGGGCGACAGGAAACGGCGGCAGGTCGAACTAGAAGATCGAGGCGGCGTGCTCGGCCAGCGGGCTGCGCACGCCCTTGGTGAGGGTGATGTGGCCGAACAGCGGACTGCCCTTCATCTTCTCGATCAGTGCGGCCATGCCGCCGTACGGCGAGATGTAGGGGTTGTCCACCTGCCCGAGGTCGCCGCAGAAGACGACCTTCGACCCGGTCGCCATGCGGGTGAGCACGACCTTGAGCGCGGACAGTTCGATGTTCTGGGCCTCGTCGACGACCACGAACTCGTCGGTGATCGAGCGTCCCCGCAGGTAGGTGATGGCGGCGAGTTCGAGTTGGCCCCGGTCGACCAGCGAATCGATGGTGGACTGGATCTGGCGGTGTTCGCGGGCGCCGCGGCCGGCCGCCGCCGGACCGTTGTCGGCGCGGCGCAGCAGGGCGTAGAGGTTGTCGTGGACGGCGGCCATCCACGGGGCGAGCTTCTCGTCGAGGTCGCCGGGCAGGTAGCCGATCTCCTGGCGGCCGACGGCGATCAGCGGCCGGTAGACCGACAGACGCCGGTACGCGGTCGCTTCGAGGACCTGTTCGAGCCCGGAGGCGAGCGCGAGGAAGGTCTTGCCGGTGCCGGCCATGCCCATCAGCGACACGCACGGCACGTCGGGGTCGAGCAGCAGGTCGATCGCGAACGTCTGGCGGACGTCGCGGGGGGACATGCCGAACACGGCGCGGTGGCCGGCGACGCGGTGCACGGTCGCGACGCCGTCCTCGTCGACGTCGAGCACGCGGCCGAGTCCGGACGCGGACCGGCCCGCCTTGAGCACGAGGCAGGCGTTGGGCCACAGGGCACCGCCCGCCGGCCGCAGGTCGACCATGTCCCGATCGAGCACGGCCTTGCCGTCGCGGTGGAGCAGGTCGAGGAACGCGGCGTCGACATCGAGTTCGACGAGGCCGGCGTCGTGCTCGGACGTGCGGGCGGTGTCGCCGCGGTAGTCCTCGACCTCGACGCCCAATTGGCTGCCCTTGATGCGCAGACCGGCGTCCTTGGTGACCAGCGTCCCCTGCAGGCCGATGGCCACGCACAGGATGCGGTGGTCGGCCTTGGCCTTGTCGAGGTAGGGCGGCAACTCGACGTCGACGTGGTTGGACTCGATGCGCACCGAGCCGCCCGTGGGCAGCGGCAGCGCGTCGCGCAGGCCGCCGCCGCTCTGCACGCGCAACTCCTCGATGGCGCGCAGTGCCAGCCGGGCGTTGCGGCCGACGTCGTCCAGGGCGGTCTTCTTGCGGTCGAGTTCCTCGATCACCACCAGGGGGATGACCACGTCGTGCTCGTCGAACTTGAGCAGCGCGTTCGGGTCCGCGAGCAGCACGCAGGTGTCGAGCACGTACGTACGGGTCTTCGCACTCGGACGACGCGAGGCGGTCGGACGGGTCATCGTGGACATGAGCAGCTCCCCAGCCAGGGCCACCGCGGCGACAACTCACCGCCGACGGCCCGGGAACGACGAACGCCACCCCAGCGGGGTGGCGTGTGCAGTGCGGTGATCGTGGCCCGGGGGCCGGGACGGACCGCGGCGAGGATGTCCGGCAGCCGGTCGGGAACCCGCGGGGCCGGCTCCGGTGAGGGCGGCAGGCCGCGTAGGAAGTCCCGGGAGAGGTGGTCTGGCGGCAGGTACGGCACCGTTGGCGTCTCGGTCGGTCGGCGGCGGACGGGCAACCCGAGCGACGGTAGCGCCGGCGTCGCGCGCAGCCCGGCAACCTCGACCGCCACGCCGAAAGCGTTCACCGGACGGTCACCCGCCCGTTGCCCGGCCCGCGACGGGCGGGGCCTACGCTCTGCCAAACGACAGCGCCCGTTCACCTCGAGAGGGTCCCGATGTCGCAGCGCCCGACCGTGCTGTTCCTGTGCGTCCACAACGCCGGCCGTTCGCAGATGGCCGCGGGCTGGCTGCGATCGCTCGCCGGCGACCGCGTCAACGTGCTCTCGGCCGGGTCGCAGCCGGCCGAGACGGTCAACCCCGCGGCCGTCGAGGCGATGCACGAGGTCGGCATCGACATCGCCGGTCAGCAGCCACGCCGTTGGACCGACGAGGCGCTCGCGGCCACCGACGTCGTCGTCACGATGGGGTGTGGCGACGAGTGTCCGTACGTGCCGGGCACCCGCTACGTGGACTGGGAGCTGACCGATCCGGCCGGCAAGGGCGTCGAGGACGTCCGCCCGATCCGCGACGACATCGAGCGCCGCGTGCGGGGCCTGCTCGCCGAACTCGGCGTCGACGCCCCGGCGTGAGTCGCCCGTCGGAGTCGCTGGCCCGGCGGTTGACGCTGGGGGACGCGGTCGTGGTCGGCCTCGGCGCCATGATCGGCGCCGGGGTGTTCGCCGCCCCCGGCCCCGCCGCGGCCGCGGCCGGTTCGTGGCTGCTGGTCGGCCTCGCGCTGGCGGCGCTGGTCGCCTACGCGAACGCGACCTCGTCGGCGCAGCTCGCGGCCCTGTATCCCGAGGCCGGCGGCACCTACGTCTACGCGCGGGAGCGGCTCGGGGACTACTGGGGCTTCCTCGCCGGGTGGGCGTTCGTGGTCGGCAAGACCGCGTCGCTGGCCGCGATGGCGCTCACCTTCGGTGTCTACGTGGCACCGGCGGCAGCCCGCCCGGCCGCGATCGCTGCCGTCGCGGCCATGGCGTTCGTCAACGTGCTCGGCGTCGAGAAGACCGCACGGCTGAGCCGGGTGATCGTCGCCGTGGTGCTCGTGGCCCTCGCCGTGGCCGCCACCGGGGCGGTGGCCGGCGACCTCGAGCCGGCGAACCTCGACGTCACGCTGCCGGCCGGTCCGTTCGGGATCCTGCAGGCGGGCGGCCTGCTGTTCTTCGCGTTCGCCGGCTACGCACGGCTCGCCACGCTCGGCGAGGAGGTCGTCGATCCCACCGTGACGATCCCGAAGGCGATCCCGCGGGCGCTGGGCATCGTGGTCGCGGTCTACGCGGTCGTGCTGACCACCGCCCTGGTCGCCGTGGGACCCGAGACGTTGGCGAGCGCGCCGGCGCCGCTGGTCGCGGCCGTGGAAGCGGGGCCGCTGGCCGGTCTCGCGCCGGCCGTGCGGGCCGGCGCCGCCGTCGCGGCCGCGGGGGTGCTGCTGTCGCTGCTCGCGGGTGTGAGCCGGACCACGCTGTCGATGGCGCGGCGCGGCGAGATGCCGCGCGTGCTCGACGCGGTCCACCCGCGGCGGCGGACGCCGTACCGCGCCGAGATCGCGGCGGCGGTGATCGTGTCGGCGATCGTCGCGGTGGCCGACCTGCGCGGTGCGATCGGCTTCAGTTCGTTCGCGGTGCTGACCTACTACGCCCTTGCGAACGCGTCCGCGGTGACGCTGTCGGCCGCAGAGCGACGCTGGCCGCGGTGGCTGGGTGTGCTCGGCGTCGGGCTGTGCGTGCTGCTCGCGTTCAGCCTGCCGGCGGTCGCCGTGCTGGGCGGCCTGGGCTTGCTCGCCACCGGATCGCTGGTCTGGCTCGCCACCCGGGCCAGACGAACTGCTCAGCGACCGTAGCGACGACTCCTTCTCTGGTAGTCGCGGAGGGCGCGCAGGAAGTCGATGCGACGGAACTCGGGCCAGTAGGCGTCGCAGAAGTAGTACTCGCTGTGGGCCGACTGCCACAGCAGGAAGCCCGACAGGCGAACCTCGCCGGACGTACGGATGATCAGGTCGGGGTCGGGCAGCCCGGTCGTGTAGAGGTGGTCGCCGATGTCCTCGGGACACAGCGAGTTCGCCACGTCCTCGAGGGAGCGCCCCTCCTCGGCCCGGACCTGGAGCAGCTTGCGCAGCGCGTCGGTGATCTCCTGCCGACCGCCGTAGCCGACCGCGATCTGTACGCGTAGGCGGTCGTTGGCCGCGGTGGCCGCCTCGACCTCGGCGAGGGCCCTGCGAGTGTCGTCGGGCAGCAGGTCGAGGGCGCCCACCGCGGTCAGTCGCAGTCCCTGTCCGTTGCCGGCCAGCCGACGGACGGTCTCCTCGATGATGGTCAGCAGGCGGCTGACCTCTTCGTCGTCACGGCCGAGGTTGTCGGTCGAGAGCAGCCACAGCGTCACGTAGGGAATGCCGAGTTCGAGGCACCAGCCCAGGAACGGGTCGATCTTGGCCGCGCCCATGGCGTGGCCCTCGCTGGGGTCGTCGATGCCGCGTTGACGCGCGAACCGCCGGTTGCCGTCGAGGATCACGCCGACGTGCTGCGGAAGTGGGCCGCCGACGAGTTCGTCGGCGAGCCGCCGTTCGTAGAGTCGGTAGACGACCTCGGAGACACCCATGGCGCCCGACTCTACTCCGCGCCGGTGGGGGCACCCGGACCGCCACCGGTTCGCGCACCGGGCCGGCGGCGTGCTACGCTGCGTCCTCGACACGCCCGGGCCCCGCGGTCCGGGCGTTCTTCGTGGCGGACCCGGGTGGACTCTCTCCGCCGCCCACCTCGCGGGGCAGCTTGCGCCGCCTGATCCGTTCCGAACCGTCGTTTTCCCGCACTTGTCGTCGACGTAGTCAGTGAGGTGTCACCGCCGTGGCCGAGACGTGGTTGAGCCAGGAGGCGTACGACCGTCTCAAGGACGAGCTCGAGACGCTCAAGACCGAGGGACGCCCGCAGATCTCGGCCGAGATCGAGGTCGCGCGCGCCCACGGCGACCTCAAGGAGAACGCCGAGTACCACTCCGCCAAGGAGGAGCAGGGCAAGATGGAGGCCCGGATCCGGCAGCTCGAGGCGTTGCTGCGCGACGCGAAGATCGGCAAGCCGGACTCGACCGACGAGGTCCGTCCCGGCCTGGTCGTGGTCCTCGATGTCGACGGCGACGAGGAGACCTACCTGGTCGGCTCGCGCGAGGACCAACACGACGAGCTCGAGATCCTCTCGGCGGACTCGCCGATGGGTACCGCGGTCGTGGGCACGAAGAAGGGCGACACGGTCGAGTTCACGACACCGACGGGGGTGACCCTCGAGGTCACGGTCCGCGACATCCGGACCCCCTGACCGGGCCCCCCGGTCCCATCCTCGCGCAAAATGACTAGCCCATTTCGTCCATGTGGGCTAGACGACAAGATCACCCGCGGCTGCGGCCCTTCGCCTCTGCCGGAACGGTTTGATACGCCATCACCGTTTTCGGAAGGTTTCTGCCGTGCCGACCAGCGGCTTCACCACCGGGGACCCGGGCATCACCGTCACCGAACCGTCCAGCCCACGTCGGCTGGAGGGCAGCGCCCCCGCGGCGAGCGGCAAGACCTCCGCCCTGACGGCCACGACGATCCTGATCTGCGACGCACGACCGGTGTTCCGGGCGGGACTGCGCGCCATCCTCGGTGAGCGCGACATCACCGCCGAGTGCAGCGCGACGACCGCGGTCGACAACGTCCAGGCGCTGCGCCCCTCGATCCTGGTGGCCGGCCTGCGCGACGACGACCCCGAGACCTTCCGTGTGGTCGCCACGGCCAAGGCGCTGCAGGACGACCTGCACGTCCTCGTGGTCGCTGACGGCGCCACCGTGATCGACCTGCGCGAGGCCGTGATCGCCGGCGTCGACAGCTTCCTGCTGACCAGCGCCGACGCGGACGAGTTGCGTGACGCCGTGGCCCGCACGGCGCGGGGCGAACGGATCATCTCGCCATCCATCGCGATGCAGTTGGCCGGCTCGTGGCGCAACGAGCCCCGCGAGACCGGCGCGTCCGCCCTGACCCCCCGCGAGCTCGAAGTGCTGCAACTGCTCGCCGAAGGGCTGACCAACCAGCAGGTCGGCACCCGCCTCGGCCTGTCGGCACGCACCGTGAAGACCCACGTGCAGAACCTGCTGGTCAAGCTCGACGTGCCCGACCGCACCGGCGCCGTCGCCCGCGCCTTCCGCCTCGGGCTGATCAGATAGTTCTGCCGGGTCCCCCTTCTCGCACTGAGTCGTGCCGGGTCCCCTGTCTCGCTCGCTTCGCTCACTCGTTGCCCCCCGGCACGGCGTCACCCGTCGTCCGTCGCGCGCAGCCAGGCGATGATCTCGCGGATGCTGTCGTAGGCGGCCAGGCGGGCGGCGTCGGTGCCGGCCGTCTCGGCCGTGTCGATCAGCCGGACGAGGTGGTCGACCCCGCTGACGCCGAGTTCGAGCACGGCCTCGTTGCCACCGCTCGCCCAGCGGGCGAGGACGTAGCGGGCGAGCGCGCCGACCGGCAGCCCTGACGCCTCGCTCAGCCCCCGCAACGTCCGCAGCGGGTCGAGGTGGCCGTAGGCGGCGACGTCGGCGCGCAGGCCCGCGAACCCGTCGTCGCCGGCGGGACCGTTCCAGGGTTCGAGGTCGATCTGCTCGCTCATTCGAATCGATCTTCCGAGACCGCTCAGAGCCGTTCGACCACCATGGCCATGCCCTGCCCTCCGCCGACGCACATCGACTCGATGCCGAACGTGCCGTCGCGGTGGCGCAACCCGTTGAGCAGCGTGCCCGTGATGCGCGCACCGGTCATGCCGAACGGGTGACCGCACGCGATCGAGCCGCCGTGGGGATTGAGCTTGTCGAAGTCGATGCCGAGTTCGCGGGCGGACGGGATCACCTGGGCCGCGAACGCCTCGTTGATCTCGACGATGTCGATGTCACCGATCGACATCCCGGCGTGGTCGAGCGCCTGGCGGATGGCGCCGACCGGCCCGAGCCCCATGATCTCGGGGTCGAGGGCGGACACGCCGGTGGACACGATCCGCGCCAACGGCTGGATGCCGAGCTCGGCGGCCTTGGTGTCGCTCATGATCACGACGGCGGCTGCGCCGTCGTTGAGCGGGCAGGCGTTGCCCGCGGTCACGGTGCCGTCGGGCCGGAACACCGGCTGCAGTTCGGCCAGCTTCCCACGCTCGGTGTTGGCGCGCGGCGAGTCGTCGCGGTCCATCTTCTCGCCGCTGGGGAGCTCGATCGGGGTGATCTCGTTGGCCCAGAACCCCTCGGCGTCCGCCTTGGCGTAGCGCATCTGCGACTCGTAGGCGTAGTCGTCCTGCTCCTCGCGTGAGATGCCCTTGAGGTTGGCGACGTTCTCGGCGGTCTGGCCCATCGGGATGTAGATGTCGGACAGCCCGTCCGGCGCCTGCCAGCCGTCGGTGCCCCCCTCGGCCATCTTCTGCGTGCGGGCCTGCGCGTCGGCGAACCGCGGGTTGGTCGTGTCCGGCAGCGAGTCGGAGCTGCCCTTGACGAACCGCGACACCATCTCGACCCCGGCCGAGACGAACACGTCGCCCTCCCCCGCCTTGATGGCGTGGAACGCCATGCGGGTCGTCTGCAGCGACGACGAGCAGTAGCGCGTCACGGTGGTGCCGGGCACCTCCCACCCGAGCAGGGTGGTGACCACCCGCGCCATGTTGAAGCCCTGCTCGCCCCCGGGAAGCCCGCAGCCGAGGTGCAGGTCGACGATGTCGGCGGGCGACAACTGCGGCACCTGGTCCATGGCCGCCTGGATGATGGTGGCGGTCAGGTCGTCCGGACGCAGTTCGGTCATCGAGCCCTTGAAGGCCCGGCCGATCGGGGTCCGGGCGGCGGCGACGATCACGGCTTCGGGCATGGTGGAACTCCTCGGCGAACGGACGGCCGCGGGCGGGCCGCACTCCCGGCGCGAGGTTAACGCTTGCTCACTTCGGGTCGTAGTCCCGATCGGGACGGTCGGCCGCACGCGCGGTGAACCGTCCCGCTGTGGCCTCGACCCGGACCGGCAACCCGAAGCAGGCCGAGACCGGCCCGTCACGCAGCACGTCGCCGACCGCGCCCGACGCGACGATCCGGCCCCCGCGCAGCAGCACCGCCGAGCGGATCCCTCGCGGCAACTCCTCGAGGTGGTGCGTGACCAGCACCGTGGTCGGGCCGTGCGGTTCGGCGAGCACCGCGTCGAGGTCGGCCAACAGCGACTCGCGTCCGCCGAGGTCGAGCCCGGCGAACGGCTCGTCGAGCAGCAGCAGGTCGGGCTCACCGACGAGCGCCCGCGCGATCCGCACGCGCTGGCGCTCGCCCTGCGAGAGCGTGTCGACGCGGCGATCGGCGAGGTGCCCGGCGCCGACGCGTCCGAGCGCCCGATGGGCCGCCGCCGCCGTCGCCGGGTCGTCGAGCACACCGGGCGGCGGCCACAGGCCGCCGTGGCGTGCGGCCGCCACGAGCGGCAGGGCGGCCGCGCGGACGTGGAGCAGGTCGTCGAGGGCAGTGCTGACGAACCCCACCCGCGACCGCAACTCGCGCAGGTCGACCCGGCCGAAACGCGCCCCCAGGACCGTCACGCTGCCGCTGGTCGGGTGGCGGTAGGTGGACAGGATGCGCAGCAGGGTCGTCTTGCCCGAGCCGTTCGGCCCGAGCACGGCGAGGTGCTCGCCCGCGCCGACCTCGAGGTCGATCGCATCGAGCAGCGTGTTGCCGTCGACCCGCAGCACGACGTCACGCAACCGGATCGTGGGGGGTTGGCTGCTCACACGGGCGACTCCTGCCCGCCGCTCGCGACAGGCGGTGCGAGGCTAGCGACGTCGCCGAGCCGGAACGGCAGCTTCCCGAACGTCCCATCTACGCCGGGATTTTGACCGTTCCAACGATTGCATCGACCGATCATGCCGCACCTGTCGATTCGGCCGGTACCTCGGCAGGCGGCTAGCGTTCATGCTGAGGGTCGCAGTCCGGTGGAGGGCCGGGCACCTTCCCCGGAGGATCGAGCGTGACGTTCGAGTTGCCGAAAGCCAAGTCCGTTGCCGTCAATCCCACGCAGGCCGAGCTCCGTGAGTGGGCGCTCGAGTACATGCCGCGTGTGACCGAGACCGAGTTCGGCAACCTCAACTATGAAGCCCGGATCCTGGCACGGCTGACGCCGTCGACGTTCTTCGTCTCCGACGTCGAGACCGGGAAGTCGGTCATGGCGCGGGCCGAGGCCGACGAGTGGGCGCGAAAGCAGGACGCCTACATCGCCGAGCGGGACATGGTCCTGATCGAGGGCTACGTCGGGCCCGACCCCGAGTTCCGCACGGGGACGCGGCTGTTCATGGAGAAGGCCAACAGCAACGTGCCGGCCATGCAGCAGCAGCTGTACTTCCCGCCCGACGACGACCACACCGCCGAGTTCACGGTCATCTACACGCCCGGGCTTCGGGTGCCCGAGCACCACGAGGAGTGCCTGATCCTCGTCGACCTCGACAACTATGTCACGCGCGTGTTCGGCTCGGACTACTTCGGTGAGTCCAAGATGGGCTCGCTGCGGATGTGGAACAAGCTCGTCTACGACCGTGGCGGCCTGGCGATGCACTCGGGGGCGAAGACCTTCCCGGCCGAGTCCACGCCCGACGGCAACGAGCGCCTCGCGCTGATCATCGGCTTGTCAGGCACCGGCAAGACCACGACCACCTTCCGCAACGTGAAGGGCTCGCTGCCGGTCCAGGACGACTTCATCGCGCTGATGCCGGGCGGCACGGTCTACACCACCGAGAACGGCTGCTTCGCCAAGTCCTACGGGCTCGACCCCGACGACGAGCCGACCATCTACGGCGGCGCGACACGCCCCGACGCCTGGCTCGAGTCGGTCGCCGTCGACGAGAAGACCGGCAAGGTCGACTTCTTCGACGACAGCTACACCGCCAACGGCCGCGTCACGTTCCCGATGGCGAACATCCGCCACCGCGACCCGCGCGACCTGCCCAAGGCGCACTACCTGTTCATCCTCAACCGCAACGAGAACATCATCCCGGCGGTCGCCAAGCTCAAGCCCGAGCAGGCGGCGTACTACTTCATGCTGGGCGAGACCAAGGGCACCTCGGCGGGCGGCACCCACGAAGCGGGCAAGAACCTGCGCGTGCCCGGGACCAACCCGTTCTGGTTCGAGGAGGAGTCCTCGATGGGCAACCGGTTCCTCGAGTTGCTCGAGACCTGCGACCTCGAGGTCTACCTGTTCAACACCGGCCGGGTCGGCGGACCCGACGAGGACGAGCGGTCGAAGAAGGTCAAGATCCCGCACTCGGCCGCGGTCCAGGAAGCGATCGTCGACGGCACCGTCGAGTGGGAGGAGGACCCCGACTTCGGCTACCTCGTCGCCTCGAAGCTGCCCGGCATCGACGACGAGGAACTGCTGCAGCCGCGCAAGCTCTACGAGCGCCAGGGCCGCATGGACGCCTACCGCGAGATCGTCGAGAAGCTGCACACCGAACGGGCCGCCTACCTGGGCAAGTTCGCCACGCTCGACCAGTCGATCGTCAAGGCCGGCTGACGGCGGACGCACGGCACACGAGGAGGGGCCCCCGGAAACGGGGGCCCCTCCTCTACGGTCTGCTCACGCCTTCGCGGCCCGGATCGCCGACCACACCGTGCGGGGTGTCAGTGGCATCTGCAGGTCTCGTACTCCGAGCGGTTCGAGTGCATCCAACACCGCGTTCACGATGGCGGGCGGCGCGCCGATGCAGCCCGACTCACCCGATCCCTTCACGCCGAGGGGATTCGACGGCGCCGGGCTGACCAGGCGGTCGGTGATGATCTCGGGTGCCTCGACGGCGGTGGGCACGTGGTACTCGGCGAACGTTGTGGTCTTGAGCTGACCCTCGTCGTCGTAGGCGAGCCCCTCGTAGAGCGCCTGGGCGATGCCCTGCATCAGCGACCCGACGACCTGGCCCTCGACGATCTCGGAGTCGAGCACCGTGCCGCAGTCGTCGACGGCGATCAGCCGACGGATCCGTACGCGTCCCGTGGCCGAGTCGACCTCGACGACCGCGATGTGCACGCCATAGGGGAACGTCTGCGCCTGCGGGTCGAAGCGTTCCTCCTCGAAGGTCGCGACCTCGTGTTCGCCGGCGAGACGGGCGAGCTCGGCCAGGGAGACCGCGACCTGCGGCGCGCCGCCGACGGCGACCTGCCCGCCTTCGAAGCGCAGGTCGGCCGGGTCCACCTCGAGGTGGTCGGCGGCGAGATCGCGGAGGAGGGCACGCAGCCGGCCGGCCGCGAGGTGGATCGCCGATCCCCCGACCTGGGCGGAGCGACTCGCGAAGGAGCCGACACCGTCGGCGACCGCGTCGGTGTCACCGGCCACGACCTCGACGGTCTCGCGACCGACGCCGAAGACGTTGGAGGTGAGCTGTGACCACACCGTCTGGTGGCCCTGTCCGGTCGCGCAGGTGCCGGTGCGCACGACGAGGTGGCCGTCGTCGGCCAACTCCACGCGGGCGTACTCGTCCGACCCGATCGCCCCGCCGGCGCGCTCGACGAAGGCGCCGATGCCGATGCCGAGCCCGTGGTCGCCACGCGCCCGGCGTTCGGCCTGCTCGGCGCGGACGCCGTCGTAGTCGGCCAACTCGAGGGCGAGCTCGAGCGCGGCGGGGTAGTCGCCGCTGTCGTAGAGCGCCCCGGTGGCACTGCGGTAGGGCATCTGGTCGGGTCCGACGAGGTTGCGCCGGCGGACCTCGGCGGGATCGAGGCCGCACGCCCGGGCGTAGGCCTCCATCGCGCGCTCGATCGCGTAGGCCGCCTCGGGCCGCCCCGCCCCGCGGTACGAACCGGTCGGTGCGCGGTTGGTCACGACCATGTCCGTGGTGATCGACAGGTCCTGGATGTCGTAGAGCCCGCCGGCGACGAACCGGGCGAACATCGGCACCTGCGAGCCGTTGTGCGGATAGGCGCCGAGGTCGCTGACCAGGTGCAGCCGGGCACGCCGCACCCGCCCGTCGGGATCACCGGACAGGGTGACGGTGTGGTGCAGGCCCCGACCGTGCGTGCCGCCCAGGAAGTGCTCGGTGCGGTTCTCGACCCAGCGCACCGGTCGCCCGAGCCGCAGCGCCGCCGCGACCACGGCGAGGTACTCCGGGTAGAGCATCCCCTTCATCCCGAAGGCGCCGCCCACGTCGGGCACGACCACCCGGATGCGGTCGGCGTCGATGTCGAGCAGGTTCGACAGCTGCTTCTTGAGCCGGTGCGGGGCCTGGTGGCCACACCACACCGTGATGCGGCCGTCCGGCGTCGGCTCGGCGAGGATGCCCAGCGTCTCGATCGGCGCCGGCGCCAGGCGCTGGTTGTCGACCTGCACGGTGATGCTGATCGGCCCGGCAGGTCCGTCCTCGGGATCCTCGATCCCGACGACGGAGTGGTCGACCACGTTCGAGCCGTGCTCGGGGTGCAGCACGGTCTCGTCCCGCAGCGCGGCCACGTGGTCGGCGACGACCGGCAGGGGCTCGAGTTCGACCCAGCTCTCGGCCGCGTCCGCAGCCACGTAGCGGTCCTCGGCCACCACCATCGCGATGGGCTCGCCCACGTAGCGGACCCGGTCGCGCGCCAGTACCGGCCGGGGGGTGGCGACGTTCGGTCCCCGCCCGGTTGCGCCCGGGATCACGGGGAGGTCGAGGTCATCGGCCGTGAACAGCGCGAGCACGCCGGGCAGGTCGGCGGCCGCGCGGTCGATCTCGCCCACCGTGGCGTGCGGCAGGTAGCTGCGCACGAAGGCGGCGTGCACCATCCCGGGTGGCCGCAGGTCCGGGACGAAGCGGCCGAGACCGTGGACGAGACGGTCGTCCTCGAGCCGGTACGGAGCCGTGCCTGACGCGGTGGTCATCTGCTCTCCGATCCATGCGGGTCCCGTGCGTCACGGTGCATGGCTGGGCAGCGCTTGCAATCGATTGATACGGCGCTTACGTTAGCACCAGCGTGCCGCAGTCGCGGTCTGCAGGGAGGATCCGCAGCGTGCCACCGATCCACCTCACCGTCGATGGCGAGGCCGTCACCCGGGACGTCGACGCGCGGACCCTGCTGGTGCACCTGCTCGGCGACGGACTCGACCGCAGCGGCGTCAACGTCGGCTGCGACTCGAGCAACTGCGGCGCCTGCACCGTCCTGCTCGACGGCCGCAGCGTGAAGAGTTGCACCGTCCTGGCCGTCCAGGCCGACGGCCGCGAGGTCACCACCGTCCGCGGCCTGGCGTGGGAGGGCGAGGGCTGGCACCCGCTGCAGGCGGCCTTCAGTGCCTGCCACGCCCTGCAGTGCGGGTACTGCACCCCGGGCATGATCATGGCCGCGAAGGACCTGCTCGACGCCAACCCGCGTCCGACGGACGCCGAGATCCGCGAGGGCCTCGAGGGCAACCTGTGCCGCTGCACCGGCTACGCCCCGATCATCGCGGCCGTCAGCCAGGCGGCGCAGCGCCTCGCCACCGACGACGCGGACGCCTGAGATGTTCCCCGCCGCCTTCGACTACCGCCGTGCCGAGGACGTCGACGACGTGATCGCGCTGTTGCACGAACACGGCGACGACGCCAAGTTGATCGCCGGCGGTCAGAGCCTGCTGCCGCTGATGAAGTTCCGCCTCGCGGCCCCCGACCTGCTCGTCGACATCGGCCGGGTCGACGGGCTCCGTGGCGTCCGACGGCAGGGTGACCACCTGCTCATCGGTGCCGCGACCACGCACCAGGACGTCCTCGACTCCGCGGTCGTGCGCGAGCACTGCGGCGCGCTGCCCGCGGTCGTGCGGCATGTCGGCGACCCGCAGGTCCGCCACCGCGGGACCCTCGGGGGCGCGCTCGCCCACGGCGACGCCGCCGGCGACCTGCCGGCGCTGGCCGTCGCACTCGAGGCCGAGCTCGTCCTCGCCAGCCAGAAGCGACGCCGCCGCGTGCCGGCGGCCGGGTTCTTCGACGGGTACCTCGAGACGGCCCTCGCCCCAGACGAACTGCTGCTCAGCGTGCGGGTCCCGGTACTCGACGACAGCTGGTCGTGGGCCTACGAGAAGTTCGCACCGGTGTCGCACGCCTGGGCCGTGGTCGGGGTGTGCACGCTCGTGCGCCGCGTCGGTGACCGGATCACCGACGTCCGGGTCGGACTGACCAACATGGGCGACGTCCCGCTGCGGGCGACGCACACCGAGGCGGCCCTGTCGGGCGCCACGGTGTCCCCCGCCGCCGTCACGGCGGCCGCCGGGCTGGCCGACCGGGACACGACGCCCCCCAGCGACACCAACGCCGACGCCGACTACCGGCGGCACCTCGCGCGCGTGCTGACCGCTCGTGCCCTGGGCCGCGCCCTCGACCTCGCCGTCCCCGATCCCGATGCCGGCGCGTGAACGCGCGCGCCTGAAAGGCCGGCCATGACCGACGAACGCGTTGCCGCCGCCATCAGCCACTGGGCCCCCCGGTTCGTCGCCAACGGCGTGCCGCTGACCGACTTCCAGGAGGTCGCCGGAGTGGTGGGCCCCGGGGGGAAATCCGGTGGGGTCGAGCGCTGGGAGGACTGGTGTGGCGCCTGGGCCGAGCGGGCGGCGGTCCACGAGGCGCTGGGCCGCGAGGCGCTCGCGCAGGGGCGGCGCCAGAGTGCCGGTGCCCACCTGACCACGGCGGCGGTGGAGTACCACTTCGGCAAGTTCCTGTTCGTCCAGGACGTCGACGAGATGCGAGCCGCCCACGAGCGGGCAGTCGCCTGCCGGACCGACGCGCTGCCGTTGATCGACCCGCGGGGCGAGCGCGTGGCCGTTCCCTTCGAGGGCACCCACCTGTACGGCAACCTGCGACGTCCAACGGGTGTCGAACGACCACCGGTGGTCGTGATGTGCATGGGCCTCGACTCCGCAAAGGAGGAGATGCACGCCTACGAGCAACTGTTCCTGACGCGTGGACTGGCGACGTTCGCCTTCGACGGTCCGGGGCAGGGCGAGGCCGAGTACGACCTGCCGATCCGGGGCGACTACGAGGTCCCGGTCGGCGCCGTCGTCGACCACCTGGAGGCACGCGACGATCTCGACGGTGCCCGCATCGGTCTGTGGGGTGTGAGCCTGGGTGGGTACTACGCACCCCGCGCGGCCGCCTACGAGCCGCGGGTCAAGGCGTGCATCTCGCTGTCGGGACCCTACGACTGGGCGGCCGGCTGGGACGGCCTGCCCGAGTTGACCCGCGAGGCGTTCCGGGTCCGCGCGCACTGCGACACGCCGGCAGACGCGCTCGAGCACGGTCGCAGCCTGACGCTCGCCGATGCCGCGAAGCACATCAGCTGTCCCCTCTTCGTCGTCGCCGGCCGGCAGGACCGCCTGGTGCCCTGGCAGGCGGCGGAACGCCTCGCCGCCGAGGCCAGCGGTCCGACGGAACTGCTGATCATCGACGACGGCAACCACGTCGCCAACAACCGTGCCCACGCCTACCGGTTCCGCACGGCCGACTGGATGGCGGCCAGGTTGGGCGGGCGGCTCTGAGCGTCTTCCCGCCTCCACCGGCTGCCGTGGCCTAGGGTCCCGCTCCATGGTCAAGACCACGATGTCCGACGTCGCCCGTCACGCGGGCGTGGACGTGTCGACCGTTTCGCGGGCGCTCAACGAACGCACCGCAAAGATGCTGCGCACCGAGACCGTCGAACGCGTCCTGGCGGCGGCCAGCGAACTCGGCTATCAGCCCAACGTGCTGGCGCGGGGGCTACGGACCCAACGTTCGCATACCGTGGGGATGCTGCTGCCCGACCTGACCAACCCGTTCTTCCCACCGATCGTGCGTGGGCTCGAGGACGCGCTCGATGCCGGCGGCTACACGCTGATCGTGGCCAACACCGACAACGACGCCCGCCGCGAGGCCCGCAGCCTGCAGAGCCTGGTGGGCCGGCAGGTCGACGGCCTGGTCGTGGCGACCTCCCACGTCGACAGCGACGAGGGATCCAAGGCGGTCGGGGCACTGCCGGTCGTGCTGGTCAACCGGCGAGGTACCGACGAATCGGTGCCGGCCGTGCTGCCCGACGACGACGCCGGCATCGCGCTGATGGTGCGCCATCTCGTCGACCTCGGCCATCACCGCATCGCGCACGTGGCCGGCCCCGACGACACCTCGACGGGCCGGACCCGCGCCGCCGCGTTCGCCACCTACGCCGGCGAGGCCGGCGTCTACGACCCCGACATGGTCGAGAGCACCGGCATCTTCGGCGTCGACGACGGCATGGCCGCCTGCGAGCGGCTGCTGGCGCGACACCCCGAGGTGACCGCGATCTGCGCCGCCAACGACCTGCTCGCGATCGGCTGCCTCCGGGCCCTGCGTGGGTCCGGACGCCGCGTCCCCGAGGACGTGTCGCTGGTCGGGTTCAACGACATGCCGCTCGTCGACCTGATCGACCCGCCGCTGACGACCGTGCGGATTCCGCAGTACGAGATGGGCCGGCAGGCGGGCGAGCTGCTGCTGAAGCTGCTCGAGAACCCGCGGGCCCGCCGGCGCCGCAAGCCGGTGTCGCTGGCGCCCACGCTGATCGTGCGACATTCGACTGCCGCCCCCGCCGACTGAGGATCCCCGTGGCTCTGCCCGACTCGACCCTGCTGACCCTCACCGGCTCCAGTTCGGGTGCGACCTACGACGCCGATCGTCTCCAGCGCCTCGACGGGGACGACCGCCCGCTGCTGGCCACCTACGACCTGGAGGCGGCGGCGCGGACCCTGACCCCGCAGTCGCTGCGGGAACGTCCGCGGGGCCTGTGGCGCTGGCGCGAACTGTTGCCGGTCCGCGATCCGGCGGCCATCGTCGACCTCGGCGAGGGCGACACCCCGCTCGTCGCGGCCCGCCGCCTCGGTGAACGCCTCGACCTGACCGACCTGCGCATCAAGGCCGAGGGCGGCAACCCGACGGGCTCGTTCAAGGCCCGCGGGATGACCGCCGCGGTGTCGCGCAACGCCGAACTCGGCGCCACCAGCTTCATCGCCCCCTCGGCGGGCAACGCCGCCGGCGCCCTGGCCGCCTACGCCGCGGCGGCCGGCGTCCCCGCGACGGTGCTCATGCCGGTCGATGCGCCGCTGGTCAACCAGATCGAGGTGCAGGTCTGCGGCGCACGCCTGGTCCTGGTCGAGGGGCTGATCAGCGACTGCGGCAAGGTCGGGGCCCAGATCGCCGCCCGCACCGGGGCCTTCGACGTGTCGACCCTCAAGGAGCCCTACCGGGTCGAGGGCAAGAAGACGATGGGGCTCGAACTGGCCGAGCAGTACGGCTGGCGCCTGCCCGACGTGATCCTGTACCCCACCGGGGGCGGGACCGGCCTGGTCGGCATGTGGAAGGCGTTCGACGAGCTGGAACAGATCGGCCTGATCGGCGCCGAGCGGCCCCGGATGGTGGCCGTCCAGGCCAGCGGCTGTGCCCCGATCGTGCGTGCCTTCGAGACGGGCGCGACCGAAGCCGAACCGTGGCAGGGTGCGAAGACCCGGGCGGGCGGCATCCGGGTCCCCGGGGCCGTCGGTGACCGGCTCATCCTGCAGGCCGTCCGGGACTCGCAGGGCACGGCCGTGGCCGTCGACGAGGACGACATCGACCGCGCCCAACTGCTCGCCGGCTCGCACGGCGCCGGCTACGTCAGCCCCGAGACCGGCGCCGTGTTCGCGGCGGTTGGCGAACTGCGCGCCTCCGGCTGGATCGGACGCGACGAGCGGGTGGTCGCCTTCGACACCGGTATCGGCGCCAAGTACCCGCCGCCGCCGCTGCCGGGCCGGACGCCGACCGTCGACCCCGGTGACTACGACCTCGACGAACTCCTGGCCGTCCTGGCGACCGACGCCCGCTAGGCGCGGCCGGTCAGACGGTCGGCGACCCAGTCGGCGACCCGGGGGCGCACCAGGGTGTGCAGGTTGTTGCACGAGTGGCTGCCGCCCTCGACGCGGTCGAAGGTCACCGGCCCGGGATGCTCGGCGACGATCCGCTCGCCATGGGCCACCGGGATGACCCGATCGGCGGTGCCGTGCACGACCAGGGTCGGCCGCCCCGCGAGCCGACCCAGCACGCCGTCGAGGGTCACGTCGGCCAGTCGCGCGTCGGCGTCGGCCACGTCGGCTGCCCCCGTCAGGTGGACGAACCCCTGCTGGAGCACGTCCTGCAGGTCACGCAGCGGGGTGAGCGTGTGCGGTCCGGCGATGTCGACCACGGCCGTCACCTGCGGGTGGTCGGCCACGGCCCGCAGCGCCAGGAACCCGCCGAAGCTGGTTCCCACGACCGCGATCCGTGCGGCGTCGATGCCCGGCTGCGACGGCAACCAGCGCAGCACCTCCGCGAAGGCCCTCAGCCACGTGGCGAGGTCGAACCGGTGGGCGTACCAGCCCTCGCCCTGGCCGGGGCCCTCGAGCGACACCGACGCGATCCCGCGCTCGAGAAAGTGGGGCTCGTAGGTGGTGAACTGCTCCTTGGTCGACTCGAGGCCGGGGACCAGGACCACCGCCGGGGCCGGAGCCGTGCCCGTCGGGCGCCGCACGTAGCCGTGGACGCGGGCGGCGCCGGCGGTGAGCTCGTATGGCTGCGCCGGGGGCACCAGCAACGGCGCGGCACGGCGGTACAGCGCGCACTGCCGCCGGTGGAGCCGCTCGCGTCCCACCACGTCCTCGGTGAGCGCGAACTGGGCGAACTGCAGGGTGAGTGCGGCCCGACGCCAGTGGGCAGCCGCCGTGCGGGTGTGGCCCTCGTCCGCGGCCCGGTCGCCGTGGGCCGCGTACGCCTCGGCCATGTCCTCCCAGACGCGTGGCCAGTCGTCCCAGGTCCGGACCCGCGCGATGGCGCGTTGCACGTCCATGGAGTCCAACTCGTTGGCCACGAAGCGGGCCGCCCAGTTGGCGACCACCGCCGCCACCTTCGCGTCGACGTCGTCGCGGTCCGTCGCCGGATCGGTCCCACCCATCGTCTTCTTCCGCCCTCTCTCTGGTTCAGCCGGAGCTGTGGCCGGGGAACACGCGGGCGCTGGGATCGATGTAGACCGCGGCGTTGTTGACCGCGGTCGCGGCCTCACCGAACCCGACCGCGATCAGCCGGACCTTGCCCTCGTACTCGGTGATGTCACCCGCGGC
>DATHUR010000117.1:0-3122 GCA_035462025.1 Egicoccus sp. | reverse complement strand
CCCGACGAGCTACCAGACTGCTCCACCCCGCGCCGTTCGGGGACGACAACATAGCGTCCCGCCCTGCGAACGCCAACTCGACGGCGCCGAGGTGGCGAGGGTCAGGCCGGCGTGGTGTCGGCTTCGGTCGTCGTGGTGTCGCCGTCCTCGCCCGCCTCGGCGCCATCGTCGGCGTCAGCGTCCTCGTCCCCGCCCTGCAGCAGGCTGATCGCCTCGGACACCTTGTCCTCGGCCTCGGCGTTCTTCGACTGGTACTCCCCCAGGTCGCCGTCGGTCAGCGCCGCCTCGGCCTCGACGAACAAATCCATCGCCTCGTCGAGCAGCGCGGCGGCCTGCTGGGCCGCGCTGCCACCGGGGGCTCCGGGCAGCTCGTCGAGGTCGTCGCCCTCCGCTCCACCGTCCTCGTCGGGTTGTTCCAGGGTCTCGGCCGTGTCGCCGAAGAGCACGGTGAGCGCCTCGCTCAGCGTGTTCTCGAACACGACCTGGTCCTCGAACACGACGATGACCCGTTGGAGCTGGGGCACCTGCCGCGTCTGCTCCTCGGCCACGACGTAGAACGGCTGCACGTACAGCAGCGCGTTGTCGATCGGCACCAGCAGCAAGTTGCCGTAGCGGACCTCGGAGCCCGACTCGCTGAGCTGGGTCTCCAGGCGACCCACCTCGACGTCCGCGCTGATCGATGCAGCGGCGATGCCGGGGCCGTCGGGCAGGTCGCGCGACGACATCTCGTAGACGACCAGGTCGCCGTAGCTGTCGCCGTCCATGCGGGCCGCCATGAAGGCGGTCAGGAGCTGGCTGCGGTCGTCCTCGCTGTAGGGCACGAACGGCCGCATCAGCACCATCTCGGGGTCGGCGGGCTGCCCTCCGCCGGCCGCCTGGGGGAGCTGCAGGATCTGGTAGTAGGGGGCGATGCGGGCGGCCCGCGTCTCGCCGGTGGCCTGGCCGGTCTCGTCGGTGACGACGGTCGTGGGGTCGGCGCCGGCGGTGCCGGGGTCGCGCGCCACCCGCCAGGCGTCCTCCTGGGTGAAGAAGTCGTCTGGGTCCTGCAGGTGGTAGCGGCCGTAGGCAGCGGTCTGGATGCGGAACAGGTCCTCGGGGTAGCGCAGGTGCTCGCGGAGGCCGGCGGACATCTCGTCGCCGGGTGTGAACAGCTCGGGGAACGCGTCCTGGTAGGCGGCGATGATCGGGTCCTCGTCGTCGACCACGTAGAGCGTGACCGTGCCGTCGTAGGCGTCGACCGTGGCCTTGACCGAGTTGCGCACGTAGTTGAAGTCGTGGTTCAGCCCACTGCGGGACAGCACCTGATCGGAGTCGGCCTCCTGCCCGTACGGGTACCGCGACGTGGTCGTGTACAGGTCGACCACCCACAGGACACTGCCGTCCACCACCACGGGATAGGGATCGGCGTCGGCGTCGAGGAACGGGGCCAGCGCCTCGACCCGGCTGACGACGTCGCGCTGGAAGATCACCCTGGACTCGTCGGTCATGAAGTCGGAGATCAGCGGGTTGAGATCGCCGAACCGCAGCGAGAAGGCGATGCGCCGCAGAAGCGAGTTGGCGGCCACGCCGTCCTCGCCCTCGTAGGTCGTGCGGACCGTGTTGTCCTCGTCCTGGTAGTCGATCTCCTCGCGGTTGGTGCCGACCACGATGTAGCCCTCGAGGTCCTCTCCGAAGTAGATGCCCGGGTTGTCCGTGGCGAAGCCCGACTCGGCCACCTCGGACGCGATCTCGGGCGGCACGCCGCCGACCAGGAAGTCGGGCTCGGTGCCCTGCGAGGCGTTGGACGGCGCCAGCACCACCCCGTAGCCGTGGGTGTAGGCGAGGTGCCTGGCCTCCCACGAGTCGCCGGGCACGCCGCCCGGGTTGATCGTGCGAGCGCCGATGTTGACCTGCGTGAGCTCGCCGCCGATCTCGTAGCGGTCGACGTCGATGTCGTTGATGCCGTAGTAGTTCCGGATCCGCTGGAGCTGCTCGAACGCCTGCCCCGACACGTTGCCCGCCGGGTCCCACAGGCGGATGTTGCGGATGGTCGGCTGCGCGCCCTCGAGGCTGACGTCCTCGACGTCGGTGGTGGGCGTGAAACGCTGCACCGTCACGTCGCTGAGGTCGAGCGCGGCGCGGGTCGCCTCGATGTTGCGCTCGATGTAGGGCCGCTCGCGGGCCGACTCGTTGGGCCGCACCTGGAAGCTCTGCACGTACTGCGGGTAGATGCCGCCCGCCACGATCGCCACGAACATCCACAGGCCCACGGCCAGGACCGGCAGCGTCCATCCCCGCCGGAAGATGTTGGCGACGAACAGCACGGCCGCCGCCAGTGAGATCAGCACCAGCAGGTTCAGCACCGGCAGCTGGGCGTTGACGTCGGTGTAGAGGGCGCCGTCGACCACGCCCCGGGACGACGTCGTCAGCTCGAAGCGCTGCAGCCAGTAGTCGGCCGCCTTGACGAGCGCCAGCGCCGCCAGCAGCACCGACAGGTGCGCCTTGACCTGGGGTGTGACCCGCGGCGACGGCGGCTGCACCCGGATGCCGCCGTTGAGGTAGTGGGCGACGACGGTGATGATGAGGACGATCAGCAGGGACGCGAACAACCAGTCGACGACGAAGGACAGGAACGGTAGGCGGAACACGTAGAAGCCGATGTCCTGACCGAACTGTGGGTCGGTGACCCCGAAGTCGCGCCCGTTCGTGAAGAGGATCCACGAGTTCCACTCGGCCGACACGCCCGAACCGGCGATGAGGGCGAGCACCCCGGCCACCGAGGCCCGGATCCACCCGGCGCGCCCCTCGACCAGGTCGTGGTAGCGCTCGAGCAGCTCGTCCTCGGGGCCCGACACCCGGAAGGCGGGGGCGAGCCGGTCGGCGATGGTCAGGTTCGCCAGCGCCAGCGCGAAGAACACGAGGATGAACAGCAGGGCGAGCACGACTTTGGCGCCCAGCACGCCGCGCCACACGCCCGCCTGGTCGAGCGAGTCAAACCACAGGTAGTCGGTGTAGAAGCGGGCGATGCCCCGCAACGACATCAACAGGATGAACGCCGCCACGACGGCGCCGATGAGGACGACGCGCCCCCGGCCACTGCGTGCCGCCCGACGTGGGCGGCGAGGGAGGTCGTCAGGAGCTCG
>DATHUR010000116.1:0-19613 GCA_035462025.1 Egicoccus sp. | reverse complement strand
CGCGAGATCACGTGACAGTCCGCACCCCGTCGCGGCCGGATTTCCGCGACGGGAACACGCTCGACCTGCTCGACGCGCCCGCGCCCGACGCCCTCGCCCGCTGGGTGCAGCGCTTCGAGGAGACCATCGGGACACTCGGCGCCGACGTCGTCCGGCTGCGGTGGGAGACCCCGTTGGCTCCCGACGCCCCCGGTGACGTCCCGGCCCCCGACGACGATCTCGCCGCAGCGGCGGCCGCGGCCGGCCTGGCCCTCGAGCCGACCACCGTGCTGCTGCTCGATGATCTCGTCGAACCCGCGAAGGCGCCGGTCGCCGTCGCTCCCGTGCCGCCTCCGTCGGTCAGCGATCCACAACCGACGGACCGCCGCTGGCACGCCGCCACCGTGCTCTATCGATACGACGGCGAGGACACCGGCGACCCCGACATGTGGCGGGTCTGGGACGAGGAGTTCGTCGGCTGGAGTGTCGACATCCAGCGCGAGTTGGCGACGGGCGGGCGCGCCCAGGTCTGGGTGGCGCAGCGTCACGGCGCGCCGGTCGGTCGCGCGACACTCGTGCACGACCGTCAGGGACTGGCCGCCGTCGAGGACGTCATCGTCCACCCGGTGCATCGCGGGCTCGGCGTGGCTGCCTCCCTGGTGTACACGGCGGTTGCGGCGCAACGGCACCTCGATCCCGGTGTCCGCGTCGGACTCGGTGCCGCCCCGGGCAGCCGTGCCGAGCGGGTCTACCGCCGGCTCGGCTTCGTGCCTCACGCGACCGTCTGGTCCGCCTCGCGCAGCAGCAGGAAGTCGTCGACGCCGTAGAGGCGGTTCACCAGGCGTTCGGTCCGGCCGAACAGCGATTCGACGGCGGCGGCGTCGGTCACCTCGGGCCGATCGACGGCCACCGTGCGACCGTCGTGCTCGACCATCGCACCACCGGCGGCGACGACGTTGCGGACCCAGTCGGCGCCCGGCCCGTACGGCAGGCCGACGACGAAGCCGTCGGTCGTCGGGCCGGCGCCGACCGGCGTCCGGTAGGTCCGACCGCTCTTCCGCCCGACGTGGACGATGACCGCGTAGGTGGCACCAGCCTGGCCAGCCGTCCGCAACTGCCGCCTGTTCGTCACGTCCCGGTTGAACCGCCGCACGCGGTCGTGCAGCGCCGGCCACTTGGTCCGGAAGGCGAGCGTGAACATGGCGACGAGCACCGCCGGCACGGCGACGACCACGCCAACGACCAGCAGGACCGCGCGTCCCATCCTAGATCCTTACGTTGTACGACAGGACGACAGCCAAGACGTACGGCGTAAGAATGTCAAGTGGTCGGCTGAGCCGGCCCGATCCCGAACCGACGCGTCTACCGCGCGGCGCGACGCCGCTCGAGACCTTCGAGGAGCACGTCGAGGCCGAACTCGAACTCGCGTTGGTCGTCGCACCAGCCCAACGATCGGTCCGGGTCGTCGTGGACGATCTCGGCCAGCATCCCGACCAGGTGCGGGAACTGTTCGCCCATCTGTTCGAACATCGCCAGCGTCTCGGCGTCGTCGGCCTCGGCGTCGTCGGGCTGGAACAACTCCTGGGTGAAGCCCAGGGCCCGGCTGCCCAGGGCGTGCATCGCCTGGTGGGCGAGATCCCAGTCGAAGCCGCCGGCGCGGAAGATCCCGAGCACGCCGTCGTAGTAGCCCATCAACGTCGGGCTCATCGCCGTACGGGTCTCGAGGACCCGGGGTGCCCACGGATGACGCAACAGCACCGTCCGCGCAGCGAGGATCCTGGCCCGCATCGCGGCCTGCCAGTCGTCCTGCGGCGCGGGCGCGTCGGCCCCGCCGACGGCGGCCATCACCTCGTCGGTGACGACCTCGATCACGCCGTCGAGGATCGCCTCCTTGTTCGCCACGTGGTGGTACAGCGACATGGCCTCGACGCCGAGTTCACCGGCGAGTCGGCGCATCGTCAGCGCCTCGAGGCCCTCGCGGTCGGCGAGTGACACGGCTGCCCGCAGGACCCGCTGACGGCTCAGGCGGGCGCGCGCGGGGGCATCGCCGGAGCTCTCGGTCGCGGGTGGCATGGCAGTCCTCGTCCGCCGGCCACTGTAACGCCCGCGTGCCGGCGGGCCGGCCCTGTGGTCCCAGACGGAGAGGTCCAAGGGCCTGTTTCCCTCCGGGCGCGACAGGCGTAGTTTCGACCCCAGACGCCAGCGCATCGGAGGTCGGCCGTGAGCGGTCCCGTCCCCACCGAACACATCCGCAACGTGCTCGTGGTCGGGCACACCGGCACCGGCAAGTCGACGCTCGTCGAAGCGCTGCTGCACAGCGTCCGGGGCGGGTCTCCACCGGAGGCGCGCGCCACGGTCGACAGCGAACCCGAGGAGCGGGAGCGGGGACACTCGTTGTCGTTGGCCGTGGCCTCGTTCGAGACCGACGGGTACCGGATCAACCTGCTCGACGCGCCCGGCGGCGCCGAGGTGCTCGGCGACATCCACCCGGCACTGCTCGCCGCGGACACGGCCCTGTTCGTCCTCGACGCGACGGTGGGGGTGCAGCCCCAGCACGAAGAACTGTGGCGGTTGTGCGAGGCGCAGGGGTTGCCGCGGGTCGTGTTCTGCAACAAGTTCGACCTCGAACGGGCCGATGCCGGCGCGGTCCTCGATGACCTTCGCGAACGCTACGGCCGCCCATTGGCGGCCGTTCATCTGCCGTTCCGTCATCCCGGCGGCATCGGCATCGTCGACGTCCTGCACGGTGACGCCATCGAGCTGATCGACGGGCAGAAGGTTCGCGAGCCGATCCCGGACGACCAGGCGGCCGCCGCGGCCGCCGCACGCGAGGCGCTGGTCGAGGCGGTCGTCGAGAACGACGACGAGCTGCTCGAGCGCTACCTCGACGGCCAGCAGCCGACGTCGGCCGAACTGGCCGAGGTCTTCGCCCACGGCATCGCGCAGGGCGGCTTCTACCCCGTGCTGTGGGGCTCGGCGACGCTGGGCATCGGCGTCGGTCTGCTGCTCGAGTTCCTGATCGAGGAGTGCCCGTCGCCGGCCGAAGCGTCCCATCCGCTGCCACACGACGGGCCGACGGTCGCCGCCGTGGTCAAGACCTACAGCGACCAGTTCGTCGGGCGGATCAACGTGCTGCGCCTGCTCTCGGGCGAGTTGCGCGTCGACGACCACCTCGTCGATGTCCGGACCGGCGATACGCGACGCCTGCATCACCTGTTCTCGCTGTGCGGCCGCGAGCAGACGCCGACCGACCGGGTCGTGGCGGGCGATCTCGTCGCCGTCGCCAAACTCGACGACGTCAGCACCGGTGATCTGTTGACGGCGGACGGCCGTGCCCCCGACATCGAGGTGCCGTCACCACCGCCCGGCTTCCACCGCGTCATGCTGCAGCCGGGGAGCGTCGCCGACGACGACAAGCTCACGGCTGCGCTCCAGCGGCTCGTCCAGGAGGACCCGTCGGTCCGGATCGACCTCGACCCGGTGGCCGGCACCCGGGTGCTGTCCTTCCAGGGACCGACCCACGTCGAGGTGTCGGTGGCACGCCTGGTCCGTCGCACCGGCATCGAGGTCGAGGTGCTGCCGGCACCGATCGACTACCGGACCACGATCCGCACGCCCGCCTCGGGCATCGGCCGGCACGTCAAGCAGAGCGGTGGGCACGGCCAGTTCGGCGTGGTGCACCTCGAGATCGCCCCGGCGCCTCGTGGCACGGGCCTCGACTTCACCGACGCGATCGTCGGGGGTGTCGTGCCGGGCCAGTACATCGGCTCGGTCGAGAAGGGCGTGCGGGCCGCCATGCTCGAGGGACCGCTCGGCGGATTCCCCGTCGTGGACGTCGCCGTGCGTCTGACCGACGGCAAGTACCACTCGGTCGACTCGTCGGACGCGGCGTTCCAGATGGCGGGCATCCTCGGCTTCCGCGAGGCGGTCGCACAGGCCGACCCCGTCCTGCTCGAGCCGGTCACCCGCGTCACCGTCTTCGTGCCCGAGGAGGCCGTTGGCAGCCTGCTCTCTGACCTCTCGGCGCGGCGCGGCCGGATCCTGGGCACCGAGGTGGCCGGCCCCGGCCGCAGCCGCATCGAGGCCGAGGTCCCCGAGGCCGAGCTGGCCGGCTTCCCCGCCGACCTGCGGGCGCTGACCAGCGGTCGGGCCGAGTTGAGCCTCACCTACGACCACCACGACGAGGTCCCCGACGCCGTCGCCCAACGCCTGCTGAGCGAGCTCGTCTCGTCCTGACGCGCGGACGGGCGGCGATAGGCTCGCGCCTCACTGTCGTCCCACGCGAGGCACGTCCCTTGGACCGCGTTCTGCGTATCGGCCTGCTCGGTTGCGGCACGGTCGGCGGCGGCGTGATCACGCTGCTCGACCGCGAGACCGACGACATCGCCGCCCGCACCGGTGCCCGCTTCGAGGTGACCCGCATCGGCGTGCGCGACCTGGGCAAGGCGCGGGGCCGAGGCCTGCCCGTCGCCGACGAGGTCTTCGGTGACGACCTCGACGCGATCGTCGAGGACCCCGACGTCGAGCTCATCATCGAGGTCATGGGCGGCCTGGACCCGGCGGACCGCCTCATCCGGCGCGCCCTGGAGTTGGGCAAGCCGGTCGTGACGGCCAACAAGGAACTGGTCGCGCACGCCGGCCCCGAGCTGTACGAGGCCGCCCGCGCAGCCGGCGTGGACCTCGCCTACGAGGCGGCGGTGGCCGGTGCGATCCCGATCATCAAGCCGCTCAAGGAGTCGCTCGCGGGGGACCGGGTCACCCGCGTCGTCGGCATCCTCAACGGCACCACCAACTACATCCTGACCAAGATGGCCGAGGACGGCGCCGAGTACGCCGACGTGCTCGCCGACGCGCAGGCGCTGGGCTACGCCGAGGCCGACCCGACCGCCGACGTCGGCGGCCACGACGCGGCGGCCAAGTGCGCCATCCTCGCCTCGTTGGCCTTCGACACCGTCGTGCACGGCTCCGACGTGTTCCGCGAGGGCATCACCGGTGTCACCGCCACCGACCTGCGCGTCGCCGACCGGCTCGGCTACGTCATCAAGCTGGTCGGGATCGCCAGCGAGGTCGACGACAAGGTCGGCGCGCGCGTGCACCCGGTGTTCCTGCCCAAGGAACACCCGCTGGCCAGCGTCCGCGACGCGTTCAACGCGATCTACGTCGAGGCCGAGGCCGCCGGCCAGCTGATGTTCTACGGCCGGGGTGCGGGCGCGATGCCGACCGCGTCCGCGGTCGTCGGTGACGTCATCGACGTCGCCCGCAACCTGCTGCAGACCGCACGTGGTGCGGCCGAGTCCGTCCACCGCGCCAAGCCCCTGCGGCCGATCGAGGACCTGCAGACCCAGTACTACGTGCTGCTCGACGTCGACGACCAGGCCGGCGTGCTCGCCGACGTCGCCCGCACGTTCGGCGACCACGGCGTCTCGATCGCCCAGGTGTGGCAGGAAGGGGCCGGTGACTCGGCCCAGCTCGTGCTGATCACCCACCGCGCCCGCGAGGGCGACCTGCAGAAGACCGTCGGCGCGCTGGCGGCCATGGCCAACGTCCGCAGCGTGGCGAGCGTCCTGCGGGTCGAGTCGGAGGTGTTCTCGTCGTGACCGAGCCAGCCAGCGACGACCGGCACGACACCGCGGCCCGCGGCCCCCACGTCTGGCGCGGGATCATCGAGGAGTACCGCGACCGCATGCCGGTCACGGCCACGACGCCGATCGTGACGCTGCGCGAGGGCGGCACCCCGCTGATCTTCTCCGAGCACCTCTCGGACGTGACCGGGTGCGAGGTGCACCTGAAGTTCGACGGGTCGAACCCGACCGGGTCCTTCAAGGACCGCGGGATGACCATGGCCATCACCAAGGCCAAGGAGAAGGGTGCCGAGGCGGTCATCTGTGCCTCGACCGGCAACACCTCGGCGTCAGCCGCCGCCTACGCCGGCAAGGCCGGCATGACCTGTGGGGTCATCATCCCCAAGGGCAAGATCGCGATGGGCAAGCTCGCCCAGGCGCTGGTCCATGGCGCCAAGGTCCTGCAGATCGAGGGCAACTTCGACCAGGCCCTGCTGCTGTCCCGCCAACTCGCCGACACCTACCCGGTCGAACTGGTCAACTCGGTCAACCCCTACCGCATCGACGGCCAGCGCAGCGGTGCCTGGGAGATCGTCGACCAGCTCGGACGCGCGCCCGACGTGCACTGCATGCCGGTCGGCAACGCCGGCAACATCACCGCCTACTGGCGCGGCTACCGCGAGTACTCGGCCGACGGGCTCACCGACAAGCTGCCGGTCATGCGCGGCTACCAGGCGGCGGGGTCGGCCCCGATCGTGCTCGGCCACCCGGTCGAGAAGCCGCAGACGATCGCGACGGCGATCCGCATCGGCAACCCGGCGTCGTGGGAGCAGGCGGTCGCGGCCGCCGACGAGTCCGGTGGCTCGATCCGGTCGGTCACCGACCGCGAGATCATGGCGGCCTTCCGCGAACTCGCCCGCCACGGCGTGTTCTGCGAGATGGCGTCCGCCTCGTCGGTCGCCGGACTGCTCCAACTGCACGCGGCCGGCGAACTCGAGCAGGGTTCGGTGGTGACCTGCGTGCTCACGGGGCACGGCCTCAAGGACCCCGAGTGGGCGATCGCCGGCGCGGCCGACCCGATCACCATCCCGGCCGAACTCGACGCCGCCGCCCGCGCCCTCTCGCTCATCTGACGATGGACCGCGTCCCGATCGTCGAGGCGGCGCTGGACCGTGCCATCGCCGAGGCGACGCCGGCCGGGCAGCGGCTCGCGCCTGGCGACCCGCTCCGGCCCGGCACCTCGTTGACGGCCGGCACAGCCGTCGCGTTGTTCGAGGACATGGTGCGCTCGCGCGTCCTGGACGTGGTGGCGCGGGAGTTGAAGGCGCAGGGGCGCAGCTACTACACGATCTCGTCGGCGGGGCACGAGCACACCGCGATCGTCGGCGCGTTGACCCGGACCACCGACCCGGCGCTGTTGCACTACCGCGACGGCGGGTTCGTGGCGGCCCGGGCACGGCGGGCCGGCACGGACTTCACCTGGGACACGCTGCTGTCGCTGGTCGCTTCGCGCGAGGATCCGGCCTCGCATGGCCGCCACAAGGTGTGGGGCAGTCCGAGCGCCTGGATCGTCCCGCAGACCTCGACAATCGCCTCGCACCTGCCCAAGGCCGTTGGCACCGCGTTCGCCATCGGCCGCTCCCGCCGCCTCGCTGCCGGAGCGGTCGCCGCCGGGGACCTGCCCGCCGACGCCATCGCGGTGTGCTCGTTCGGGGACGCGTCGCTCAACCATGCCAGCGCCCTCACCGGGCTCAACGCCGCCCGGTGGGCACGTCGGGTCGGCAGCCCGGTGCCGATCCTGTTCGTCTGCGAGGACAACGGCATCGGCATCTCGGTGCCGACGCCTCCCGGTTGGGTCGAGGCGACGGCGGCCGCACTGCCCGGCTGCACCTACGTGCGGGCGGACGGCGAGATCGACGAGGTCTGGGACACCGTCGAGGCCGCCGTCGACACGGTCCGCGCCCGCCGCGCACCGGTGTTCCTGCACCTGCCCACGGTGCGACTGTGGGGGCACGCCGGCAGCGACCTCGAGGCTGCCTATCGCGCGCGTGACGAGATCGAACACGGCGAGGCGGCCGATCCGCTCGTCCGTGCGGCGCGCCGGTTGATCGCGTCCGGTGCCGCCACGTCGACCGACCTCGCCGACCTCGTGGCCGAGGTGCGCGCCGAGACGCGCGGGCGTGCCGCCGCCGCCGTCGCCACCGGCACCCTGCGCGACGCCGCCGAGGTCGTCGCCGCGCTCGCGCCGTACCACCCCGCTGCGGTCCGTGCCGACGCCGCCCGGCCGCTCGACCCGGAACAGCGCGCGGCCGTGCACGGCCGCCGGCTGCCCGAGGCTGCCGTGACGGCGGGCGAGCGCACGATGGCCGGCCTGCTCAACGCCGCGCTGCGCGACGACTTGGTGCGTCGGCCGGGCGCGGTGGTGTTCGGCGAGGACGTCGGTCGCAAGGGCGGTGTCTACGGGGTCACCGCCGGGCTGCAAGCCACGTTCGGGACCGGTCGGGTCTTCGACACGCTGCTCGACGAGACCGCGATCCTCGGCCTCGCGCAGGGTCTCGGCCTGCTCGGGCTGACCCCGATCCCCGAGATCCAGTACCTCGCCTACCTGCACAACGCGCTGGACCAGTTGCGCGGCGAGGCGGCGTCGACCCAGTTCTTCTCCGCGGGCCGCTACCGCACGCCGATGGTCGTGCGCATCGCCGGACTCGCCTACCAGAAGGGCTTCGGCGGTCACTTCCACAACGACAACGCGATCGGCGCGCTGCGCGACATCCCGGGCCTGGTCCTCGCGGTGCCCAGTCGCGGCGACGACGCGGTCCGGATGCTCCGCGGCTGCCTCGCGATGGCCGACACCGACGGCCGGGTCTGCGCCTTCCTCGAACCGATCGCGCTCTACCACGAGCGCGACCTGCACGAACCCGGCGACGGACGCTGGTTGTCCGACTATCCGGCGCCCGACGAGGTCCTGCTCCCCGGCGAGGTCGGCATCCACGACGTCGACGCCGCCCCCGGGTCGGCCCCAGGGGACTCCGACGACGTGCTGATCGTCACCTATGGCAACGGCGTGCGGATGTCGCTGCGGGCGGCACGCCGCCTGGCCGAACGGGGCGTCGGTGCCCGGGTGCTCGACCTGCGCTGGCTGAACCCGCTGCCGACCGACGCGGTGCGTGCGCACGCCACCGCCTGCGGTCGGGTCCTGGTCGCTGACGAGTCCCGGCGCACGGGTGGCGGCATCGCCGACGCCGTCGTCGCCGACCTCGTCGAGCACGGGTTCGCCGGACCGGTCGCCACCGTGCGCGCCGACGACAGCTACGTCCCGCTGGGTCCCGCGGCCGACCTGGTGCTGCTCTCCGAGGACGAGGTCGTCGAGGCGGCGCTCGCGCTGGCCACGCGCGATCGCGCGACCGGCCACCGGTAGGGTTCGCCACCCAGAACCGCCCGAACCGAGGTTGCCGTGACCGAGCAGCACGTGACCGTGCGGGTGCCGGCGACCACCGCCAACCTCGGTCCGGGTTTCGACAGCTTCGGGCTGGCCCTGAGCCGACACCTCGTCGTGCGCTCCCACCCGCGTACCGCCGACACGCCACGGGTGACGACCCGCGGCGAGTGCGCCGACGAGCTCGCCACCGGCGACGACAACCTGGTGTGGCGCAGTCTGCTCGCCTTCTGTGAGGCCCACGCCGTGGCGGCGCCCGACGTCCGCCTCGAGGTCGTCAACGGCATCCCGCTCGAACGCGGTCTCGGTTCGTCGTCGGCCGCCATCGTGGCCGGCCTCGTCCTGGCCCGTGCGCTGACCGGCATCGTCGTCGGTGACCGCGACCTCGTGGTGCTCGCCGATCGCCTCGAAGGGCATCCAGACAACGTCGCGCCCGCACTGCTGGGCGGACTGGTCGCCTGCACGCCGGCCGATGACGGCCGCCTCGTCGTGCGTCGGCGCAATCCCGCGCCGCACCTGCGCCCGGTCGCGCTGATCCCGACCACCCGGCAGGCGACGACCGCCGCCCGGGCGGTGCTGCCCTCGACCCTGCCGCGGGGCGAGGCCGCCATGCAGGCCGGTCGGGCCGGCCATGTGCTCGGTGGGCTGCTCGGGGCGTGGCCGGTCGACGCGGCTGTGGCCGGCGACCGCCTGCACGAGCCCGCGCGACTGCAGGTCATGACCGCGACGGCCGCCGTGGTGACCGGGCTGCGCGCGATCGGCGTCCACGCGTGGCTGTCGGGCGCCGGACCGAGCGCCGCCGCCATGGTGGACGGCGCCACCGCCGGCGTGGACGACGAGATCGAGCGCATCGCCGCCACGCACGGCTTCGTCGTGGCACGTCTGCGCGTCGACCTCAGTGGCGCCGTCGCGTGCGTCGACGGTGGCTGCGAGTTCTCGGGCGTCGGCGGGACCTGCTCGCAGTGTCCACGCCAGTGGCTATGATGCGGGCCTCTCGCCGCGCCGATCGGTCGCGGGTCGATTCCTTCAGCTTCGGTCTGCTGCGCTGTTCGTGCGGGCGAGCGTCCTTGCATCCGCCGCCGTCGTGCGGCGCCACCGGTGGGCCGGATCCCTTGGAGTAGGGGATCACTTGCGGTCCCCGACACGTCTCCCGGGAGCGCACCGTGAAGCTGTTCCTCGACACCGCCAACCTCGACGAGATCAGCGAGATCAACCGCTGGGGCGTCCTCGACGGCGTGACGACCAATCCGACGCTCGCCGCCAAGGAGGGCAAGGACTTCGCGTCGATGATCAAGGACATCTGCGCCGAGGTCGCCGGGGACGTCAGTGCCGAGGTGGTCTCCACCGACACCGAGGGCATGCTCGAGGAGGCCCACAAGCTGGCCGCGATCGCCGACAACGTGGTCATCAAGCTGCCGTTGATCCCGGCCGGGCTGGCGGCCTGCGCACAGCTGTCCAGCGAGGGGATCAAGACCAACGTAACGCTGTGCTTCTCGGCCACGCAGGCGATCCTGGCGGCCAAGGCCGGTGCCACCTACGTCTCGCCCTTCCTCGGACGCATGGACGACCTGGCCAACGATGGCATCGCGCTGCTCAACGAGATCTGCGAGATCTTCCGGATCCAGGGCTACGAGACCGAGGTGCTCGCCGCGTCGTTGCGCAGCCCCCAGCACGTCGCCCAGGCCGCAATGGCCGGGGCCGACGTCGCGACGCTGCCGGCCAAGGTCTTCCACCAGATGGTCAGGCACCCGCTGACCGACGCGGGGCTCGAGCGCTTCCTGGCCGACTGGGACGCCTACCTGCAGGCGCAGGGCTGACCCACCCCGCGACGGTCATCCGTCACCGACGACGCCGCGATCCCGCGGCGCCGCCACGTCCGCACGACACGGAGAACCACATGGACCGCTCGACGCTGGAGCGCAAGGCGCTCGCCGAGCTGCGCCAGATCGCGTCCGCGCTGGAGCTCAAGGGCTACCAGCGCATGAAGAAGGCCGATCTCGTCGACCTCATCATCGACGCCGGTTCGGGCGGCGAGACGGGGTCTGGCAACGGCGAGGCCACGCGGAGCGACGACGCCGAGCCGTCCCAGCCCGAGCTGTCCGCCGACGATGGCTCCGGCGACGACGGCGCCGGCGACGAGCCCGCCGCCCGGGTCCGTGCCCGCCAGCGTCCCGACGACCGGCCCTTCCGGGCCCGCGCCGGCGACGGTGGCCGCGACGGCGACGGCCGCGACGGCGACGACGGCCGCGACGGCGACGGCCGCGCCGGCGACGACGGCCGCGGCGGCGACGAGCGTGGCCGCGACGACGGGCAGGGCCGCGACGACCGCTCGCGGGACGATCGGGGCCGTGACGACCGTCCCCGTGGCGACGACGATGGCGACGACGACCGCGGCCGAGGCAAGCGTGACCGGCGCCGGAAGGGGCGCGGCCCCAACCAGGACAACTACGACGACGCCGAGGTGCGCGAGGGCGTGCTCGACCTGTTGCCCGAGGGCTACGGCTTCCTGCGCTGCACCGGGTATCTGTCGGGCAGCCGCGACGTCTACGTCAGCCAGTCCTTCGTCCGCCGCTTCGACCTGCGTCGCGGCGACCGCGTCGCCGGCCCGATCCGCCGCAACAAGAACAACGACAAGTTCCCTGCGCTCGCCCGTGTCGACACGATCGAAGGCGAAGCGGTCGACGAGAACTCGCTGCCACGCAAGCGGGTCGAGTTCAAGGACCTGACCCCGCTGTTCCCCGACGAGCGGCTGCGCCTCGAGGTCGACGAGAACTCGCCGATGTCGATGCGCATCGTCGACATGATCGCGACGATCGGTCGCGGGCAGCGCGGCCTGATCGTCTCGCCACCGAAGGCGGGCAAGACCACCATCCTCAAGCAACTCGCCAGGGCCATCGAGACCAACAACCCCGACGTCCACCTGATGGTGGTGCTCGTCGACGAGCGGCCCGAAGAGGTCACCGACTTCGAGCGCTCGACCGGCGGCGAGGTCATCTCGTCGACGTTCGACCGTCCCGCCGAGGACCACACCCAGGTCGCCGAACTCGCAATCGAGCGCGCGAAGCGTCTCGTCGAGGCCGGCGGCGACGTGGTCGTCCTGCTCGACTCGATCACGCGTCTCGGTCGGGCCTACAACCTCGCCGCGCCGGCGTCGGGCCGGGTGCTCTCGGGTGGCATCGACTCGGCCGCGCTCTACCCGCCGAAGCGCTTCTTCGGGGCGGCCCGCAACATCGAGGGGGGCGGCAGCCTCACCATCATCGCCACGGCGCTGATCGAGACCGGCTCGAAGATGGACGAGGTGATCTTCGAGGAGTTCAAGGGCACCGGCAACATGGAGCTACGGCTCGACCGTCGCATGGAGCAGAAGCGGGTCTTCCCCGCCGTCGACATCCAGGCGTCGGGCACCCGCCGCGAGGACCTGCTGCTGCCCCAGGACCAGATCGAGACGATCTGGAAGCTGCGGCGACTGCTGTCCTCGATGGACTCCGAAGCGGCGCTGCACCTGCTCATCGAGAAGCTCAAGGCGACCCGCAGCAACGAGCAGTTCCTGCAGGCGATCTCGAAGACCAACCTGTCGTAGTGCCTGCGTGATCTAGCCTGACGTCACCGCGCGCGAAGGGGCCGGGGCGATGGAGGTCGAGCTCGCGGAGGTCCGCGACTTCCTCGCCACCCACGCGCCGTTCGACGAGTTGCCCCAGGACCTGCTGGACGCGCTGCCGCGCCGGTTGTCGGTGCGCTATGTCCGTCGCGGCACGCGCATCCTGTCGGTCGGCGATCCGAACGACGTCATGTACGTGCTGCGCTCCGGTGCGGTCGACATCGCCGACGGCGAGGGCAACCTCGTCGAACGCAGCGACCCCGGCACCAGCTTCGCCATGTCGACGCTGCTGACCGGCGAGCCTTCGCGCTACGACTTCACCGCCATCGAGGACAGCCTGCTGCTGGTCGTGCCCGGCGCGGTCTTCGACGAACTCCGCCGCAACGACGCGGGCTTCGCCGAGTTCTACTCGCAGGCCCACGTCAGCCGTCTGCGTCGCGCCGTCGGCAGCCTGCAGGTGTCCGGCCGTGGCGAGGCCGTGCTCAAGACCGTGACGAGCGACCTGGTTCGGCGACCGCCCGTCACGACCACGGGTGACACGACCATCCGCGACGCTGCCGCCCTGATGGCCCGCGAGGCCGTGTCCTGCCTGCCGGTGATGGCCGACGGTCGCCTCGTCGGGATCCTGACCGACCGGGACCTGCGCACCCGGGTGCTGGCCGTCGACCGCGACCCGAACGACCCGGTCTCGTCCGTGATGACCCTCGAGCCCGCCACCGCCCGCGCGACGGCCCTCGCGTTCGAGGTGCTGATGGAGATGGTGGGCAGCAACATCCACCACATCCCGGTACTCGACGGCGACGGGCGCCTGGTCGGACTCGTCACGAGCTCCGACCTGCTCCGGCTCCAGCACGACAACCCGGTCCACCTCGTGGCCGAGATCACCGCGGCGCCCGACGTCGCGACACTGGCCGGTGTCAGCACCAGGATCGCCCGCGTGCTCGAGCAACTCGTCGCCGAGGACGCGACCGCGAACGACATGGGTCGGGTGGTGACCGCGCTGGGCGACGCGATCGAGCGCCGCCTGCTCACGCTCGCAGAACAGGAGTTGGGGTCGCCCCCCGCGCCCTACTGCTGGGTCGTGCTCGGATCGCAGGCCCGCAAGGAGCAGGGCCTGGCGAGCGACCAGGACAACGCGCTGATCCTGGACCCGTCCGCGGACGCGGACTCCGACGGGTGGTACGCGGCCCTCGCCGCCCGCGTGACCGACGGGCTGGCCGCCTGCGGCTACCGGCGGTGTCCGGGTGGCGTCATGGCCACCAACCCGCGGTGGCGGGTACCGGTCGACACGTGGCGGTCGTATTTCACCGATTGGGCACGCACGCCCGAACCGGACGCCGTGCTCAACGCCGGCATCTTCTATGACATGCGCCCCCTTCACGGCGACGCGGCGCTGGTCGGCGGGCTGCGCGAGGAGGTGCTCGCCGAGACCCGCGAGGCGGGCCTGCTGCTCGCCTACCTCGCGAAGCAGGCCGTTGCGCAGCGACCGCCGATCGGGTTCTTCCGCGGGTTCGTGCTCGAAAAGGAGGGCGAGCACCGCGACCGGCTCGACCTCAAGCAGGGCGGCGTGGCCTCGGTCGTGCAGATCGCCCGGGTCCACGCGCTGGCTGCCGGGTTGCCCGCCCTCAACACCCAGGTCCGGCTCGCCGAGGCGGCACGGGCCGGCGGGCTGTCGACCGGGCTGGCCGCCGAACTCCACGACGCCTACGAGTTCCTGTCCTACCTGCGGCTGCGTCACCAGGGGCGGGCGGTACGCGCCGGGCGGGAGCCCGACAACTTCGTCGACCCGCAGCTGTTGAGCGGCTTCGAGCGCCGGCATCTACGCGACGCCTTCCGTGTCGTGACGGTCGCCCAGCAGGGGCTCGCGCAACGGATGCCGTTGGGCCAGCTGCCGTGACCGACCCCGACGACCCGCTGCAGCGGTTCGCCCGCCACCCACCGCCCGGTCGCCGCACCGACGTGCGCGCGTTGCGGCTGCTCGCCCTCGACCTCGAGACGACCGGGCTCGACCCCGCGGCCGACCAGGTCCTGGCGGTCGGGTTCGTGCCCGTCGACGGGCTGGCCATCCGGCTCGCCGGGGCACGGCAGTACTGGGTGCGCCCGGACGGCCCGGTCGGATCGAGCGCCACGGTGCACGGCCTGACCGACGACCGGCTGCGGGACGCCCAGCGTCTCGGCGACGTCCTGCCCGAGGTGCTCGAGGCGCTGCACGGGCGGGTGCTGCTCGCCCACCACACGGCGATCGAGGTCGGCTTCCTCACCGTCGCCTGCCAACGCCGGTACGGCGCGACGCCGACGTTCACCGTGGTCGACACGCTGCGGCTGCAGCGACGTGTCCTGGGCAACCGGTGGCAGTCGCCGGAACCCGACGAACTGCGCCTCGACGCCGCCCGCCAGCACCTCGGGCTGCCGCGCTACCACGCACACGAGGCGCTCACCGACGCGCTGGCGTGCGCCGAGCTCTACCTGGCCCAGGTGGCCCACCTCGGGGGCGACGACAAGCTCTCGCTCGGCCGCATCCGAAGCCGCACGCGCTAGTGCGGCGTGGCTCAGCGGCGCATCAGCAGCTGAAGGACGTACCAGAACATCAGCGCGATCGAGCTGAACAGCTGCATCGCGGCGATGACCTCGGTCCCCGGCGGGTAGTTGCGGTAGACCTTCTGCGTGTCGTAGAGGATCGCCGCACCCGCGAAGCCGATCATCGCGACGATGAACAGCGTGCCGAGCACCGTGCCGGTCAGCACGGCGGCGACGATCGCCACCAGCGCCAGGATGCCGCCCCACTTGAGCAGCGTGCCGAGGAAGCTGAAGTCCTTCGAGCTGCGCACCGCGATGAACGACAGCCCGGCGAACGCGGCCACGGTCAGCAGCGCCGCGTTGCCGATCGTGCCCTCAAGCGCTTCGACCTCAGAGGCGATGAACAGCGGCATGGCGAACAGCAGGGCGTTGGCGACCACCAGCAGGCCGTAGCCGCCCCACTGCTGGGCCGGCGTGGTGGCCTTCACGGCGAGCCGGCTGGCCATCCACGACACGAGCATGAAGCCACCGAGGATCAGCAGCCAGCTGGTGCCGACCACCACCTCGGTGATGCGCTCCGCCAGCGACGTCGCGCCGAACAGGGTCTCGCTCAGCAGCAGGAACTCGATGCCGATGAAGGCGAGCACCCCGATGACGAGGTTGGTGTAGACGCCGCGCATGTAGGTGGCGCGCACGTCGACCGGCTGCTGGGCGATCGGGGCGCCGCGGACGGCGGTGCCCGGCGGCGGTGGTGGCGTCATGGCCTGGCTCATCGTGTCACTCCTGGGCAGCCGACGGTGTCGGGAACGCCGTCTCGCCGCGGCGTGAGGGTACCGTTCGCCGGGCGGGTGGAGCGGGAGAGATGCGGCATGACGACGCAGGATCTGGAGCAACTCGTCACCGCCCACGCCGCCGTCTACGACGGCCTGCTCGGGGCGACGGCCGAGCTCGACGACACCGCCTGGGCGACGGCGACCGGCTGCCCCGGCTGGGACGTGCACGACCAGCTCGCGCACTGCATCGGCACCGAGCGGCTGATGCTGGGCCATCCGCCCGCCGAGGTCGAGGTCCCCGACCGCCCCTATCTGCGCTCGGACTTCGCGCGGCTGGTCGAACGCGACGTCGAGGCGCGACGCGGCGTGACCGCGCAGTTCCTGCGTGAGGAGGCCGAGGTCACGTTCGTGCGGCGCCGGGCGTGGCTCGACCGGCTGTCGGCCGACGACCTCGACGGGGAGATGCCGACGCCGCTCGGGACGATGCCGGGACGGCGGGGGCTGCGCATCCGCCTGTTCGACCTGACCTGCCACGAGGAGGACGTCAGGCGCGCGCTCGCCCTGCCCGCCGCCGAGGGCCCGCACGTCGAGGTGGCTGTGGGTACGGCCCTGCGTTCGCTCGCCGCCGGCCTGCCGCAGCGGCTCGGCGGTGCGCGCGGCGTGGTTGCCGTCCGTGTCGACGGCGCCGACGAGGTCGGTTTCGACGTCGCCACGGGCCGGTTCCACGCGCGGCTCGACGAGGCACCCGATGCCACGCTCAGCTGTAGCGCCCGGCAGGTGCTGGCGCTGGTCGGTGGCCGCTCCGACGCACCGACCTTCGAAGAACTCGACGTCGAGGGGGACACGGCACTGCTCGGACGGGTCGTCGCGGCGTCCGGGGTGACGCCCTAGCGGACTCCGGGAGTCTGGTGGTACCCTCGCGACCGAGCGCGCCGTCGGTGGCGCGCCGTCGTGTGAGCGGGCCACGTCGCCTCGGGACCAGTACACGTCCCCCTCGCGAGACCGGGCGCGTACGCCGCGCGTCCCGACACCGACACCCCACACGCCGTCCACTCCCGCGGCCCGAGGCCGCACGGAGGAACCCATGAAGCAGGGAATCCACCCCGACTACTCGGTCGCGACCGTCACGTGCTCGTGCGGCAACTCGTTCGAGACCCGTGCGACCGTCGACAAGATCTCGGTCGAACTGTGCAACATGTGCCACCCGTTCTACACCGGCAAGCAGAAGCTGGTGGACACCGGTGGCCGCGTCGACCGGTTCAAGCGTCGCCTGGAGAAGGCGCAGGGCTGACCGCCTGGAGAAGGCGCAGGGCTGACCGCCTTCGACCCACCGATACGGCCGCCGGCATTCGCCGGCGGTCGTGTCATTTGTGCGGGTTAGCCCGGCAGTAGCCGGCGGGTGACCCGCACGAATGGTGACCAGGGGCGCCCGACCCTGGTCCGGCGGGCCCGGACACCTACGCTCGACGCGTGGCCCCGCCACGCCCGGGTGGAAGGAGCCGGCGATGTCCGCCCGCCACGGCCGCAACGCGACCCTGCGGTTCCTCGGCGCTGCCGGGACCGTCACGGGCAGCAAGTTCCTGCTCGAACGGGACGGCTCGCGCATCCTGGTCGACTGTGGGCTGTTTCAGGGCGTCAAGCCCCTGCGCCTGCGCAACCGTGAGCCGCTGCCGTTCGACGCCGCCGAACTCGACGCGGTCGTGCTCAGCCACGGTCACCTCGACCACTGCGGCTACCTGCCGCGACTGCGCAACGAGGGTTTCGACGGGCCGGTGTACGCCACCCCCGGCACCGTCGCGCTCACCTCGATCATCCTGCCCGACTCGGGGTACCTGCAGGAGGAGGAGGCGGCCCACGCCAACCGGTTCGGCTGGTCCCGGCACCACCCGGCACTGCCGCTGTACACCGAGCAGGACGCCCGCGACACGCTCGGCCAACTGGTGCCGCTGCCCTTCCACGAGCCGCGTGAGGTCGCGCCGGGGATCGTGGCCGAACTGTCCCGCGCGGGGCACATCCTCGGGTCGGCGACGGTCAGGGTCGACCTCGGCCCCTCCATCACGTTCAGCGGCGACCTCGGCCGGCCCAGCCACCCCCTGCTGCGCGAGCCCGAGCCGATCGGCGAGACCGACTGGGTCGTGGTCGAGTCGACCTACGGCGACCGGCGGCACGACGACGTGCACGCCGTCGAGGCCCTGCACGACGTGATCGTCCGCACGGTCGAGCGCGGGGGCACGGTGGTCATCCCGGCGTTCGCGGTCGACCGCACCGAGGTGCTGCTGCACCATCTCGGCCACCTGCACGACCGCGGTGACCTGCCCGACGTGCCGGTCTACGTCGACAGCCCGATGGCCCTGGCGGCCCTGCGCGCCTACCGGGCTGCGATCGCGGACGGTTCGACCGAGTTCCGCCAGGCCGTCCTCGACGACCCGACGCCCTTCCTCGAGGAGCGGGTGATCGAGGTGCACGACCCGGAACACTCGAAGCGGGTCACCGCGTCGGACGAGCCGAAGATCGTGATCTCGGCGTCGGGGATGGCGGCCGGTGGGCGCGTGCTGCACCACATGACCCGGTTCCTGCCCGACCCCGCCAGCGCGCTGGTCCTGGTCGGGTTCCAGCCCGAGGGCACCCGTGGGCGCGCGCTGGCCAACGGCGCCAGCGAGGTCAAGATCCACGGGCGCTACGTCCGGGTGCGGGCCGAGATCGTGGACCTACCGGTCTTCTCGGTCCACGCCGACGCCGATGAACTGCTCGCCTGGCTCGCGACCGCGACGCGGCGACCGCAGGGCGTGTTCGTCGTCCACGGCGAGGCCGAGGCCGCCCAGCGCCTCCACGACCGGATCGAGGGCGAACTGGACTGGACCGCCGTCGTGCCCGAACACGGCGAGCAGGTCCGGTTGTAGGCGACGGAGGCCAGCGGCCTCACGCGTCGCCGAGGTCCCACTCGACGGCCGCGTCCGGCGCATAGACGCACCAGCGTCCGGTCCGCACGGCGTCGCGCAGGTGCGCGCCCAGGGCCGGGTGCACCGCCTCGATGCGGCGCACGGTGTCGCGGATGCGGCGGGTGACGGCGCTGCGTGCCCGCTCGTCGTTACCTCCCGGCCGGCGGTCGCGGCCGCCGAGTCCCGTCGCGGCGACCAGGGCGTCGACGAGGTGGTCGAGTTCGTCGCGGGCGCGCTCGGCCCGGACGGGATCACCGTCGGCCTCGGCCTCCTCGAGCGCGGCCTGGAGGTCGCGTATCCGGTGTTCGTAGGCGCGTCGGGCCGCGGCGTCGATGACCGGTCCGAGGTCGCCGCCCTCGACGGCGACACCCATCAGTTCGGTCGCCGCGATCTCCGCCCCCGGGCGACGCAGCAGCGTCTGCAGGTCGGCGAGTCCCTTCGCGTCGGGCAACCGCACGGTCGTGCCCTCGAACCGCAGCGCCCAGACCGCACCTTCTCGCCGCCACGCGGGACGCGACGTGCCAGGTGCCGACGGCGGCTCCGCGGCCGGGCGCACCAGGCGCACCAGGGCGTCGCGGGCAAGGGCCGTCGCCGCGCGGACGTCGGTGGCGAGCCGGCCGGCCGGTGCGCCTTCGAGCCGGGGCTCGAGGTAGGCCCGTTCGAGCAGGTGCAGCAACGGGACCCCCGTGGCGGCAGGGGGCAGCAGGGCGGAGGACGCCTGCCCGTCGCCGACCGACGCCAGCAGCCCGGCGACCCACCGCAGGGTGTCGGTGACCTCGCTCAGTTGCCCGGCGGCGAGGAACACCTCGA
>DATHUR010000115.1:0-49145 GCA_035462025.1 Egicoccus sp. | reverse complement strand
ATCGCGGCCGCGACCGCGATCTCCTGCTTGTCCCCTGCGGCGACGGCACGAGCGGCGTGCAGCGCTGCCGAGCGGGCCGCCTCGAGCTTCACCAGTCCCTCGGCGAGGCGGTGCTTGACGGCCTGGAACGAGCCGATCTTGCGCCCGAACTGGATCCGCTCGCGTGCGTACGCGGTCGTCATCTCGAGCACCTGCTGGGCCCCGCCGACCTGCTCGCAGGCGATGGCGACGACCCCGGCGGCGATCGCGTCGTGCAGCGCCGTCATGGCGTCGCCGCCGTCGAGCAGTCCGTCCTGGCCGACGCGGACCCGGTCGTAGCGCAGCGTGGCGAGCGGGCGGGTGAGGTCGAGCACCGGCACGGCGTCGCGGGTCAGGCCGTCGGCGTCGCCGGGGACGGCGAACAGCCGCAGGCCGTCGTCGGTCGTCGCGGCGGTGATCACGAGGTCGGCGGTACGCCCGTCGATGACGTATCCGGCGGTGCCCTGCAGCACCCACCCGTCGCCGTCTCGGCCGGCGCTCACGCCGGGGTCGGCGGTCATCCGCCCGCGCTCGTCGAGGTGGGCGAACGCCAGCCGCAGTGCCCCCGTCGCGACCTGCGGCAGCCACTGCTGCTTCTGCTGCTCCGTCGCGGCCAGCCGCAGGGCCGTCGTGCCGAGTACGGCCGACGACAACAACGGCACGGGCAACAGCCGCTTGCCGGCCTCCTCGACGACGAGGGCGAGTTCGACGAAGCTCGAACCGGCGCCGCCGTACGCCTCGGGGACGGTGAGCCCCAGCAGGCCGTACTCCCCCAGTTCCTTCCACGCAGCGTCGTCGACGCCGGTCTCGGAGCCCATCACCTCGCGGACCCGTTCGGACGTGCCGCGGGCGGCGAAGAAGTCGCGCAGCATCGCGCGCAACTGCTGCTGTTCGTCGGTCTCGACGAACGAGATCGTCATGCTGGTCATCGGGGGCCCTCTCTAGCTGCGCGGCACGTCGCGCCAGGCGACGTTCTTGTCGACGCGCGGTTCGCCGGGCAGGCCGAGCACGCGTTCTCCCAGGATGTTCTTCATAATCTCGCTGGTGCCGCCCTCGATCGAGTTGGCCCGGGCGCGCAGGAACGCCTTGTGCGGGTCCTCGGTGCGGTTGGCGGTCAACTCGGGGCGCGAGAAGTCGTAGCCCTGCGGGTAGGTCATGCCTTCGGCGCCGAGCAGGTCGATCGCGAACGACGTGATCGACTTGTTGAGGTCCGCCCAGTGCAGTTTCGCGGTCGACCCCTCCGGCCCCGGCGTGCCGCGCGTGGCGGCCTCGCCGGCGCGGATCGCGGTCAGGCGCATCGCCTCGGCCTCGACCCAGTAGGCGAGCAACTGGTCGCGCGCGACGGCGTCGTCCTTGTCGCTCCGCTCCCACGCGGCGACGGCGTGGCTGATCGCGCCGCTGCCCCGCGGGGCGACGTGGCCGCCGATGGCGACCCGTTCGTTCATCAGGGTGGTCATCGAGACTGCCCAGCCCTCGCCGACCTCGCCGAGGCGCATGGAGTCCGGGATGTGGACGTCGTCGAAGTACACCTCGTTGAACTCGGCCTCACCGGTGATCTGGTACAGCGGCCGGACGTCGACGCCCTCGGCCTCCATGTCGACCACGAAGTAGGTCAGCCCCGCGTGCTTCGGTACATCGGGGTCGGTCCGTGTGACCAGCAGCCCCCACTTCGCCAGGTGCGCCAGGGTGTTCCAGACCTTCTGCCCGTTGACGATCCACGTGTCGCCCTCGCGGACGGCGGTCGTGGACAGCGCCGCGAGGTCGGACCCGGCACCCGGTTCCGAGAACAGCTGGCACCAGATCTCCTCGCAGGTGAACATCGGGCGCAGGAAACGCCGCTGCAGGTCCTCGGAGCCATGGGCCATCAGGGTGCCGGCACCCATCCCGACCCCCAACACGTTGCTGAAGCGGTTGCGGATCGAGCCGCCCGCCTCCTCGATGCGCCGGTTGACCTCGGCCTGCCAGCGCGGGCTGACGCCCAGGCCCCCGAAGCCCTCGGGGAACTGGACCCAGGCCAAGCCGTGGTCGAACTGGGCGCCCCAGAACTCCTCGTGCGGCGTGTCGGCCGGGGGGTGCGAGGCGAACAGCGCCTCGATCTGGCCCTCGACCCGAGCCCCTTCGTCACTGCTCACGCGGACGTCTCCCTCGTCAAGTGAACGATCACTAACAAGGGAGGCTAGCCGCGCACGCCGGCGGATGCTGGATCGACGATCAGACGTGGCGTCGCTGGAGGGCGAGGCGCGCGAGGACCACGAACAGGGCCACCTGCAGGACACGGATGGTGACGCCCCAGACCTCGAAGGACGGCTCGCGTTCGGCCGCCAGTCCGAGGTACATCACCACGATCGGGACCTGCAGGAGCGCCCCGAGCACCCACAGCCGCCGGTCGTCGTAGCGCAGCAGCAGGACGGCACCGACGGCGAACACCAGCGCGGCCGGCGCCGCGAACCCGAACTGGTCGCGTGCGACGGTCTCGGCGGGTCCGACGATAACCGTGACGGCGTGCGTGGCGATGAGCCCGTAGACCAGCGCGATCGCGCCGGCCAGGCCCGCGGCGACCACGCGCAGGCGTCCGCGTCCGGGCGGGACCCCGGTGTGCGTCGCGAGCGGGACCGGGCGTAGCAGCGTGGTCATGAGCCAAGGCTCCTGTGAGCGGTTGCGGGGCGAAGCAGTGCCGCGGCGGCCACGACGAACACGGCCACCATGGCATAGGGACGTGGGTCGTCGAGCGAGACCCCGGCCACGTCGGCTCGCGCGAGCATGAGGTGGGAGGCCAGGTAGTTGAACTGGTAGGCGGCCAGCCACAACGTGACGGCCGACCCGCACAGCACCCCCCAGGCGGTCCGGCGCCACAGGCCGACGGCCGCGACGAACAACGCGGGCGTGGTCATCGTCAGGTCGAGGGCGTAGCCGAGATGGACGCGCCACTCGGGATAGGGCAGGACGTCGGTCGGCAGGTCCCCGGCGGCGGCGAACCGGACGAGCGCCGTCACGAGCATGCCCAGCAGGCTCGCGCCCACCATCACCAGCAGTACGGCGACGGCCCGGGTGTACGGCGGAGGGTCGACCGTCTTCGGCGCCCCGGCGTCGCGCAGCACCAACCCGGTGGCCGCGCCCGCCCCGGCGAACACGGCCGCGTGCAGCAGGAAGAGCGCATTGAACTGGGCCGCGAAGACGTAGTACGCGTAGGTGTAGACCAGGTAGGCGAGCAGGCCGAGGACGGCCGGCAACGCCCGCCGGGATCCGCGAGCGGCGGCCGGCCCGAGGGCGAGCAGGGCAGGCACCACGCCCAGCGCGGTGACCAGGTCGCCGCCACGCAGTCCCTCGGCGACGACGGTGGGACCGCGGTAGAGGCCGTCGACGACGAGCCCCGCGACGCTGGCCGCCCCCGCGCCGACGGCCACGGCCAGGACCGTGCCGAGCGTCCACGGTCGCCAGGTCACCGCACCGGCGGCAGGTGACGTCGGTGCGGATGGTCGCGGGGAACGCTCGGCGAGCAGGACATCGGTGCGTGCGCGTGGCACGTCGGCACCTCCGGGACGACCCCGCCCGACGATCTTGCGCCCGTGGCAACGTGGCGGCCAGGGTCGTTGTGCCCAGCGATCACGACGCCGAGCGAGGGCCGCGCCCGCCCGTTGCACGGCGGTAGGACTCGCCGCGGTCGGTCGTCGTGCGCTGCCATGAACTGGTGATCCGGCCACCCGACACCGCCAGTTCGACCTGCGCGCTCCACCGGTAGGTCGTCGGCCACGTCCGGAACAGCGGCACCACCCGCGTGACGATCCGCATCAGCAACGGCCGGCCGGCCGGAGGTTCCCATGGCTGCGTGACGTCGAGGCCGAGTTCGACCCGCGCGCCACGGCGTTGAGCCCGCCATGCACCGCCGGTCACCGCCGCACCGTCGACGTCCAGCCGCCAGGCCCCGCGCAGCGGCACCCCGTCGGGGAGTGTGACGAGGTCGGGCAGCGGCGGGTCGAGCACGAGTCGCGCCGACAGGTCCCCGCGAGCGGCCGCGACCCCGGCGATGGCGGCCCCGTCGTCGCTCATGGTGCGGTGATCCGGGTCGCTGACCGGCGGCAGTGGTTCGTCGTGACGCGTGGGACAGAGCGTGACCACGGTCAGGGGCGCCGCCGCCTTGATGAGGTGGCGGCGGTGGAGGAACCCGCCGGGCAGGACGCCGGTATCCGCGGACATGCCGTCGACGAGGATGCGCGGCGGTCGTCGGCTGCGCCGCACGAGATCGAACCCGTGGAGGTAGACCAGCAACAGGGACGCGGGCTCGTCGATGCCACCGCCCACCGGTGCCAGCAGATCGCTCGAGCGGCGTGGGCGTCGACCGCGGTCGTCGACGTTCACCTCGATCCGGCGGCCGTCGATGTCGGTGAAGCGGACGTCGGCGACCACGCCACCGGCATCGACGTCGAGGCGGTCAGCCTCGAACTCGGTGGTGCTCCAGGCTCCGGTCCCACCGCCGATCTGGTAGGTGGACCGGTCGAGCGAGAGGGTCGGATCGGCGTAGTAGTCGACCCGCCGATCGGCACGGCGCGACAGGAACGCGAGCATGCCGGTGCCGTGCCAGGCGTCGTCGAACCACTGCAGTTCGAGTCCGTCGTAGACGGGATGGTCGCGCAGTTCGGCATTGAGGAATCGAGCGATCGGTCGCACGTCGAGTTCGAACGGGCTGCGTACGCCCGCGACAACGTCATCCACCCGACATCCTCCGCGACCACAGGCTCGAGGACGCGAGTTTCTCGCGGCACGGTGGGTGCGCCCCAGGGCACAGGGTCCCGACACCCATCGCCGGAGGTCACCGGTCGAGGGCGCAGGCGCGATGCCGAAGCGACTAGCGTCTTCGGGCTGGCCGCTTGGAGACCGTCTTGGACGAGCACGCACAGATCAACCTCGCCAACTGGGAGTCACGGGTACCGATCCACGCCGTCAGCGAGGACTACGGCCTGTCCCGCTACGTCGAGGACCCGCGGCACCTGTCCGGCGTGGTCGCCTACGACGCGCCACACCTGGGCGACCTGACCGGCCTGCGGGTGGCGCATCCCCAGTGCCACATCGGCACGGACACGTTGTCGCTGGCGCGGCTGGGCGGCGAGGTGACCGGCATCGACTTCTCGCCCGCGGCGCTCGAGGTCGCCCGGGACCTGGCCGAGCGCGCGGGCCCACCGGTGCGCTACGTCGAGGCCGCGGTCGACGACATCCCCGCCGCGCTGCCCGAGATCTTCGACCTGGTCTACACCGGGGTCGGCGCGCTCAACTGGCTGCCCTCGGTCGCGCGTTGGGCGCGGATCATGGCGGGGCTGCTGGCGCCCGGCGGCCGGCTGTACCTGCGCGAGAGCCACCCGATGCTCGGTGCGCTCGACGACGAACGCGACGACGACCTGCTGGTGGCCGCCTACCCCTACTTCGAGACGCCGGAACCGAACGAGTGGGTCACCGAGATGTCCTACACCGGTGGGGACGAACCGATCGCCTCGCCGGTCACGCGCGAGTGGGCCCACGGTCTCGCCGAGACCGTCCAGGCCGTGCTCGACGCGGGCTTGGTCCTGACCCGCCTCGAGGAGCACACCGAGCTCGAGTGGCAGTTCCTCGACTGGATGGTGCGCACCGACGAGGGCCGGTGGGTCCTGCCCGACGGCCGCGAGCGTCTGCCGATGATGTTCACCCTCGAGGCGGTCAAGCCGGGCTGACCCGGCTCACGGGTAGGCGTGGCGGTAGGTGAGGCTGATCCGCGGACCGGCCGCCGCAACCTTGGGCACGGTGTGCTGCCAGGTCCGCTGGCAGCTGCCGCCCATCACCAGCAGGTCGCCGCCGCCCAGCGAGAACCCCAGGCTCGCGCCGCCGTCGCGCGGCCGCAACCGGAAGCTGCGCGGGGTGCCGACCGACACGATGGCGATCAGGGCCTGCGGCAGCTCGCGGGCGACGCGGTCGCCGTGCCAGGCGACCGAGTCGCGGCCGTCGCGGTAGAGGTTGGCGCCGATACGTTCGAAGTGGCGGCCGTACCGCTCATCCAGGACGGCGCCGATCTCGGCCAGCACCTCGAGGCCGTCCGGGAGTTCGTCGACCGGGATCGACGCCGTCAGGCGCGGCTGCAGCAACTCCTGGCCGTGGAGCCGTTCGGTCCGCTGTCCCCATGGCAGGTGCTCGAGCGCGACGGCGAACACCTCGTCGGCGCCCGCGAGCCACCCGGGCAGGTGGTCGACCCAGGCTCCACCCTCCAGTTCGCGGCGACGCAGACCGTCGAGCGTCGCGTCGACCGCCGGTGGCTGCGTACCGAGCAGCGAGCCCTGCCAGGCGAGATCGTTCATACCAGCCACGGTATCGAACACCTGTTCGATCGTCAGCCCACCGGTCACTCCTCGCGCACGTCGACCAGGTCGTAGGTCGGGGCCGTTGCCGGCGGCCCGGAACAGGTCAACGGTTGGGCCGGCCCCTCGCGGGAGGTCGCGATCTCGGCGACGAGCGTGCGCCCGCCCCGCTGCGCGAACCGCACGACGTGGCGGTCGCCGCTGCGGGTCACGTCGACGACATCGAGCGCGTCCGCCGCCTGGATGCCGAACCGCTTGCGCAGCAGCCCCTCCGCAGCCTGGACCGCGAACGGGTGACACGACCGGCCCCGGAAGTGGTCGAGATCGATGCGCCCACCCTCGTTCGCCGCGACGGCGGCCCGGGCGGTGGCGACGTCGAGGTGGCCGTAGAACAGCCCGTCGGGCAGGCACACGAGGTTGCCGGCGAACCGGTCGCCGCCGACGTGCGAGGACTCCCAGACCCGGTCCGCCACCAGGTCGACGAGGTCGCGCGCGATCGGCAGTCCGTCCCGCGCGCAGCAGGGGTCGTGCTTGCCGTTGGTGCAGACCAGGTAGAGCGGATCGAGCACCCGCAGCCCGCCGAGCGTGTGCCCCTCCCGCAGCGGGGTCAGGTCGAGGTCGAGCAGATCGTCGACGTGCCCGAGCGGCAGCGACTCGAGCCAGCGCTCCCCCGGGCCACTGACCCCGGCGTACATCGCCCGCTCGGTGCCCGGCGGCCGCCGCCCGGCCGGACGCCGAACCAGCAGCACCCGTGCCGGCAACTCGTGCGACCAGGCGAGCAGGCGCTCGGCCACCCGCGGCGGTAGGTCGGATTCGCCCAGCGCGTCGCGGCCCCAGGCGCCCGGCTGTTCGAGCAGGATCCAGCGCCGCGCCCGCGAGGCCGTCCCCAGCGGGGACTCGCCCCGGGCACGCGAGTCCTGCGCGCACCAGCCGGTCACGCCCGGTCGCCGCCCCGATACAGCGTCAGCAGTCCCTCGCGCACGAGACGCCGGCACAGCACGAGTCGGCTGGCCTCGTCGAGGTGGTCGTCGAGGTCGGCGACCCGGAACCGGTCGGCCGCCAGGATCCAGGCCAGCGCCGGCTCGACCGACGCCGGCAGGCGCAGCCTGCGGTCGGGCAGGACCAGCTCGACGTGATCGCCGTCACGTTGCAGGCGAGCGCCCAGGTGCGGGCGTCGCCGCACCTCGGTGGCGTCGTCGAGCGCGTCCAGCGCGAGCAGGTCGCGCAGCCCTCCGCTGCGGTCGGGCACCCGGTCGGCGAAGAAGTCCTGCGCTGCGGCCGCCAAGGGCCGGTCCGGATCGGCGCCGCGAAGCGCGGCGGCCACCGCCTCGAGGTGGCTGGCCAGGGTCTCGCGGTACGCGTCGGGGTCGTTCGCCCAGCCGGCCGGGACGGTCGCGTCGAGGTCGGCGTCGGCGTCGGCCAGCACCCCGTCGAACGCCCGGCGCACCAGGTGCGACCACCGCGTCGTTCTCACCCCGATCGTGAGGTGGAGCGAGGGCAACTCGACGGTCTGGGCCGCGTGGCGGGTCCCGGCCGGCAGGTAGAGCACGTCACCGGGTTTGAGTTCGAGGTCCCACGGCTCGTCCTCGCCGGGTGGGTGGACCACCCAGCGCTTGACTCCGTGGGTCTGGACGGCGAACACGTCGTGCGGGTCGGCGTGCAGGTGCAGTCCCTGCGCCACCGGCGGCGTCAGGTAGGCGTTGGCCTGCACCGGGTGGGTCAGTTCGGCCTCGAGCGCGCGGCACAACTCGGCGACGGGTGGCCACGAGCGGTGCAAGCCCTGCAGGACGACGCTGGCACCGTCGGCGAAGGCGGCATGGACGGCGGCCACGTCGACGAGGTCGTCCACCGGTCGCGAGCCGATGCGCACGCGACGCGTGACGGCCGACCGCGGCAGGGTCGCGCCGTCCTTGACCAGGCGGAACGAGGGCGCGCGCAGCCCGGAGGTGGCGACGATGTCGTCGACGTGCCCGAGGCCGAGCACGTCGTCGAACGCGTCCGGTGCACTGGCCGGGACGTGCAGCGGGACCTTCCCGAACACCTCGTCCAGGAACGGTCCGGCCTCCCCGACCAGTCGGGTCAGGGCCGAGGTCATCTCAGGAGTCGGTGCCGTCGGCGTCCGCACCGTCGGCGGCATCGCCGTCGGCCGTGTCGGTCGCATCGCCGTCCGTGCCGTCGGCGTCCGCACCGTCGCTGTCGGCCGCGTCGCCGTCCTTGACGTCGGTGGCGTCGCCGTCCTTGACGTCGGCCGTCGGCGAGGTGGCGGCGTCACCCCCGACGGTCTCGATGTCGGCGTCGGTCAGATCCTGCACGCGCATGACGTTCCCTCTCGCGTAGCTGGCGGGCGTTCGCCGAGCCTACGCGTCGGCCGACCCGGCGGGAGGGGGCCGTCCGGGCAGCCGCAATGCGGGTCAGGGCTGCAGACCCTCGGGCCGCCACGACAGCATCGCGTCGGTGAGCCGACCGTTGCGGGCGGTCAGCAGCCGCCGGCGCACGCGGCCGTCGCGGTCCGCGCCGAGTTGGCGCAACTCGGCGACGTTGGCGGCGACCTGGCGTTCGGCCTCGACCGCGCAGTCGCGCGAGCACACGGTGCCGTCCCGGGCCTCCTCACCGCAGACCACGCAGCCCGTCACGGCGGCCACCTGGGCGTCGGTGGGCGGTGGAGAGGGTCTTGAGGGGGGAAGGAGCATTCGAGGCCTCGAAACGTCGTCGCTGGAGCGGCGTCGCCAGGCCCCGTTTGCTTGACACCCGACCAGAAGACCGTACCGCCGGGCTGGACAGGTGGCAATACCCGTGCTAGGCGCGCGCGGACTGACTCCCCTATCGTCCGGCGACCCGAGCGGAGCGGACGCGATGGAGACGGCAGTCGAGGGCATGCGAATCGAGACGGCGGACGGGGTCGCGACCGCGACGCTCGCCCGTGCGCCCGAGAACCTGTTGACCGGTGCGATCTGCCGGGCACTGACGGAGCTGTTGCTGCGGCCCCCGCCGCAGCTGCACGTGCTGCGCCTGCGTGCCGAGGGCCGCGTGTTCTGCCTCGGGCGCGAACGCGTCGCCGAGGACGTGGGGTCGCTGCGCGACGAGGTGCAGGCCCTCGTGGCGCTCAACCTCGCCCTGCGCGACTCGCCGGTCGTCAGCGTCGCCGAGGTCCACGGCGACGCGGCCGGGTTCGGCGTCGGACTCGCCGCCCTCTGCGACGTGACCGTGGCCGCGGCCTCGGCGCGGTTCTGGTTCCCCGAGGTCGAGATCGACCTCGCACCGACCGTGGTGCTGTCGTGGCTGCCGCGGCTCGTGGGCACGAAGACGGCGGTGCACCTGACCGCCACCGGTCGTCGCGTCGACGCGGCCGAGGCCGCGCGCCTGGGCCTGGTCACGAGCGTGGTCGACGACGGCGACCTCGCGACGACCGTCGACATCGAGGTCGAACGACTCCGTGGCCTGTCACCCCACGTGCACGGCCAGATCAAGGCGTTCACGGCCCAGACCGCCGACCTGACCACCGAGCAGGCCTACGTGCTGGCCACCGAACGCCTCATCCTCGGCTCGATGGCGCGCCGACGGGAGTGACGAAACCGCCCGGAAAAAGCGAAAACCCCGCCGAAGCGGGGTCCTTGCTCGGAGCGGATGACGAGATTCGAACTCGCGACCTCCACCTTGGCAAGGTGGCGCTCTAGCCAACTGAGCTACATCCGCGTGCGGCCGCAGAAGGTAACCGCTGCGAGGGGACCGAGCAAAACGATCGTCCGATCCTGCAGCGATCCGCGCGTCATGCCCGCCCGGTCGAACCGAACCCGCCCTCACCGCGGGCGGTGGCATCGAGATCGTCGACCTCGTCGATCGAGGCACGACCCACGCGTTGCAGCAGCAACTGGGCCACCCGCTCGCCCTTCGCCAGCGTGACCGGCTCCTGGCCGAGGTTGCACAGCAGCACCAGGATCTCGCCGCGATAGCCCGCGTCGATGGTGCCCGGGGCGTTCGCCACGGTCACGCCGTGGCGCCGTGCGAGTCCTGAACGGGGGTGGACCAGGCCGACCCAACCCTCGGGGATCGCCACGGCCAGACCGGTCGGCACCGCGGCGCGCTCTCCCGGTGCGAGCGACACCTCCTCGACACCTGCGATGTCGAGACCGGCGTCGCCGGGATGGGCGTAGGCGGGCAGCACGGCGTCGTCGCGCAGGCGACGCACCCGCAGGCGGACGTCTTCGTGGGTCACGTCGACTCCTCGTCACGCACTCGACGGCCCCTCCGGACCGTCCGACCGGTACCCGTCGCACGGACAGGGCACCGGACGGTGCCCGCCGCGTGGACCGTACCCTCGTGCGTCGCTGCGCCTCTCGTGGGCGCAGTTGCCATGTCTGCCCCACGAGGTGTCGTCCCGCATGTCCCCATCCCGTCCCGCACGTCTCGCTGCGGCGCTCGCCGGCCTCGCGGTCGTCGCAGGCGCCACCGGCGCGGTCCTGTACGGCCGCGAACAGTCGGCCGCTGCCCAGCGCGCCGAACTGGCCGCCGCCACCAGCACGCTCACCTCCGAGGTCTCGCAGGTGCGCCACGCGGTCGCGGCGCCCGTGCACGACGCCCAGCAGACGACCGCGTCGCTGCGGGTGCTCGTCGCCGAGGCCATCACGGGGTCGGAGCGCGCACCCGCCGACGTCCTCGCGGACGTGCAGCGCGCCGCCGACCAACTGCACGGCCAGGCCGAGCGTCTCGAGGCCTCGGCCTCGACCCCGTTCCCGTCGCGTCCCGATGCCCTGACGCTCGCCGGCGTCGACCCGCTCTTCGCCCGCCTCGAACCGCTGGACGAACAGGCCCGCGACCTGGCCGAGCACCTGCGCGGCAGCGCCGACCGCGTCACGTCGCTCGTCGCCGCCGTCACGGCCCTGCAGACCGCTGCGGTGGACTACGCGGACGCGACGCAGGACCTGCCCACCGGGGCCGACCCCGACGTCCACGCCACGGCCTGGCGTGCCGAGATCGACCGCCTCGCCACCTACCGCGCGGCCGTGGACGACGCGGCCGGCCACGCGGCCCTCGACGGGCTCGTCGCCGCGCACACGGGTCTGCTCGACGCCCTCGACGCCCTGGCCGCCGACGCCCTCGCCGAACTCGAGGCCGGCGACGTGGACGGCTACAACGCCCGGGTGGCCGCAGGCATCGACGACGAGGTGATCGCCTGGCGCGAGCGCCTGGCGGCGGGTGCCGACACGGCCCTCGACGCGCCGACGATCCGCCACCTCGACCGCTCGCGTGCGCTCACGCTGGGCCTGGTCAAGGAACTCGACAACGTGCGCCGCTCCACGCGGCTCGCGCTCGACGGCTGACGCCTCGCGTCAGTCGACGACGGCCCGGGCGCACCGGACGAGGTCGGCGAAGGCGTCCCGCAGGTGCCCGGTGACGTTCTCGACGTCGGGCAGGGCGTCGTAGTCGGCTGTGAACCCGAAGTTGAGCCAGCCGTCGATCGAGGTCAGCCCGACCGCGAACGACTGGGTCTCGGCGAGCGGGGTGAACGGGAACGCGCCGAGCAGCCGTGCCCCGAGGCAGTAGATCGGCAGCTGCGGTCCGGGCACGTTGGTGACCAGGAAGTTGAACAGGCGACTGTGCACGGCCAGGCGAGCAGCCATGGCGTGCAGGGTCGGCGGCGCGAACTCGGTGAGCCCGATCAGGAACCCCGCCCCGACGGCGTGGTGGCTCGACTTCACCTCGCTCATCGCGTCGTGGCAGATGCGCAACCGCTCGACCGGGTCGAGTTCGAACGCGGGCAGGTCGACGAACACCGCGACGACCCGGTTGCCCAGCGCGTGCTCGTGGGAGTCGGAACGCGTGCTGACCGGCACCATGGCGCGCAGCCACAGCCGGTCGGTGACCGCCCCCTCGTCACGCAGGAACCGGCCCGTCGCGTCGGCCACCGCGGCGAGCACCACGTCGTTGACCGTCGTGCCGAAGGCGTTCTTGACCAGCTTGGCGTCCTCGAGGGGGATGCGCTGGATCGCGAACCTGCGGTGCGGTCCGGGCGGCTGGTTGAGCAGTGACCGCGGCGTCGGATGCAGCAGGGCCGAGCGCGCGATCGACGCCGCGGCGCGACCGACCGACAGGGCGCGCCTGGCCGTCTTCGTCGGCGCCGCCGCGAGCCGACGTCCGGACGCGACCAGGTGGGCCGGGCTGGTCAGGGCCCCACGGACGGCGTCACCGAGCAGTTCGACGGTCCCCGGTTCCGGTGTGGGCTCCCAGGCCTCGGGTTCGGGGAGCTCGCCGTCGTCCTCGGGCGAGACGTCGAGCATGACGGTCGCGATGTCGATGCCGGCCAGCCCGTCGATCATGGCGTGGTGGTTCTTGCCGAGCAGCGCGAACCGGCCGTCCTCGAGCCCTTCGATCAGGTACAGCTCCCACAGCGGCCGGTCGCGGTCCAGGGGCCGCGACAGGATCCGGGCGCAGTAGTCGGTCAACTGCGCGATCGTGCCGGGCCGCGGCAGCGCCGCATGCCGCACGTGGTAGGACAGATCGAAGTCGACATCGTCGACCCAGACCGGATTGCCCAGGCCCAGCGGCGGATGCGCCAGCTTGTGCCGGTAGCGCGGCACCAGGTGCAGGCGCGAACGGACCAGTTCCAGGAACCGGGCGTGTTCGAGCTCGTGTGCGTCGCCCTGCTCCTTGCCCGGCGGATCGAAGATGAACAGGCCGCCGACGTGCATGTGCCGGTTCGGCGCCTCCATGTTGAGAAACGCCGCGTCCAGCGAGGTCAGTCGCTCGCCGTGTCGGTGTGCCACGCCCAGTCCCCGCCGCGTCGTCGACGCTCGTCACGTCCCGACCGGTGGCCACCGGCCGGCGGCGGCGAGCCTACTTGTCCTCGTTCGGGGCCCGACGGGGCCGCACCGACAGGGGGCGTCGGACGCCGATGCCGCGCAGCCGCACCGGCCGCAGCCGCTTGGTGGACAGGCCCTCGGGCACGATGTCGGCGAGGTCGTCGTCGACGAGCAGGCTCCAGGGGCGAGCCAGATCGGTCAGGCGGGCGGCCCGGTTCACCGGGGGCCCGTAGATGTCGCCCTCCCGCACCAGTCCCCCACCGGCGGCCATGCCACCGCGGAGCGGGACGTCCTCGAGCTCGGGGACGGGCGTGGTCAACTCGACCATCGCGCCGATCAGCAGGGCCGGGTCGGCCGCGACCAGCATGACCGCGTCGCCGAGGTACTTGACGACCGTGACCTGCTTGTCGGGCGAGGTGACCGCGACCACCCGCTCCTCGAAGGCGTCGAGTACGTCGTCGAGACCGGCCGGGTCGACGCGGGAGGACAACGAGGTCCAGCCGACGACGTCGACGAAGCCGACCGCGATCTGGACCTCGGCGGCCTCGGTGCGGGTGAGCATGGCCGCCAGCTCGGTACCGAGTTGCTGTTCGAGCTGCAGGCCGTAGGTGATGGTGAGGATGTCGCGCCCGAGTTCGTCGAGCCGTCGCGCGGTCTCGGCCAGGCCCGTGGCGACGGCGAGGTCGTCGGCCCCGGCCTGACGCATGGGCAGCAGCACCTCGTCGCGGACGACGCCGAGGTCGCTGCGGGCAACCGTGGCCAGCGCGGTGCCGCGTGCGCGGGCCGAGCGGACCACCGCTTCCTCGGGCAGGACGGCGAGCAGGGCGTTGAGGTGGTTGGCCCAGCGCAGATCCGTGTCGGTGAACTTCTCCGGCAGTTCGAGACCGCTGGCGACGCGGACGCGCGTGAGGATCTCGGGTGCGACGCCGGACCGTTCGGCGAGTTCGTCGATGTCGTAGCGCGGTTCCTCGCCGAGCACCCGCTGGGCGAGCACCAGCGGCACCCGCCCTTCGGCGACGGCCGCGCGGGCCTCGTCGGCGGGCAGGCCGAGGTCGACCAGCGCCTGTTCGGTGACGCGGTCGGCGTCGGTGAGGGGACGCGAGCGCCCGAGCACGTCCCTGAGGAACGGCGGGAGTTCGCCGGTCAGGTTCTCGGACGCGTCGCTCACGCCTCGCGCCTTTGCGTCGGTGGGCTAGCGGGGAGCCATGCGCAGCGACCCGTCGAGCCGGATCACCTCGCCGTTGAGGTAGGGGTTGGCCACGATCTGGGTGACGAGCAGGCCGTACTCGTCTGGCTGGCCGAGGCGGTGCGGGTGCGGGATGTTCTCGGCCAGCGCGGTGCGGGCCTCGTCGGGCAGGCCGGCGAGCATCGGCGTGTCGAACGTGCCCGGGGCGATCGTGCACACCCGGATCTGTTGACGGGCGAGGTCGCGCGCGATCGGCAGGGTCATGCCGACCACGCCGCCCTTGGAGGCGCTGTAGGCGGCCTGGCCGATCTGCCCGTCGAATGCGGCGATCGAGGCCGTGTTCACGATCACCCCGCGGTCACCGTCGACCGGCTCGTTGTCCGCCATGGCCTGGGCCGCGAGACGCAGGACGTTGAAGGTGCCGACCAGGTTGACCTCGACGACCTTGCGGAACAGTTCGAGGTCGTGCGGTCCCTGCTTGCCCAGCACCCGCGACGCCCAGCCGACACCGGCGCAGTTGACCGCGACCCGGACCTCGCCGAGCTCGCCGGCCTGGGCGATGGCCTCGCCGACCGCATCGGGGTCGGTGACGTCGGTGGGCACGAACCGTGCCCGCTCGCCGATCGCGTCGACGGCCGCAGCGCCGTCCGCGCCGGGCAGGTCGAGCAGCACCACGCTGGCGCCCTGGGCCGCGAGGGCCCGGGCGGTGGCATGGCCGAGGCCGGAGGCGCCACCGGTGACGACGGCGACGGAACGTCGGGTCAACTGCAACGCGGGTCTCCTGGCAGGGGGCGGACGGAGCGTTGGCGACCCCGAAGGGTAGTCAGCGCCCGCGTGCGGTCAGGAAGCGGTCGCGTGCCTCGGCGAGATCGACAATGGGTGGCGGGTAGTCGAGGTCGAGCGCGGACAATCCGTGGTCGTGTTTCCTCCCGGGGCCCACCATGCCGGCCTCCCAGGGCGCGTGGATGACCGACGCGTCGAGGCCGGCCAACTCCGGGACGTGGCGGCGCACGTAGGCGCCGTCGGGGTCGTGGCGACGAGCCTGCGCCACCGGGTTGAAGACCCGGTTGGGCCGCGAGTCGGTCCCGGTGCCGGCGGCCCACTGCCATTGGGCGAAGTTGTTGGCCAGATCGCCGTCGACCAGCCAGTCCATGAAGTGCCATGCGCCGAGTCGCCAGTCGACGTAGAGGTGCTTGGCGAGAAACGACGCGGTCAGCAGCCGGACCCGGTTGTGCATCCAGCCCTCGGCGCGCAGTTGTCGCATGCCGGCGTCGATGACCGGGATGCCGGTCCGGCCCGCCTTCCAGGCGGCGAAGGCGTCCTCGTCGTGCTCCCACGTGTCGCCCTGGCTGCGCAGGTCGCACCGCGGCAGCGACGGGTTGGCGGCCAGCACCTGGGTGTTGAACTCGCGCCAGCACAACTGGCGCACGAACGCGTCGTGGCCGCGCCGGCGGCGGTCGACGCGCGCCTCGACACGCGTGGGCGACAGGCAGCCGAAGTGCAGGTCGGCCGACAAGCGTGACGTCTGTGCGTCGAGGCGGTCACGGGTGTCGTCGTAGTCGGCCACCTCGTCGACCTCGAACCAGGCGTGCAGGCGGCGCTGGGCGGCGCGCTCGCCGCCCGGCTGGACACTCGGCGAGCGGGTTCCGGCGACGAGGTCGCCCCAGGCGGGCAGGTCCCCGGGATGAAGGTCGGCGGGGACCGGGACCCGATCGGGCGCGGCAACGGGCGTCCGCCGTGGCGCCGCCTCCCAGCGACGCCAGTAGGGCGTGAAGACCCGGAAGTGGTCACCGCCGGCCGGCAGCACGGCACCGGGGTCGACGACGGTGGTGCCGGGGTGTTCGACCACCTCGACGCCACTGTCCCGCAGCGCGTCCCGCAGGCGCCGCGTCCGCCGGCGGGCGTAGGCGCTGTGGTCGGCCGACAGGCGCACGCGGCCGGCGCCGGTCGACGCGCACACGGCTGCGACCTCGTCCGCCACGTCACCGTGCCGGACGACCAGGTCGCCCTCCCGCTCGCGCAGCCCGGCCCGCAGGTCGGCGAGTGCCTCGATCAGGTGGCCGACCCGGTTGGGGGCGGCGTAGCGCGAAGCGAGGATCGAGGCGTCGAGCACGAACAGCGGGACCACCCGGTCGGCCTCGGCCACGGCAGCGGCCAGCGCCGGATGGTCGTCCAGTCGCAGATCGCGGGTGTACAGGACCACGGTGGTGCGCACGCGGGACCTCTCGTCGGGCCGGGGCGGGTTCGTGGCCGAGCCGGGACCGGACGGCTCTATGACCCGGACCGGGGCGGTCACGGGTGGGGGCTACCGTGCCCGCGATGAGCGAGACGAGCACGACCACGACCCCGGCGGACGACCCGCTGGCGCCGTTCAGCGCGCCCGTTCGGACCTGGTTCTCGACCACCTTCGCCGCGCCGACCGGGGCGCAGTCCCAGGGCTGGCCCGCCATCTCCTCGGGCGAGCACACCCTGATCCTCGCGCCGACCGGCTCGGGCAAGACCCTCACGGCGTTCCTGTGGGCGATCGACCGGTTGATGACCGCGCCGGTGCCCGAGAAGGACCAGCGGCTGCGGGTGGTGTACGTCTCGCCGCTGCGAGCGCTGGCCGTCGACGTGGACCGCAACCTGCGGGCCCCCATCGAGGGCATCCGTCTGGCCTCGGAGAGAAGCGGCGAGCCGGTGCACAGGCCCGAGGTGGGCGTGCGCACGGGCGACACGCCGGCCAACGAGCGCGAACGGATGCGGCGCACCCCGCCGGACGTGTTGATCACCACGCCCGAGTCGCTGTATCTGATGCTGACCTCGCGGGCGCGCGAGTCGCTGCGCAGCGTGCAGACCGTCATCGTCGACGAGATCCACGCGATGGCGCCGACGAAGCGCGGCAGCCACCTCGCGCTGACCCTCGAACGGCTCGAACACGAGGTCCGTCGCGGCGGCCTCGAACCGCACGAGGCGGACCGGCCGGCCCCCCAGCGGATCGCGCTGTCGGCCACCCAGCGGCCGCTCGACGAGATCGCGCGCTTTCTCGGAGGCCAGGAGGACGGCACGCCCCGACCGGTCACGATCGTCGACGCGGGCGTGCGCAAGCCGCTGGAGTTGCAGGTCGTGGTCCCCGTGCAGGACATGGCCGACCTCGGCTCCGAGCTGCCGGCCGGGGACGGCCCGCCCCTGTCGGGCGGTCCGGCCGCGGCCGGACCGGCACGACGCTCGATCTGGCCGGCGGTGCATCCGCGCCTGCTCGACTTCGTGCTCGAGCACCACTCGACCCTGATCTTCGTCAACGCGCGCCGGCTCGCCGAGCGTCTGGCCGCCAAGCTCAACGAACTGCACGCCCTGCGCGAGACCGAAGCGGCGCTGCGGGCGCAGGGCCTCGGGGGCGCGGACCTCGAGGTCGCGCTCGACGACTACGGCCGCTCCCGCGACGCACCGCCGCCAGAACTCGTCAAGGCCCACCACGGCTCGCTGTCGCGCGAACGGCGCCTGGCGATCGAGGACGAACTCAAGTCGGGACGCCTGCGCGGGCTGGTCGCGACCTCGTCGCTGGAGCTCGGCATCGACATGGGCGCGGTCGACCTCGTGGTCCAGGTCGCCTCCCCCGGGGCCGTCAGCCGCGGCCTGCAGCGCATCGGGCGCGCCGGCCACCAGGTCGGCGAACCCTCGCGCGGGGTGCTGTTCCCCAAGTTCCGTGGCGACCTGGTCGAGACCGCGGTCGTGGTGCAGCGCATGCACGCCGGCGAGATCGAGTCGACCCGCTATCCGCGCAACCCACTCGACGTACTGGCCCAGCAGATCGTCGCCATGGTCGCGATGGACGAGTGGGCGGTCGCCGACATCGCCGCGCTCGTGCGGCGGGCTGCCCCGTTCGCCGAGTTGTCCGAGGACGTCCTGCACGCCGTGCTCGACCTGCTCGCCGGCCGCTACCCCTCCGACGAGTTCAGCGAGTTGCGCCCGCGGATCGTGTGGGACCGTGTGGCCGGGACGGTCCGTGGCCGGGCGGGCGCGCAGCGGCTGGCGGTGACCAACCCGGGCACGATCCCCGACCGCGGACTGTTCGGCGTGTTCCTGCCCGACGGCACGCGGGTCGGCGAACTCGACGAGGAGATGGTCCACGAGTCGCGGCCGGGCGAGACGTTCGTGCTGGGCGCGTCGACCTGGCGCATCGAGGACATCACCCACGAACGGGTGGTCGTCACACCCGCGCCCGGCGAGCCCGGCAAGCTGCCGTTCTGGCACGGCGACGGGCCCGGCCGGCCGGTCGAACTCGGCCGCGCGATGGGCACCTTCCACCGCGAGGTGCTCGCCGCGGCGCAGTCCGACCGCGACGCAGAGGTCGCCCGGCTGCAGGCCGAGTCCGACCTCGACCCGTGGGCGGCCGACAACCTCGTGGCCTACCTCGAGGAGCAGGCCCAGGTCACCGGCTCGCTGCCCGACGACCGCACCATCGTGGTCGAGCGGTTCCGCGACGAACTCGGCGACTGGCGGGTTTGCCTGCTGTCGCCGTTCGGGGCGCAGGTCCACGCCCCGTGGGCGATGGCGATCGAACGGCGGCTGCGGGCGGTCGGCCTCGACCCCGAGATGCTGTGGGCCGACGACGGCATCGTGGTGCGCCTGCAGGAGGCGGTCGCCTCGGGCGCGGGGCGCGATCTGTTCGAGGAGATCCCGCTCGAGGAACTCGTAATCGACCCCGACGAGGTCGAGGCGTTGGTCGTCGAGCAACTCGCCGGCACCGCGCTGTTCACCACCGTGTTCCGTGAGGCGGCCGGGCGCGCCCTGCTGCTGCCCAAGCGCCGCCCCGGCCATCGCACCGCGCTGTGGCAGCAGCGCCAGCGTGCCGCCGACCTGCTGCAGGTCGCGTCGCGCTACCCGAGCTTCCCGATCCTGCTCGAGGCCACCCGCGAGTGCCTCCAGGACATCTTCGACCTGCCCGGACTGCGCGACCTGCTGCGGGACCTGCGCTCGCGCAAGGTGCGCCTGGTCACGGTCGAGACCGCGTCGGCGTCGCCGTTCGCCCAGTCGCTGCTGTTCGGCTGGGTCGGCCAGTACATGTACGAGTACGACGCGCCGCTGGCCGAGCGCCGCGCCGCCGCGCTCGCGCTGGACGCCGACCTGTTGCGCGAACTGCTCGGCGGCGACGAGTTGCGCGACCTGCTCGACGCCGACGTGCTCGCCGCGCTCGAACGCGAACTGCAGCACCTCGCCCCCCTGGATCTCGAGGGCGAGGAGCCGGTGCCGGACCGCCGGGCGCGAGACGCGGACGAACTGCACGACGTGCTGCGCCGCCTCGGCGACCTGACCCTGGACGAGTTGGCCGAGCGCTCGCACGCCGACCCCGAGCCGTGGCTGCGCACCCTGATCGCCGAGCGTCGTGCCATCGAGATACGTCTGGGCGGCGAGGTCCGCCATGCCGCGGCCGAGGACGCCAGCCGCATGCGCGACGCGATCGGGGTCGCGCTGCCGCCGGGGCTGCCGGCCGCGTTCACCGACCCGGTCGACGACCCGCTCGGCGACCTCGTCGCCCGCTACGCCCGCACCCACGGTCCGTTCACCTCCCACGAGGTAGCGGCGCGTCTGACCGTGCCGGTCGAGCGGGTCGAGGCGACCCTGCAGTGGCTGCAGCGCCAGGACCGCGTGCTGCTCGGCGAGTTCCGGCCGGGCGGGCTGCAGCGCGAGTGGGTGGACCGCGAGGTCCTGCGCCGGCTCAAGCGGCGATCCCTGGCGGCGCTCCGTGCCGAGGTCGAACCGGTCGACGGCGCGAGCCTTGGCCGGTTCCTGCCGGTGTGGCAGCAGGTCCGTGCGGCATCCGGCCGACAACGGCGCGGACTCGACGCACTCGTCGAGTCGGTCGCGCAACTGCAAGGGGCGCCGGTGCCCGCGTCGGTGCTCGAGGCCGACGTCCTCCCGGCCCGGATCGACGGGTATCGCCCGAGCGACCTGGACCAGCTGATCGCGGCCGGCGAGGTCGTGTGGCTCGGGGTCGAACCGCTCGGCGCGAACGACGGGCGGGTGGTGCTGTGCTTCCGCGACCAGGTCCACCTGCTCGCACCCGATCCCGTGGGCGAAGCACCAGGTGACGACGTCCACGAGGCCCTGCGTGCGCACCTCGCACAGCGGGGTGCGTCGTTCTGGCCGGAGCTGTTCTCCGCCTCGGGCGTCGCGGACCAGGGCCTGGTGCTGTCCGCGCTGTGGGATCTGGTATGGGCCGGCGAGGTGACCAACGACACCTACGCCCCGGTGCGCTCGCTGGGTGGCACGAGGCGATCGTCGGCGACGCGGGCCGGTGGTCGTCCGCGTCCGGGGCGGCTCACCCGGCTGGGACCGCCCTCGGCGCAGGGCCGCTGGTCGCTCACCGCCGACCTGCTGCGGCCGACGCCGACGGCGACCGAACGCGCCCACGCCCTGGCGGAACAGTTGCTCGAACGACACGGCGTCCTCACGCGCGAGGCGCTGCGCGTCGAGGCGGTGACCGGCGGCTTCAGCGCCGTGTATCCGGTCCTCAAGGCGATGGAGGAGGCCGGCCAGGTGCGGCGCGGCTATGTCGTCGCCGGCCTCGGAGCGGCACAATTCGCGGCTTCTGGCGCGATTGACCGCCTTCGGTCCCATCGCGACGTTCCCGACGAAGCGCTCGCGGTGACCGGATCCGGGCCCACCGACGGCCGCGTCGTGCTGTTGGCCGCGACCGATCCGGCGCAGCCGTACGGCGCGGCGCTGGCGTGGCCGCCGACCGCCGGAAGACCGGCGCGGGCCGCCGGAGCCCACGTCGTGCTGGTCGACGGCGCACCCGCGCTGTTCGTCGAACGCGGCGGGCGCAGCCTGGTGACGTTCGATCACCCCGCACCGCGCGAGCAATGGCTCGCGGCGCTGACCTGGCTCGTCCGGCCCGGCCATCTGCGCAAGATCGAGGTCACCCGCGTCGACGGCGATCCCGTCCACGAGTCGCCCGAATGGGTCGCGGCCCTCGAACATGTCGGTTTCTCGCCCGGTTATCGCGGATTGACGCTGCGTGCCTAACCGACGTGCGTCGGGCGGACTGGCACGGAGGGCGGGTGCCGGGTGCTCGCGTTCGCGCGCCCATGGGTTCTATGGTGCCCGACCGGTCCGCTCCCGGATTCGAACAGAAGGAGACAAGACATGGCGGAATCGCTGATTGTGCAGAGCAAGATCAAGGAGGCCGTCAAGGGCCTCGAGCTCCGGATGGACTCGAGCCTGCCGGACGCGCTGAACGAGAAGATCAGCAAGCTGCTCCAGGACGCTGCCAAGCGCGCCAAGGAAAACGGCCGCGGCACGCTGCGCCCCTACGACCTCTGAGTCGAACGACACGGACGGCTCCGGCCGTCCGGGTCATCGCCGGCGCGAGCCGGTGACGGACCGGGCCCCCTGCTACGGCGGGGGGCCCGATCGCATCCGGGGGCGCGCCCCGCCACCGGCCGGGCCACCGCGAGCCGTGCCCGTACGCTCGGCCGCATGCCCGAGGGAGACACGATCCACCGCGCCGCGGCCGCCCTGCGTCCTGTGCTGCTCGGCAGGGCGCTCACCCGTGTCGAGGTGCCGCGTCAACGGCCGCCCCTGCCCGCGGTCGGCGCGACCGTCACGCGTGTCGAGGCGCGCGGCAAGCATCTGCTCATCCACACCTCGGACGGCCTGGTGGTGCACACCCACCAGCGCATGACCGGGTCCTGGCACGTGTACCGCCCCGGCCAGCGGTGGCAGAAGTCACCCCGCGCCGCGCGCGTGGTCCTGGGCGTGCCCGGTGCGGTCGCGGTCTGCTTCGCGGCGCCGGTCGTCGAGGTGCTCGACGCGGCCGGAGTCGCCCGCCATCCGGCGCTGCGCCGGCTCGGCCCCGACCTGTGCGAACCCGACCCCGACCTCGACGGCGTGTTGGCCCGCCTGGCCGGTCACGATCCCGCCCGCACCGTCGGCGAGGTGCTGCTCGATCAGAGCGTCGCGAGCGGGATCGGCAACGTCTACCGCTGCGACGTGGCCTTCCTCCACGGGCTGGATCCGCACACACCCCTTGGCGGGGTGCCGCCGGCCGTCATGCGGGCGGCGTTCGACACGGCTGCCCGCCTGCTCCACGCCAACCTCGGCCGCGGCTCGCGCACGACCGTCAGCGGGGCGCCGGGCGGCACGCTGTGGGTCTACGGCCGGGGCGGACGGCCCTGCCGCCGGTGCGCCACGCCGATCGCGAGCGGCCATCTCGGCGAGCAGCAGCGCCTCGTGTACTGGTGTCCCACCTGCCAACCCGCCGGCGCCACCGGCGTCGAGATGCCGACCGCGCCGGTGCCGGCCCGTTGAGGCCGGCGGCGACCGACAACGGCGGCGGTTTTGCCCCGGATGGCGGCCGGCCCTCGGTAGGCTGCGCGACCATGACCACCGGAACGGCCCCCTCCACCTCCTCCGGCGCCCCCCGCATCCCCGCGGATCGGCTGGCCGCTTGGCGTGCCTTCCTCGAGGCGCACGCCCGCGTGACCGAGGTGTTGGCGCGCGAGTTGCGCGACGAGGTGCAGATGCCACTGGCCTGGTACGACGTGCTGGTTCACCTGCAGGAGGCCGAGGACAACCGGCTGCGCATGCAGGAACTCGCCGACGCCGTGCTGCTGTCCAAGAGCGGACTGACCCGGCTGGTGGACCGGATGGAGTCCGAGGGGCTGGTCCGCCGCGCGGCCTGCACCGACGACCGACGGGGCACGTTCGCCGAGCTCACGTCGCAGGGATTCGAACTGCTGCGCTCGACGGCACCGACCCACCTGCGCGGCGTGGACGCCCACTTCACCTCGCTGCTCGACGACGACGAGGTCGCCGTGCTCACCGCGGCACTGCGCCGCATCGCCGAGGGCGCGACCGACGACGCCTGAGCACGCGGGCTTCGGGACACGACGAACGCCCCGGCGCAGGTGCGCGCCGGGGCGTCTCGTCACCCCTGACCAGGGGTCCGGTGCTCAGGCGAGAAGGGCCGAGCAGGCTCAGGCCTCAGCGGGAGCCTGGGCGAGCTGAAGGTCGATCTCGACCTTGAGGGTCTTGCCGACGAGGACACCGCCGGTCTCGAGCGCGGCGTTCCAGGTGATGCCGAACGCCTCGCGGTCGATCGTGGTGGTGGCGGAGAAGCCGGCCTTGTCGTTGCCCCACGGGTCCTTGATGATGCCGAGGTAGGTGACCTCGAGCTCGACCGGACGGGTGACGCCGCGGATGGTGAGCTCACCGGGGATGACGTACTCGCCGCCACCGGCGTCCTTGACGCTGCTCGAGCGGAAGGTCAACGTCGGGTGGTTCTCGACGTCGAGGAAGTCGTCGCCGCGCAGGTGGCCGTCGCGCTGTTCGTCGTTGGTGTCGATCGACGCGGCCTGGATCGTCACGTCGACGGTCGAGTTCTCGAGTTGGTCGGCGACGACGATCGTGCCCTCGAACTGGGTGAAGCGGCCGCGGACCTTGCTCACGACGAGGTGCTTGGCGATGGCCTCGATGCTGGAGTGGGACGCGTCGACGAGCCAGGTGCCGGCGGTGGGAAGTGTTGCGGTGGCGGTGGTCATTGGTCGGTTCCTCTGATCGGTGGCGGCGGGAGCCGCGGACGGTGACGAATACGCGGTGACATGACACCATTCGATGCCGATGTAGTTGCGTATGCAAAGACTAACGACACTTGAAGCTACAACCTTCCCTGGCACCACGTCCTCGTGCGGCCGCCGCACGAACAACAGGGTCCGATGGCCCCACCACGCGCCGGCGGAAACCGCGACCATCGGCGTCAACCGCTAGCGTGGGAGCCGGCTTCCGCGCTCTCGCCCGACCAGGAGACCCCTGCCCGATGAGCGATACCAAGGACACGCTTTCCATCACCGACAACCGCACCGGCCGGACCTACGAGGTCCCGGTCGAGGACGGCGCGATCCGGGCGATGGACCTCCGTCAGATCAAAGTCAGCGACGACGACTTCGGCCTGTTGTCCTACGACCCCGCCTTCAAGAACACCGCGAACGTGCGCAGCGACATCACGTTCATCGACGGCGGCGCCGGGATCCTGCGCTACCGCGGCTATCCGATCGAACAGCTCGCCGAGCACTCGTCGTTCCTCGAGGTGGCCTACCTGCTCATGCACGGGCAGCTGCCCGACCGCACCCAGCTCGACGAGTGGGTCTACGAGATCACCCACCACACGTTCATCCACGAGAACATCAAGCAGTTCATGGACGGGTTCCACCACGACGCCCACCCGATGGGGATGCTGGTGTCGACGGTGGGTGCGCTCTCGACGTTCTACCCAGAGGCCAAGGACATCAGCGACACGGACAACCGCCACAAGCAGATCGTGCGGTTGATCGCGAAGTTCCCGACGCTGGCCGCGTTCGCCTACCGGCACTCGATCGGCATGCGTTACGCCTACCCCGACAACGACCTGTCGTTCGCGGGCAACTTCCTCAACATGATGTGGAAGACGACCGAGCTCAAGTACGAGCCCGATCCGGTGCTCGAGAAGGCCATGGACGTCCTGCTGATCCTGCACGCCGACCACGAGCAGAACTGCTCGACCACGACGATGCGGACCATCGGTTCGTCGGACGCCGACCCCTATTCGGCGGCGGCCGGGGCGACCGCGGCGCTGTACGGCCCGAAGCATGGTGGCGCCAACGAGGCGGTGCTCACCATGCTCGAGGAGATCGGCTCGGTCGATCAGATCCCCGACTACGTCAAGGCCGCCAAGGAGGGCAAGTTCCGGCTGATGGGCTTCGGCCACCGGGTCTACAAGAACTACGACCCGCGCGCGAAGGTGATCCGTCAGCTCGCCCACGACGTGTTCGAGGTGACCGGCAAGAACGCGCTGCTCGACATCGCGGTCGAACTCGAAAAGATCGCCCTCGAGGACGACTACTTCGTCGAACGCAAGCTCTACCCCAACGTCGACTTCTACTCGGGGATCATCTACCAGGCGATGGGCTTCCCGACCTCGATGTTCCCGGTGCTGTTCGCGATGGGCCGCATCCCCGGCTGGCTCGCCCACTGGCAGGAGAACCTGCTCGATGACGAGCAGGCGATCGTCCGTCCCCGCCAGCTCTTCGTCGGCGAGCCCGAGCGCGACTACGTCCAGGTCGCCGACCGCTGACCTGCACGACCCGACGAGACGGCCGGCGCAAACCGCGCCGGCCGTCGCCGTTCCGACCCGTGCGTGCATCCTGAACCGGGTCTGTGCGCGTCAGGATGCACGCTTCGGCGAGTCGCGGGTAGTCGGGCGGTCAGGACTGGGCGTGGTCTTCGGCGGTGATCAGCGTGCGGCCGACGACCTCGGCGCTGATGCCGGTCTGGTCGAGGTGCTTGCACAGCCCGCCCATGAAGAACGGGAAGCCCGCGCCCAGGATCATGCCCGTGTCGATGTCGCGCGCGTCCGCCACGGTGCCGTCGTCGAGCATCCGGCCGCACTCGTCGGCCGCGGCCACGAGCGCCATGCGTCGGATCTCGTCGTCGCTCATCGGCGTCGCATCCTCGTCGACCTCGACCATCTCGCGGACCTGCGCGTACACCTCACCGCCGGCCGACCAGTCGTAGACGCCCGGCAGGTCGGAGTTGGCGATCGCCGCGAAGTTGGGGTCGATCACGAACCGGTCGGGGTACGCCTCGGCCAGCGTCTCGGCGGTGTGGAACGCGACCTTCAGTCCGACCAGGCCGAACAGTTCGAACGGCCCCATCGGCAGCCCGAGGCCCTTGATCGCCTCGTCGATCTGCTTGAAGTCGTTGCCGCGGCGCAGCGCCTGGACGGCGGTGCCGTTGAAGCGGCTCAGCAGCCGGTTGACGATGAACGCCGGCCGGTCCGCGCACTGAACTGCGGTCTTCTTGAGCTTCTTGGCCACGTCGAACGCGGTGGCCATCGCTTCGTCGGCGACGCCCTCGGGCCTGATCACCTCGACCAGCGGCAGGATCGCCACGGGGTTGAAGAAGTGGAAGCCGACGACCCGCTCGGGGTGGGCCAGCTTCGTCGCCATCTCCGCCACCGACAGCGACGAGGTGTTGGTGGCCAGGATCGCACCGTCGTCGAGGACCTCCTCGAGGTCGGCGAAGATCGCCTGCTTGAGATCCATGCGCTCGAGTACGGCCTCGATCACCCAGTCGGCGCCGCGGACGTCCTCGTACGAGGTGGTGTAGGTCACCAGGCTCTTGAGGAACTCGGCCTTGCCGGGCTTGATCCGGCCCTTGGCGACCTGCTTGTCGACCTCGCCCTCGATGTGCTCGCGGCAGCGGCCGAGCACGCCCTCGTCGATGTCCTTCATCACCAGCGGCAGTTCGAGCCGCTGCAGGTGCAGCGCACCGAGCTGCGCCCCCATCAGGCCGGCGCCGATCACGGCGACCTTCTGCAGGCGGCGCGGCTGGGCGTCGGGACGCCAGGGCTGCTTCTTCGCCCGGCTCTGGACCAGGTCGAACGCGTACACCGAGGCCTGGGCCTGGTTCGCCGGCAGCAGTTCGCCCAGCGCCTCGGCCTCGCGTTCGCGACCCTCGGCGAGGTCGCCGCCGCGGGCGGCGAACTCGATCAGGTCGAGCGCCAGGTACGGCGCACGCGTGGCGCCGTGGACCTTGGCGTCGGCGAAGGCACGGGCGTTGGCCAGCGCCTCGTCGAGGCCATCGGTCGGGTCCACCTCACGGCTGATGGTCTCCTCGCCGGTGACCAGACGCTCGAGCAGCGCCAGCGACTCGTCGAGGAAGACGGCCGAGTCGATCAGGCGGTCGGCGAACCCGCGCTCGAACGCCTCCTTCGGCTTCATGATCTTGTTGGTGTTGAGCGCGTTCACCACGATCGCGTCGATCGCGTTCTGCGCGCCGGCGATGCGCGGCGCCAACTGCGTGCCACCCCAACCCGGGACGATCGAGAGGAACACCTCGGGGAAGGCGATCGCGGCGGCACCCGTCGAGACGGTGCGGTAGTCGCAGTGCAGGGCGATCTCGAGGCCGCCGCCCATGCAGGCGCCGTTGATGGCGGCCAGCGTCGGGAACGGCAGGTCCATCAGCCGGGCGAACACCTCGTGGCCGCCCCGGCCGCCGGCCCGTGCCCCCTCGGCGTCCATGCCGCCGAACTGGCTCAGGTCGGCACCGACGGCGAAGATGAAGTGCTTGCCGGTCAGCAGCAGGCCCTTGACGTCGGTCTGGGTCGACAGCTCGTCGAGCGCCTCACCCAGGGACTGCAGCGCCTGGGCGCCGAAGGTGTTGGGCTTGCGGTAGTCCTGCCCGTTGTCCATGGTCAGTACGGCCAGGCGCCCGGCCGACGGCGATTCGTCGTAGGTCAGCTTGAACTGGGTGTACACGTCGTCGGTCATCGGGTCACTCCTGCGAAGTCGTCTGGCGTCGGTGGGGCGACCCGGGTCACGCCCGTTCCCACAGGATTGCGGCACCCATGCCCAACCCGACGCACATCGTGGTGAGGCCGAGTTGCGCGTCGGGGTTGCGCTTGAAGTAGGTCGCGACCTGCATCGCGAGCCGCGCGCCCGAGAACGCGAGCGGGTGCCCCATCGCGATCGCCCCGCCGTAGGGGTTCACGTTCGGCGCGTCGAGGGGCAGGCCGAAGTGGTCGAGGAAGGCGACGCACTGCACGGCGAACGCCTCGTTCATGTCGATCACGTCGAGGTCGCCGATCGACAGGCCGGCGCGGGCCAACAGCTTCTCGGTGGCCGGGATCGGACCCGAGCCCATCGTCTCGGGCTCGACACCGACGAACGCGTAGTCGCGCATGCGCATGGTCGGTGTCAGGCCGTACTCGTCGACGGCCGCCTTCGAGGCCAGCAGCACGCCACCGGCGCCGTCGTTGAGGCCGGCGGCATTGCCGGCGGTCACGTAACCGCCCGGTCGGAAGGGCGAGCGCAGCTTGGCCAGGTCGTCCATCGTCGTGCCCGGGCGCGGGTGCTCGTCGACGCGCACGACCTGCCAGCCCGCCTCGGCCGACCACACGGTCGCCGGGATGACGTGGTCGTCGAAGATCCCGTCGGCCTGGGCCTTGCCGACGCGCTCCTGCGAGCCCAGGGCGTACTCGTCGCAGCGATCGCGGGTGACCGCGGGGAACTCGTCGTGCAGGTTCTCGGCCGTGTTGCCCATCACCAGCGCGGACCCGTCGACCAACCTGTCGGACAGGAAGCGCGGGTTGGGGTCGACCTCGGCACCCATCGGGTGATGGCCCATGTGTTCGACGCCACCGGCGAGCACGAGGTCCTGGGCTCCGACCCGGATCGCGTTGCCGGCACTGACGATCGCGGTCAGGGCGCCAGCGCACATGCGGTCGATGGCGTAGCCGGGCACCTGCGTGCCGAGACCGGCCAGGATGGCCAGCGACCGGCCGAGCGTCAGACCCTGGTCGCCGACCTGGGCGGTCGCGGCCCACACGACGTCGTCGATGCGGTCGGCGGGCACCGAGGGGTTGCGCTCGAGCAGCGCGCGGATGGCCCGCACGGACATGTCGTCGGCGCGGGTGCCGGCGTAGTAGCCGGTGTCCTTGGCGCGCCCGATCGGCAGGCGGACCCCGTCGACGTAGTAGGCGTCGCCGAGCGTGGCGCTGGATTCGGACACGTCAAGCTCCGTTTCGATCGGTGAGGGCGGAACGATGTTCGCGCATCCGTTCCGCCGGCTGCAAGGTGACACAAACGTCAACCCGCCCCGGACGTGGCGGGGCGGGTCGACTTCGCGGCGGCTCGGCGCCGCTGACGGCAGGTCAGTCCCTGCGCAGGCCCGAGAAGGCCCAGCTCAGCTCGCGGCGGGTCAGGTTCCAGGCCAGCGCCGTCCCGGCGACGAGCATGGCGGTGAGGACCTGCAGCGGGACAGGGACCCCATCGACGGGCTGGTTGGCCGGCGTGGCCGAGAACACGTCGTCGCCACCGACGGGACCGGAGGCGGCAGCGACGCCCGGCGCGACCAGCGGCTGGTCGTACTCGAGCATCCCGACCTCGTCGTCGGGGGCGCCGGCACGGCGCGGTGCGAGCTCGACACCGGGCAGGACCGAGGACGGTGTCGCACCGAAACCGAAGTCGTAGTTGCGCAGGGCGCGGAACGCCTCGAACTGCGCCCGGCGGTCCGGCGACCAGTTGAACGCGCCGCCCGATGCGACGACCTTGTCGTGGCGGCGCTGTTGTTCGGGCGACATCTCGTCGGTGTCACCGGCGGCTGCGTCGTCGTCCGCGTCGTCCTCGGACGGCTGCGGCTCGGGTGCCTCGGGCGAGGGGTCGGGGTCCGCAGGTGGCTCGGTCGCCTCACCGAGGTCCACCTCGAGGTCGCCCGCCTTGAGACCGCCGTCGAGTTCGACGCCGGGCTCCTCGCCAAGATCGACATCGAGCTCCGGGTCGAGTTCGAGGTCGTCGGTGACCTGGACCTCGAGGTCGACGTCGAGACCTTCCTCGAGGTCGACGCTGATCCCGGGCAGTTCGAGGCCCTGCGCGGCGGCAGGAGCCGCCTGGAGCCCGATCGCGGCCACCAGGGTGGCCAGCAAGGTCATCAGCCGCTTGCGTCCCATGTCGCTCCCCGCTCCGCCGGATCCGCTTTCCGGCTCTCCCAGGCAACAACGAACCGATCGCGCCGTGGTTACGGGCGGCTCCTCCTGACCGATCGTCGGTGCCGCACACGAGTACGGACACCGTGGCCACCGTCGGAGGTAGGCATCACCCGAACGAGGCGTCGACCTCGGCCTCGGCCTGCTCGAGGCGGGTCTGCGCGGTCTCCCACGCGGCGAGCAGTTCGCCGGCACGGTCCTTGGCCTGCCCGTGCTCGGCGACCAGCCGTTTGACCTGCTCGCCGTCGGCGTAGACGTCGGGGTCGGCGAGTGCCCGGGTCAGTTCGGCGACGCGCGCCTCGACCTTCGTCAACTCGTTCTCGAGCCGGCCGACCTCGCGCCGCAGGTCCTTGGTGGCGCGGTGGCGGGCATTGCGCCGTTCGGCGGCGGCACGCTTGTCGTCGGCGGCACTGCGCCCCCGCTGCGCGGCAGCCGGTGCCGGCGCGGGCGCGCTCCCACCACCCCGGGTGCCGCCCGACAGGGCGGGACTGGTGGCCGCCGACGTCATGCCGGCTTCCTCGCGGCGCCACTGCAGCTCTTCGTAGGTGCCGTCGAACCAGCGCGCGATGCCGCCACCGACCTCGACGATCGCGTCGGCGACCCCACGGATCACGTGGCGGTCGTGGGTGATCAACAGCACGGTGCCCGGGTAGGCGTTGATCGCGTCCTCGAGCACGTCGCGGCTGGCGAGGTCGAGGTGGTTGGTCGGCTCGTCGAGCAGCAGCAGGTTGACCGGTGACGCCATGGCCTTGGCGAGCCCGAGCCGGGTCCGTTCGCCGCCCGAGAGCTGCCCCACCTTGCGGTCGGCGAGGTCGCCCGGGAACCCGAACGCGCCGAGCATCGAGCGGTGGTTGACGTCGCGGTGGCGGTCGGCCAGCGCGGTGCGGAACTCCTCGAGCACGCTCTTGTCGAGGTCGAGTACCTCGGCCTGGTGCTGGTCGACCACGGCGACGTCGACGTTGTGACCGAGTTCGATCGTCCCGGCGTCGGGCTCGAGCGACCCGGCCAGCATGCGCAGCAGGGTCGTCTTGCCGGCCCCGTTCGGTCCGATCATCGCCACCTTGCGGCCGCGCTCGATCGCGAGGTCCACGCCGGTCAGGATCGGGTGGCCGTCGTACGCCTTGGTCACCCCGGTGAGTTCGGCGACGACGCGGCCCGAGCGCTGCGGCTGGGGGAAGGCGAACCGGGCGATGAGTCGGCGGTGGTCGGGGATCTCGATCCGGTCGATCCGGTCGACCGCCTTGATCCGCGACTGGACCTGCCGCGCCTTCGATGCCTTGTAGCGGAAGCGCTCGATGAACCGTTCGGCCTGGGCGAGCTGGCGGTCCTGCTGGGACTTGGCGGCGCGAAGCTGGGCGAGCCGCTCCTCGCGCTGCTCGATGAAGGCGGCGAATCCGCCCTGCTCGGCCGCGGTCGTGCCGCCCCGCACCGTGTATTCGACGGCCGTGCCGGCCGCGAGTTCGACGATGCGGTCGGCGACCCCGTCGATGAAGTCACGATCGTGGCTGACGAACAGCAGGCCGCCGGGCAGTTCCTTGAGGGTCTGTTCCAACCACGCGATGGTGTCGAGGTCGAGGTGGTTGGTCGGCTCGTCGAGCACCAGCAGGTCGGGCTTGGACAGCAGCAGCCGGGCGAGGGCGACGCGCACCCGCCAGCCACCGGACAGCTCGCCGGTCGGGCGCGAGGCGTCGCCGGGCGCGAAACCGAGCCCGGCGAGCACGCGGTGGGCCTCGGCTTCGACCTCGTAGCCACCGAGCTGGGTGAAGCGGTCCTGCACGGTCGCGTGGCGGTTGAGCAGCTTCTCCTGCTCGGACTCGTCGGCCGCGGTCTCGATCCGGTGCTCGAGGTCGCGCAGTTCCTGCTCGAACTTGAGGATGTGGGCGGCACCCTCGAGGACGTGGTGCAGCACGGTCTCGGACTCGCCCACCGCGTCGACGACGTCCTGTGGCAGCCACCCGATTCGCAGGTCCTTCGGGCGGCTGACCGTCCCGCGATCGGGCTCGCGGTTGCCGACCACGAGGTTGAGCAGCGTGGTCTTGCCCGCTCCGTTGCCGCCCACGAGCGCGACCCTGCGGCCCGGTGGGAACCGCAGCGACACATCGGAGAACAGGGCGCGGGTGCCGAAGGCGACCTCGACGCCGGACAGGCTGATCACGACAGGGAGCCTTGCGAAACGGCGGTGGCGAGCCCATCAGCCTACCCTCCGCCGCCATGCATCTGCTGTCCGTCGATTCCGTGACGGCGTCGGTCGAGGGGCGCACCCTCTTCGCCGACGCCTCGTTCGGCCTGACCTCCGACGACCGCGTCGGGGTCGTCGGCCCCAACGGCTCGGGCAAGACCACCCTGCTCCGCATCGTCGCCGGCCGGCGCGCGCCCGATGGCGGCAGCGTCGTCGCGCGCAACGGTCTGCGGATCGGTTGGCTCGCGCAGGAGCCGAGGTTCGACGACCAGCGTGCCGTCGACGTGGTGCTGGCGGGCGACCCGACGGCCGGGACGCACGAGGCCGAACGGCTGCTGTCGATCGTCGGGATCGACCCGGAACAGTCGACCGGGCAGATGTCGGGCGGACAGCGTCGCCGCACGGCCGTCGCCCAGACCCTGCTGGCCCCGTCGGACCTGTTGATCCTCGACGAGCCGACCAACCACCTCGACGTCGACACCATCGACTGGCTCGAGGACGAACTGCGCCGGCGCAGCAGCGGCCTACTGCTGGTGACCCACGACCGCTACGTGCTCGAGCGCCTCGCCAACCGCATGCTCGACCTCGCCGAGGAGCGCGTGTACTGGCACGACGGGTCCTACTCGTCGCTGCTCGAGGCCAGGGCCGAACGCGCGGCCTCGCGCGAACGCTCGACCGCCCGCGCCCGCAACCTGCTGCGCAAGGAGGTGGCGTGGCTGCGCCGCGGGCCCAAGGCGCGCAGTTCGAAGCCGAAGTTCCGCATCGAGCAGGTCGAGGTGATCGGCGAGGCGGCTGCCGGTGACCCCGAGGCCAGACCGCTGGAACTCGGCACCGGCCGCACGCGCCTCGGCAACGACGTGCTCGACCTGCGCGAGGTGACCGTCACCCGCGGCGGACACACCGTCCTCGACCGTGTCGACCTCGCGATCGGCCCCGGCGAACGCGTCGGGATCGTCGGCCCCAACGGCGCGGGCAAGACCACGCTGTTGCACACGCTCACGCGGCAACTCGTGCCGGATGCGGGCGAGGTCCGCGTCGGCACGACCGTCGAGATGGCGCTGTACGAGCAGGACGTGCGCGCGGGTGACGCGCCCGGTCAGGCCGACCGCACGGTGCTCGACACCATCCTCGACATCGCGACCCACGTACCGCTCGCCAACGGCGAGACACTGCCGGCCCACCGCCTGGCCGAGCGGTTCGGCTTCGACGGCCAACTGCAGCGCACGCCGCTGTCGCTGCTGTCGGGCGGCGAACGTCGCCGCGTCGCGCTGCTGCACCTGCTCGTGGCCGCGCCGAACGTGTTGGTGCTCGACGAGCCGACCAACGACCTCGACCTCGACACCCTCACGGTGCTCGAGGACCACCTCGACGGGTTCACGGGCACGCTGATCGTCGCCTCGCACGACCGCTACGTGCTCGACCGGCTCACCGACCGCATCGTCGCGGTGGAGGACGGTCGGCTCTCCGAGCACCTCGACTGGGAGGCGTACCGGGAAGCCCATCTCGCCGGGCGTCGCGCCGCCGCCGCCCGCGTCGCCGCCACGCCGAACGTGCCGACGGCCACGGCCCAGGACAACAAGGCGCGACAGGCCGCTCGCAGGGAGGCGCGCCGCCTCGAACAGCAGGTCGAGCGGCTCGGCGGTCGACGAGACCGACTGCACGCCGACATGGTCGAGGCCGCCAGGGACGTGGAACGACTCACGGCACTGCAGTCCGAACTGCGCGACGTCGAGGCCGAACTCGCCGACGCCGAGGACCGCTGGCTCGAACTGACCGTCGACTGACGCGGACCAACCGTGGTCACCACCACGGCGGGTCCGTGGAAAGCGGCGGGGCGCTAGTGTTCACCTCGTTCAGCCGAGCAGGACGGGGTCGGGAGCTCCGGCAGCGGCCGAGGGGTGGGGCGCGTGGCGGAAACCGGAATGATGGCCGACCGCAGCGGGCTGGCGGAACTGTGGTCACGCGCCGCCGGTCGTGGCTACGTCCTGCTCAGCGAGATCCACGACCTGCACGACCCGCTCGAGGATGCGGCGACCTGGCCGGACGAGGTCGCCACCATCGCTCGCGATGCCGGTCTCGAGGTCGTCGACGACCTCACCGACGACGTGCCGCCACCGCCGTCCTCGCTGCTGACCTCGACCACCGACGGGGTGCGCCAGTACCTCAACGCCATCGGCCGCGTCGCGCTGCTCACGGCCGAGGAGGAGGTCGACCTCGCCAAGCGCTACCACGCGGGTGTCGCCGCCAAGCAGGCCCTGGCCACCACGGATCTTCCGGCCGCGACCCGGGCCCGGCTGCGCCGGCTGACCGCCGACGGCGCCCGTGCCCAGGAGCGGCTGGTCACCGCCAACCTGCGCCTGGTCGTCTCGGTCGCCCGGCGCTATCTCGGCCGCGGCCTGTCGCTGCTCGAACTGGTCCAGGAGGGCAACCTCGGGCTGATGCGTGGCGTGGAGAAGTTCGACCACACCAAGGGCTACAAGTTCTCGACCTACGCCACCTGGTGGATCCGCCAGGCGTTGACGCGCGGCACGGCCAACAAGGCCCGCGCCGTCCGCCTACCCGTCCACGTCCACGAACTGGTCGCCAAGGTCCGCCGCACCGAGTTCGAACTGCTCCAGGTCCTGGGCCGCGAGGCCACCGACGCCGAGGTGGCCGACGACCTCGGGATCACCACCGACCGGCTGCGTGAACTGCGCCTCGCGGGACGCGAGATCACCTCGCTCGACCGCTCGATCGGCGAGGACAGCGACGCGACGCTGGGCGACCTGGTCCCCGACGAGGACGCCGAGGACCCCGAACGCATCGCGACCGACGGCATGGCCCGCCGCGAGGTGGTGCTGGCACTCGAAGGGCTGCACGAGCGCGAACGCGGGGTGCTCGAGTTGCGCTACGGCCTGCTCGGCGACGAGCCGCGCACGCTCGAGGAGATCGGGGCGCTCTACGGCGTCACCCGCGAGCGCATCCGCCAGATCGAGAAGAAGACGCTGGCCAAGCTGCGCCACCCCTCCCACGCCCACCGGTTGCGCGGATTCGCCGGCGAATAGCGGGACGCGGGAGGGTCGGTCCTCGTACGCTTCGAAGCTCGACGAACCCGTCGATCGGCGCTTCCGTTGTCCGCGCCGTCACTCCGGCCAGCGAGACCGTGTCATGCGGCGACCGCGCCCGATGCCTGCCGCGCCCCTGGTCGGTGCGCTGCTGCTCGGCGGTCTGCTGCCCGGCATCGCGACCGCCGCCGAACCCGACGCCGACCCGGCCGAGCCGGCCGGCGTCGCCGTGAGCGCGGCGCCGAGCCGGCTGTTCGAGGCCGAGCGGGGTCTCAACATCGCCAACCAGTCCGTCCTCGCCGCGGCACAACGGCTCGACGAGGCCGAGGACCGGGCCCGGGCCGCGACCACCGAGTTGACCGGGCTGACCGCCGATCTCGACACGGCCACCGCCGGGCTGACGGCCGCGCAGGCGACGCTGGATCGCGCGACCGCCGACCTCGCGTCGGCGCAGACCGGGCTGACCCGGGCACACGACCGCCTTGACGCGTCGCGGCGGCAGGTGACCGAGCGCGCGGTCGATGCGTTCAAGTACGGAAGCCGCACCCCGTCGGGCCTGGTGTTCCGCGGGTTGGGCGGCGCCGGGGACCTCCACGAGGCGGCTCTGACGATCCGGGTCATCGACCGGCTCTCGCGCGACGACCAGGTCAGGGCCGCCGAGGCGGCACGGCTGGCCGTCGAGCAGGAGGACGCCCACGCACGGGCCGAGGCGGCACGCATCGCCGCCGAGGAAGCGACCGACGCCGCCGCTGCACGCCGGCGCGACCTCGAGGTGCTCGTCGAACGACAGTCGGCACTGGCCGCCGCCGTCGATGGGGAGCGGGCCGAGCGGGCCGGGATCCTGGCCGCGCTCGAGGCGGACGCGGACGCCCGCGAAGCGATCGTGCAGGAGGTCCAGGCGTCCGTCGCGGCTCTCGACGGCGCGGCGGTCGTGTTGCGGATGCCGATCCAGACCGGACTGTCCGCCGACGACCCCGCGCCCGGGTGGGCCGCCGCGCTGCCCGCCGCCGGCCAGGGCTATGCCGCCGCGATCGCGGCCGCAGCGGCTCGGCACGGCGTCGACGCCCGTCTGCTCGCCGCGCTGGTGTGGACCGAGTCGGGGTTCCGGCCCGGCGCGGTGTCCCATGCCGGCGCGATCGGGCTCGCGCAACTGATGCCCGGCACCGCGGCCGGACTCGGCGTCAACCCCTACGATCCGCACCAGAACCTCGATGGCGGCGCCCGGTTCCTGGCCGCCCAGCTCGACACGTTCGGGCGGGTCGACCTCGCGCTTGCGGCCTACAACGCCGGCCCGGCCCGGGTGCAGGCCGCGGGCGGCATCCCCGCGATCGTCGAGACCCAGCTGTACGTGGTCCGCGTCCTCGGCCGCTACCGCACCCTCACCGGCGCCTGACGGTGCCGGTCCCGCTCACCCGCTCGCGAGAGCGGCGCATTCGCCTACGGTGATGTCCTCGAGAGCGGCTTCCTGCCGCGCTTCGTCGAGGCGGTAGGTGAAGCACCGGACGTCCTCGGGCTCGTTGGCGCCCTCGTCGTAGGCCCCGACCTCGACCAGTAATCGTCCTTCGGCCACACCGGACGTGGAAGTGAGAGAACGGCCGCGCCGCTCCTGGTCGCTGCTGTCGCCCGGAACGCCGAGGTAGAGCTCGCTGACACGCTCCTGGACGACGTACGCCGGGTCGTCGAAGCCGTAGAAGACCGTGGCCACGTCCTCGACGACCACGGGCCGCTCCCGTGCCGGTGGTGGCGGCGTGTCGTTCGTGCAACCGGCGATCCCGGCCACGACGAGCCCCGTGGCCAACCCTCGCACCGTCCACCGCCCACGACCATGACCCACGGCGCCCCCTTCCCCGAGCGAGGCAGGCTATGCGCACGACCACGGCCGCGGGCGGAGCCGGCCCGGAGAGGCCGTCAGGTGAACACGCGGCCGCCGGAGCGCCAGTAGATGCCGGCCTCGCGGTCGAGCAGGCCCTCGTCGACGAGGTGGCGACGAAGGCTGGCGTAGTCGTCGTTGAACCGGCCGAGCAGGTCGTTGACCTCGGACTCGGCGTACCGCCGGCCCGGGTCGAACTCCAGCGCCAGCCGTTCGAGCACGACGAGTCGTTTGCTGCGCGCTGACGGGATCTCGGTGAGCCGCTCGCCGGTGAAGAACCGGCCGAGCACCTCGGCCTCCTGCTCGGTCATCCCGAACGCGATCCGCGGGTGGGCCGGCGCCGCTTGCGGCAGTTGCTGCGCGACCTCGCGCCACGCGGTCCCGTCGACGACGTAGCGGTCGTCCTCCTTGGTCACCAACCCGGCCTGGATCAGCGGCGCGAGGGTGCGCAGCACGTCGCGACGGTCGACGCCGGTGCGCGTGGCCACCTCGTCCGCACTGGCTGGCCGACGGGCAACAGCCCCGAGCACCTCGAGCCGGGCCGGTTCGAGCAGCGTGCGCAGCAGGTCCATGGCGTCCATGGCGCCATGTGTAGCGCCAGTAGGCTCCGCGCGTGCGCCCACTCCCCCGCCCTGCCGTCCTGTTCGGCCTGCTGATCGGTGCCCTCGCGGTGTCGACGTCGGCGATCCTCGCCCGCGTCGCCATGGGCGAGGATGCGGGGGTCGCGACGGCTGCGGCCGGCGCCGCACCGGCCCTGGCCGTGGCGTTCTGGCGCACCGCGCTCGGCGCGCTGGCCCTGGCCCCGGTGGCGGCACGCACGCGGCGCGGCGCACCGCCGCTGAGCCCGGTGCGGCGACGGCAACTGCTCGGCTCGGGGCTGTCGCTCGCGCTCCACTTCGCACTGTTCCAGGGCGCGCTGGCCCTGACCACCGTCGCGAGCGCCGTGACACTGGTGACGATGTCGCCGGTGTTCGTCGCCCTGGGCGGCTGGTTGGTGCTGAAGGAACGCACCAGCCGGCGGACTCTGGCCGGGATGGGGCTGACCATGGTCGGCGCGGTCGTCATCGGCGTCGGCGACGCGGCCGCGATCGACCTGGGTCCGCAGGCGCTGCTCGGCGACGCGATGGCCTTCGGTGGGGCCGTGGCGATCACCGGTTACCTGCTCGTCGGGCGTGTCGCCCGGCGCGACGTCCCCGCGACCGTCTACTCGTGCGCCGTCTACGCCTGGGCGGCGGCGGCACTGCTGATCGTGTGCCTGGCCCTGGGCGTGCCGTTGGTCGGCTACTCGACCACCACCTGGCTGGCGCTGCTCGGCATCGTGGTCGGGCCGCAACTGCTCGGCCACACGGTGTTCAACACGCTGCTGTCGAGCGTGCCCGCCACCGTCGTCTCGATCGTGGTGCTGTCCGAACCCGTCGGCGCCGGGCTGCTCGCGTGGCTGCTGCTGGACGAACTGCCCGCCGGGGCGTTCGCCGTCGGCGCCCCGCTCGTGCTCGTCGGCGTCGCGATCGCCACGGCTCGCCGCCGCGGGTCCCGCGAGGCGGCGGAGGTCACCGTCACCGAGACCTGACGGCAGCCGATCGGCAGCCAACGTCGGTCGCGTGCTCATCGGTCACCCGGCCGGGCTGCCCTTGCCCCCGGGAATCCGCGGTCACGGGCGCTCTGGGCCTACTCCGCGTCGGGCTCCGCGGATCGCTCCAGCTGAACCTCCCACTGTCGCCGGATGTCCGCCGCGATCGACGCAGCATCGTCGGGGAAGTCCTCGAGCCTGGTGGCATGAGCCAGCTCGGGCTCCAGCCCCTGCGCGAGCGCAGCGGCGGAGGCGCGAATCGGCGACCCGGCGGCGAGGGCGAGGTTGAGCGCGTCGCTCGGGCGCAGATCGACCCGTGCGCTGCCGCCGACCCCCTCGACCACGGCGTCGGCGTAGAAGACGCCGTCCTCGACCTTGGTGATGACGATCTCGGTGAGCCGAGCGTCGGCCGCAGCGAGCAGGTTCGTCATCGTCTCGTAGGTCAGCGGCCGCGGGGTCGGCGTCCCGGTGAGCCGCAGCGCCAGGGCGATCGACTCCGACGGTCCGATCCAGATTGGCAGACGTACACCCGTCGCCGCCTGCAGTACGACGACGTACTGCTCCTGCCCGTCGATCGTTCGGCGACGCACGTCAGCAATCTCGAGCTCGACTGGGGTGGTTGTGTCGGTCGTGGTCATGCGTTCCTCCGGTATCGATGTGCGGGTCGGTGGGGAACCCGGGTTCTCTCGCATCCCAGAAGGACGAGTCGGCAGCGGGCTGTCTGCGGCCGCCGCCTGCGGATGGAAGTGCGGCCGCAGACCCCTCCGGGCACGATGGAGTCGAGCCTTGACCGCGTTCACCTCGAGACCGAGCGCCTCGCCCACCTCGCGGTAGCTGTGGTCATCGAGGTAGAACAGCTGCACCGCGTCCCGTTGGCCGTCGGGCAGATCGGCGACTGCCCGACGGACGGCCTCGGCCGCCTCTGCACGAACGATTGCCTCCTCGGGTGTGGCGTGCTGATCGGGCTGGTGGAGAGGTACACGTCCGCCCTGGAGTGCGGTCCACGACCATTCCGCTCGCAGGCGCGAACGAAGCCGCCGGCGGCACAGGTTGCGGCAGATCCCGCTCAGCCACGCCCCGACGAGATCCGGATTGCGGAGCCGATCGAGGCCATTCAGTGCGACCAGCGCGGTGTCCTGCACGACATCACGAGCCACGTCCCTGTCACCCAGCATCGCAGCGGCGACCGCGTGCAGGGGCGCCTCGTACCGCTGAAAGAGCGCCGCGAACGCTTCGGGCTGGCCCGTTCGGGCCTGCCGTACGAGCGACGCGTCGTCCACGGCGGTGCTCCTCGCTGACACGGTTGTGCGGGCCCGCCCCGCGCATTCCCACAACAGAGTCGCTCGGAGCTGGCCCAGGGTTACGGCCGGACGCGAGATCTGCACCGTCTTGCGGCTGCGTCAGTGGGTGAGCTTGAGCCCGATGATGCAGCCGACGATGCCGGCGAGCAGCAGCACCCGGACCAGATTGGCGGGTTCGGTGCCGGTGACCATCCCGAAGACCACGGTCAGCGACGCACCGACGCCGACCCAGACGGCGTACGCAGTGCCGGTGGGCAACTCGCGCATCGCGAACGCGAGCCCGGCCATGCTGGCGACCAGCGCGACACCGAAGACGACGGACGGGCCGAGTTTGGTGAAGCCCTCGGCCTTGCCGAGCGCGACGGCCCACACGGCTTCGAGGACACCCGACAGGAGCAGGACGAGCCAGGACATGACGTACTCCGCGGCCGTCTTGTCGCTGTCCGGGTACGGCTCCCTCGTCCGGGAAGTGGTCGACTCCGCCGAGGAGTGTACGAACACGCCCGGCGCCGTCACGCCGACTCTTGCCGCGGCGCTGCGCAACCCCCGGGAGTACTCGGACGTCAGAGACGTTGGCCCGACCAGCGGGTCCGCGCCAACCGAGGTCACCATGCATCCTCACCCCTTCCGCCGTCTCCCCCTTGTCGCCGGCGTCGTCCTGGCGATGCTGGCCGGCTGCACGAGCGAGGCACCTTCGTCCTCCCCCGTCGAGACGTCCCGGGCAAGCCTCGACGACGGGGAGTACTTCGGCTTCGTCACCGACGTCGACGCAGCCGGCGGCACGATCACGTTCGACCCGGCGACCTGGGTCGTGGCCGACGACGAGCCGAACGGCTACCGCATCGACAACGACGAGGTCGACGACGAGATCCTGCCGGTCCGCGCCGACGCCGAGATCGACGTGCTGCTGCAGGCCGGTGATCCCGCGACGGCGGCGACCGTGGACCTCGAGGAACTCGAGGACTGGTTCCGCTCCCCGGCCAGCGGCCAGGAGGTGGCCTTCGACGTCACCGTCGCCGACGGCGAGGCAACGGCACTGGCGTTCCGCTACCGCCCCTGACCTCCGGAACCACGAGGTGTCAACCAACGTTGACAGCGGACACTGCGTGACGCACACTGTCAACCGTGGTTGACGGTCGCCCGGACCGGCACCCACCCGGGAGGTCCGGCGATGACCGAGGAGGACGAGGTGCGCACGCTGGTGGGGGCCGCGACCGGCGACGACCCGTCCGCGGCGCTTCGCGCCGTGGCGGCGCTGCGGCGCCTGACGGAGCGACTCGAACGGGACCTGGTCGTGCGGGCCCGCGTCGGCGGCTGGTCGTGGCGCGAGATCGGCGCGGCCCTGGGCGTCAGCGGTCAGGCCGTGCACAAAAAGCACCGCAAGGACGTCCCGTGAGCGGCTCGCGCCCCCGTCGTCGCCGCGCCGACCCTCGGGCGCGGCGCGTGCTCGCGGCCGCGGACCTCGAGGCCGGCGCCGCTGGCCACGCCAGGGTCGGGTCCGAACACCTGCTGTTGGCGATCGTGGCCGCCGGTGCGGGTCGCGGTGCCACCTGGCTGCGGGCACGCGGCGTCGATGCCGCCACACTGCGTGTCGCCGTCCGCCGGGCCGTCGACGAACGGGCCGGCGACCCCGGCGGCATCGCCCGCGACGACCTCGCTGCGCTCGGCCTCGACGACCTGCCGATGAGACCCGCCGGCGGACCGACGCCCGCCACCCGCCGCCGCGGACGCGGCCTGCCCTGGACCGAAGAAGCACGGGCGGTCCTCGACCGCGCCGGCGAGGAGGCGCGCTGCCGGCCCGGCCTGGCGCCCAGCCGGCGGCGCCGTGTCACCGAGGACGACCTCCTGGCGGCGTTGGCGACCGTGCGTGGCATCCGCGCCCGCGACCTGCTGCACGACCTCGGCATCGCACCGGACCGGCTCCGCGCCGCCATCCGTAGCGCGGGAGCCGGCGCCTAGAACAGCAGCGGCAGGGTCGGCCGCTCCTCGACCACACCCACGACGGCCCCCCTCGCCCGGCCCTGACGGGCCACGGCGTCGATCCTGGCCGCGAGCACGGCCGGTTCCTCGTCCGGCGAGAGGACGTCGTCGCGCAGGACGACCAGCATCGTCCCGCGCATGCGACGCGCCGCCGCGAACCAATCGGCGTCGATCGCCGCGCGCGGTGCCCGCAACAGCGTCGCGTCCTGCTCGTCGACCAGCCGCAACTGGTCGGCGTCGACCGTGAACCCGACCTTCGCGCCACGCGGCAGGTCGACGCCGAGGAAGCCCTCGATCGGCGGCAGCCCGCGTTCGTCCAGCGCGGCGAGCAGGGCGGCGCCACGTCCCACGTCGCGTACGGCGGCCACCAGCAGCGGCAGGCCGCGCGCCAGCAGGAAGCGCAGGTGGACGGGGTCGTCGCCGATGGCCTCGCTCACGCCGACGCCCGGCGGTGGATCCAGCCAGACACCCGACGGGTGACCCCGTCCGGGCTCATGCCGGACGCGGCGGCGACCAACTGGTTCCCCGTACCAGGCACGCTGACCGCGCGGCCACGGGCGAAGTCGCGCAGGGCCGCGGCGACGACCTCGTCGGCCGACAGCGCGATGCGCTCGGACGCCGCCGGCGCGTGCATGTCGCTCACCCGGGCGAACTCGGTCGTGGTGAGGCCCGGAGCGAGCAGCGTCACCGTCACCCCCGTGCCGCGGACCTCCTCGGTCAGCGCGTGGCTGAGGCTGCGCACGAACGCCTTGGTCGCGCCGTACGTCGCCGCATACGGATCCGGTTGCACGCCGGCGGTGGACCCGACGTTGATGACCCCACCGACACCGCGGTCGAGCAACTGGGGCAGTACGGCATGGGCACACCGCAACAGCGCGATCGTGTTGAGCTCGACCATGGCCGCCTGGCGGTCGACGTCGAGGTCCGTGAACGGGCCGTAGGCGCCGAACCCGGCGTTGTTGACCAGCAGGTCCACCGGCTCGGCCGTCGCAGCGAGGCGCGCCTCGACGGTCGCCAGGTCACCGCGGGCGGTGAGGTCCGCGGCCAGCACCTCGACGGGGACCGGCAGCAGCTCCGCCAGGGCCCGCAGGCGTTCCTCGCGTCGGGCCACGAGCACGAGCGCGACGCCCCGGTCGGCGAGGTGGTGCGCGAACGCCTCGCCGATGCCCGACGACGCCCCGGTGATCAGTGCGCGCTGGACGCGACCATGCACGACGCTTCCTCCCCGTGTGGGCGACCTTGGACGGCCCGAGGCTACTGGTTCGCTACCGTCGGTCCGGACCCACCGAACCCGCGTAGGACCCACCGTGCCCGCACGCCCCGCCCAGCCCCGCGTTCTCGCCGTCGACGGCAACTCGCTGGGCCACCGGGGCTTCCACAGCGCCCGCCAGGAAGCCGAGGCGCAGGGCTGGACCACGCCGTTCGTGACCGGCGCGGTCGTTGGCATGCTCGCCTCCGCCTGGGTCGAGGGCCCCTACGACGCGGTCGTGGTCGGCTTCGACCACCCGACCAACCAGCGCAAGCTCGACTTCCCCGAGTACAAGGCCAACCGCGCCGCCACCCATCCCGACCTGCCCGGCCACCTGCAGGCACTCCGGGGCCACCTCGACGACTGCGGGTTCACCGTCGTCGAGGTCGAGGGCGCCGAGGCCGACGACCTGCTCGCCGCCACGGTCTCGGCCTGCGTCGCACGCGACTGGCCGTGCGACGTGTTGAGCTCCGACCGCGACCTGACCACGCTGGTCGGACCCACGACCCGGTTGCTGCGCCCCCGCGCCACCTTCGCCGACCTCAAGGTCTACGACGAGGACGCCGTCCGCGCCGAGTACGGCGTCGCACCCTGGCAGTACACCGACCTCGCGGCGCTCCGGGGCGACCCGTCCGACGGTCTGCTCGGCGCCACCGGGATCGGGCCGAAGATGGCCGCCCGCCTGCTGCGCGACTACGGCAGCATCGCGGGGATGTACGCCGAACTGCACAACCTCGCACCCAAGGTCGAGGCCGCGCTCCGCGGCAGCCGCGCCCGGGTCGAACGCAACCTCGAACTCATGGCGCCGATCCCCGGCCTGCCGGTCGACGTCGACGCCGCCGTAGCGGCCGGCGTCGACCACGCCCGTGTCGAGGCCACCCTCGACGGCCTCGGCCTGTACGCCCCCGGCCGCCGGTTCGTACGGGCCGTCACCGCTCCGCCACCACCGCCGATGCCGCCGATGCCCACCGAACCCGACGAACTGGTCGGGGCCGGCATCGGCATCAGCCCCACCCCGGTCACCACCTCGCCCGTCTCGGGCGAGCAGGCCAGCCTCTTCTGAGTTTGCACGGTTGGCACGTCGGCGTGGGGCGGTCGCGGCGGGGGGCTCCGTACGGTCGCGCTTCCGACCTGACAGCAACGCGACCAAAGGACCGACCGTGGGCATCCGACTCGGCGACGAGGCCCCCAACTTCACCGCCCCAACGACCGAGGGCGAGCTCAACTTCCACGACTGGAAGGGGGACAGCTGGGCCGTTCTGTTCAGCCACCCCAAGGACTACACGCCGGTCTGCACCACCGAGCTCGGCGCGGTCGCCAAGCTCAAGGACGAGTTCGACAGGCGCGGTGTCAAGGTCATCGGCCTGTCCGTCAGCTCGCTCGACGACCACGCAGGCTGGGACAAGGACATCGAGGCCACCCAGGGCACGGCGCTCAACTTCCCGCTGATCGCCGACCCGGAACGCAAGGTCGCCGACCTGTACGACATGGTCCACCCCAACGCCGACGACACCGCGACGGTGCGCTCGGTGTTCGTGGTCGGCCCGGACAACAAGGTCAAGCTGACGCTGACCTACCCCGCCGCCACCGGCCGCAACTTCGACGAGCTGATCCGGGTCATCGACTCGCTGCAGCTGACCGCCTCCCAGGCCCTGGCGACACCGGCGAACTGGACCAGGGGCGACCGGGTGATCGTGACGCCGGCCGTGTCCGACGAGGACGCCCAGGCGCGCTTCACCAACTTCGAGGTCAAGCGCCCCTACCTGCGCTACGTCGACGACCCGACGGTCTGATCCCACCCACCACCCCGATCGTCTCGCCTCCGGCTCGTTGCCCCACCAGCCGAGCAGCACCAGCCACGCACCCCGGCCGATACCGTCCGGGGGTGCGCACCTTTTCCGTACCCGGCGACCTGGACCTGCTGGCCACCCTGCGGCCGCTGGTCCACTCGGCGCAGGATCCGACCATCCGGCTGCGACGTGACGCGGTCGTCCGCTGCTCGCTGACGCCCGACGGGCCCGGCACGATCGAGGTCCTGCGCACCGATGCCACGACCTGCTCGGCACGCGCCTGGGGGCCGGGCGCCGACTGGCTGCTGGACCAGGCACCGGCCCTGCTGGGCGCGCACGACGACCGCGCCGGCTTCGACCCGACACCACACCCGATGGTCGCCCGTGCCGCCCACCGGCGACCGGGCCTCCGGATCGGCCGCAGCGGCGTGGCCTGGGACGCGCTCGTACCCACGATCCTGGCTCAGCGGGTCACCTCTGTCGAGGCCGCGAGATCCTGGACCCGATTGGTGCGCGCACACGGTGAACCGGCGCCAGGCCCTTACGACCTGCGGCTGCAACCCGCCCCCGACGTACTGGCCGGCCTGCCGTACTGGGCCTACCACCGCTTCGGCGTGGAACGCGCCCGGGCCGAGACCATCGTGGCCGCCAGCCGCAGCGCCGCACGCCTCCAGTCGGCCATCGCCCTCCCCGGCGCGGACGCGACCGCGACCATCTGCCGGGTGCGCGGCCTCGGCCCCTGGACCGCGGCGCTGGTGCTGCGCATCGCGGCCGGCGACCCCGACCAGGTCGAGGTCGGCGACTTCCACGTCAAGAACCAGATCAGCTGGGCGCTCGCCGGCGAGGCGCGCGGCACCGACGAGCGCATGCTCGTACTGCTCGCCCCGTTCGCCGGCCATCGCGGCCGGGTCGTGCGGCTGCTCGTCTCGCTCGGGCTGCGGGCACCGACCTTCGGCGCACGCCAACGGGTGGTCGCCATCGAGCGTCTGTGACCCTGCCCGCCGCTCAAGCCGGCCCGTTCGGGGCCGACAGGGTGGCCGGACCGCACGAGAACCGGACCGGAATGGCCAACCACCCCCCGTCCGGCGACGGACCCGCCGTGCCGCCGGTCGCGGAAGCTCGTGAGACGGCGGCCACCACCACGGGACTCGTCGTCGGTTACGTGCGCCAGCAGGGCGGCGACGACGCCGTCACGCGACTGCTGGCGTCCGCCGGTGTGCCCTTCACGGCCGCCGAACTCGCCGATCCGGCCCGGTGGTACTCCTACGACACCCGGATCCGCCTCTTCGAGGCCGCCACGGACGTCCTCGACGATCCGGATACGGCACACAAGATCGGGGCCGCGGCGCTGCGCAACAACCTCGCGCCGGCGATCATCCTGTTGCTGCGCTCGTTGGGCTCGCCCCGCCAGGTCTACCGCCACCTCCCCTCGGCGGTCACCAAGTTCTCGACGACGTCGACCATGAAGCTGCTCGCACTCGGCCCGCACGACGCGACCCTGCAGTTCGAACTGCACGAGGGCTACCCCCACTCGCGGCTGGACTGCGCCTACGCCCGCGGGCTGATCTCGACGGTGCCGGAGCTGTTCTCGCTCCCCCGCGCCCGGGTCGAGCACCCGACCTGCGAAGCGGACGGCTACGAGGCCTGCATCTACCAGGTCAGCTGGCAGTCCCGGCACCGGTTCCGGTCCCGGCGTCGCCCGGTCGACGATCCCGAGGTCCGGGCCCTGCGGGCCCAGCTGCGGGAGTTGCAGTCGGCCGCTTCGGACCTGGTGGGCACCGACGAACTCGAACTCGCGCTGGCACGGATCACCGAACGGGCGGCGTCGGCCGTCGTCGCGCCCGCGTATCTGCTCGCCGTCCGCCAACCCGGCGGTGACCTGCCGCTCGTGCACAGCGCGGGGCTCGAGCCCGACGTCGCCGAGGACACGGCCAGGCGGCTGCTCGCCGGCGACCCACTCGGCGACCACGCGGTGGTCGTCGACGTCGCGACGGCGCGTCACAACTACGGGCGACTGGCCGCGATCTACGGTCCACGCCAGCACGGGCTGCAGGACGAGGCGACGTTGTTGGCCGCGTACGCCGCCCACGCCGCGGCGGCCCTCGAACTGCTGCTCAGCCTCGAGGCCTCACGGCGCGGCGAGGCCCGTTCACGCGACCTGCTCGGACTCGCGCACCGGCTGTCGACGACCGAGACCGAACAGGACGTCGCGGCGGCGGTCGTCGCCGCGGTCCCGACGATCGTCGGCGCGCCACGTGCCACGCTGATGGCCTGGGACGCCGGCAGCGGTCTGCTCAGCGGCCTCGCCGCCGAGGGGCTCGGGACCGCCGAGCGGACCGCGCTGTTCTCGACCAGCCTGCGGCCCGACGAGACCGCCGAACTCGCCCGCATGCTGACCCGACGCGAACCGACCGTGCTCCGGATCGCGGACGCGAGTTCGTCGCTCAAGGCGCTGCTCCACGCGGTCGGCTCCGACCGTGTCGTGGCCATGCCGTTGATCGCCGGTGACCGTCTGTTGGGTGTGCTCACCGCCAACCACGGGCTGGTGCCGCCGCGGGGCTGGCCGGACGCCGAAGCCATCGAGCGCCTGCGCGGGATCGCCGACCAGGCCGCATCGGCGATGCAGAACGCCCGGCTGCTCGCCCAGGTCCGTCACCAGGCCCATCACGACGGCCTGACCGGGCTACCGAACCGGCTGCTGTTCATGCAGACCCTGGAGCGCCGGATCTCCGTGGCCGGTGACGACGGGATCGCCGTGCTGTTCTGCGACCTCGACGGGTTCAAGCAGATCAACGACCACCACGGCCATGCGGCCGGCGACGAACTGTTGCGCCAGGTCGCCGCCCGGCTGCGGGCCGTGCTGCGTCCGGGCGACCTGGTCGCCCGCCTGAGCGGCGACGAGTTCGCGCTGGTGCTGCGCGGCCACGGCGTCGCCGCGGTCGCCGGCGACGTCGCCGACCGGGTCACCGACCAGTTCTCGGCGCCGTTCCGCGTCGATGGCCGCGACCTGCGGATCAGCACCAGCGTCGGGGTCGCGGTCCAGGACGAGGACGACGACGCCGACCGTCTGCTGCGCCGCGCCGACGCCGCGATGTACGTCGCGAAGCAGCGCGGTCGCAACCAGGTCGCGCTCGCCGACGGGGTGCCGCGCGCCTCCGGCGGTAGCCGCTCGTCGGCCGCCGAGGTGCGCACCGGTCTCGACGACGACGCGTTCGAACTGCACTACCAGCCCATCGTCCGGGTCGTCGCAGACCCCGGCGACACCCACCACTCGGAGGTGGTCGGTCACGAGGCACTGGCGCGCTGGCGCCATCCCCACCTCGGCCTGCTCACGCCCGCGGCGTTCCTGCCACTGGCGGAGGAGAGCGGCGACGTGGTCGCGCTGGACCTGTGGGCGATCCGCACGGCGACCGCCGCAGCAGCCTCCTGGGCCGGCACGCGGACCCCGCGGCACGTCGCGGTGAACCTCGCGGCGCAGACCCTGATCGACCCGCGACTCGTGCCTGCCGTCCGCGCCGCTCTCAACGAGGTCGACCTGGATCCCGCGCTGCTGACCGTCGAGGTGATCGAGAGCCGCGCGCTGGTCGACCTGCCGGGCGTGGTCGAGCAGTTGACCGAACTGCGGCGGCTCGGCGTGCGCATCGCCCTCGACGACTTCGGTACGGGCTACTCGACGCTGACCTGGCTCCAGCGCCTGCCCATCGACCAGATCAAGCTCGACCGCACCTTCGTGACGGCGTTGGAGGACGAGCCCGACGCCGGGGCGCTGGTCGAGGGCGTGGTGGCCCTGGCACGGACGCTCGGCATCCAGGTGGTCGCCGAGGGCGTCGAGACCGACCAGCAGCTCGGTGCGCTGTTGGCGGCCGGCTGCGAGTTCATGCAGGGCTACCTGCTCGGCCGCCCGGCCCGCCGTGATGTCGACGGGACGGTCCTTCGGGGTTGAGGCGGCACCGCCGAACCCAGCCCGAGCTGTGACCGGCAGCCGGTGACGTACGCCGGCAACCGTGACGTCGGCGCGCTGTAGAGGGGCGCAGCGGCGTCACCGTTGCGCGTTGGCATCACCGGACGTCGCCGCGATCGAGCGTCACATGGTCGGGTGACCGGCATACCCGCAACCGCCATATGCGCCGGACGTCCGTCGCCGTTGCGATCGCCACGGCGCCGGTGCTGTCGGGCTGCCCACCGACACCGGCTGCCGGGCTCAGCCGGAGCTGTGGCCGGGGAACACGCGGGCGCTGGGATCGATGTAGACCGCGGCGTTGTTGACCGCGGTCGCGGCCTCACCGAACCCGACCGCGATCAGCCGGACCTTGCCCTCGTACTCGGTGATGTCACCCGCGGC
>DATHUR010000114.1:0-67409 GCA_035462025.1 Egicoccus sp. | reverse complement strand
TGTCGGCGTCGCGGTGGGCGAGTTCCAGGGTCACGCGGGTCAGCCGGGTGCCCAGCGTGAACACCTCCGTCGGCGCGGTGCGGCCGCGCACGGCGGCGTGGGCGAAGCGCAGCAGGGCGTCGGCGTAGCCGGCCATCGACCCGCTCACGTCGACCAGCAGCAGCACCCGGCGGGGTCGTGGCCGGGGCCCGGTGTAGCGGATACGGCCGGGTTCGCCACCGGCCGCGAGCAGCGCCCGCACCGTGCGGCGGCGGTCGACGCCGCCGCGTCGCGCCGGCTGCCGGCGCCGCGACCGTCGGACCTCCCCCGGCATGGAGAAGTGGGCCAGCAATCGGCGCAGCTCTTCGCGCTCGGCCGGGTCGAGGTCGGCCACGTCGCGGTGACGCAGGGCCTCGTTCGCGCTGGCGTGGCGGGTGACGGCGGTCACCTCGGGCACGTCGTCACCGGCAGCCGCGCCGTCGCCGGGGACGCCCAGGGCGTCTGCGGCGACCTGGACGCGGCGGCGGGTCTGGGCACGGCCGGTCACCGCCACGCCGCTGAAGAAGGCGTCGAAGACCCGGTCATAGCGGTCGAGGTCGTCGGGACCGGCGCACAGCGTGACACGCCCGGCCCAGTAGACGTCGGTGACCAGGTCGGGTCGCAGCCGGTCGAGCGCGGCGACGAACGCATGCACGCGCGAGGGGTCCGCGTCGACGCCGGCGGCCCGCAACGCCCGCGCGAACCCGACCGCGACGGTCGTCAGCGAGCTCGTCGCATCAGCCACCCACGTGCCCCCCGGCGGTCGGCCCACCGCCGGTCACGGCTCGGGCGACGAGTGTCGCGACGTCGATGGCGCGGGCCCGTTCCTGGTCCTCGCGGAACTTGAGCACCGACCCCAGGGTGGCGACGGCGAGATCGGCATCGAGGTGGTCGGCGCCGAGCGCGACCAGCGCCTCGGTCCAGTCGAGGGTCTCGGCCACCCCGGGGGTCTTGAGCAGGTCCTGCTCGCGCAGCGTCTGCACCGCCGAGACGACCTCGCGGGCGAGGCGCTCGCCGACGCCGGGCAGCCGGGTGCGCACGATCTCGACCTCGCGGGTGTAGCTCGGGTGATCGACCCAGTGGTAGTAGCAGCGCCGCTTGAGCGCGTCGTGGACCTCGCGGGTCCGGTTCGAGGTGAGCACCACCACCGGCGGCGTCGCGGCCCGGATGGTGCCCAGCTCGGGGACGCTGACCGAGAAGTCGCCGAGCACCTCGAGCAGCAGTGCCTCGAACTCGTCGTCGGCGCGGTCGACCTCGTCGATCAGCAGCACGACCGGGTCGGTCTCGAGCGCCTGCAACAGCGGCCGCGACACCAGGAACCGCCGGTCGTACAACTCGCTCTCGAGCCCGGCCTCCGACTCGACGGCGCCGGCGTCCTCCCGGTGCCCACCATGCCGGGCCGCTTCGGCCGCGCGCAGGTGCAGGATCTGGGCCGGGAAGTTCCAGTCGTACAGCGCCTGCGAGGCGTCGATGCCCTCGTAGCACTGCAGGCGTAGCAGCGGCGCGTCGAGCACCTGCGCCAGCGCGGCGGCGGTCGCGGTCTTGCCGACGCCGGCGTCGCCCTCGAGCAGCAGCGGCCGCCGCAGGACCAACGTCAGGTACGCGGCCGTGGCCAGGCCGGGGTCGGCGAGGTAGCCGACCCCGGCCAGGCGACGCGCGAGCGAGTCCGGGTCGGTGACCCCCTCCGGGAGCCGACCTCTCAAGAGGCGGCGGCTTCGAGTGCCCGGCGCGTCAGCACGCGGGCGAGGTGTTCGCGGTACTCGGCCGAGGCGTTGAGGTCCTCCGTCGGGGACGTGTCCTCGGCCGCGACCTCCGCGGCCGAGCGGATGGCCTCGTGTCCGGCGCCGGACAACATCTGCTCGGTCGTCCGGGCACGGACCGGCACGGTCGCCATGTTGGTCAGGGCGACCCTCGCCTCGCCGATCGCGCCGTTCTCGCGCCGCACGAGCGCCAGTGCACCGACGATCGCCCACGCCTGCGACACGCGGACGAACTTCTCGTAGCGCCAGCGCCAGCCCTCGTCGAGTTTCGGCACGCGGATCTCGGTCAGCACCTCGTTGTCGCCGATCGCGGTCTCGAGGTAGTCGACGAAGAAGTCGGCAGCCGCCACCTCCCGCCGGGTGTCCGGCCCCTGCACCACGAAGGTCGCGTCCAGCGCCAGCGCGACCGCCGGCAGGTCCCCGGCGGCGTCGCCGTGGGACAAGGCCCCGCCGATCGTGCCGCGGTGGCGGACCTGGGCGTCGCCGACGAACTCGGTCACGTGCGCCAGCACCCCGCAGTGCTCACGCACGAGCGGGTCGTCGATGATGTCCTGGTGCCGGGTCATCGCCCCGATCGCCAGGCCGTCGTCGGTCTCGCTGACGCCGCGCAGCGCGCCGATGCGGCCGAGGTCGACCAGCACCGCGGGAGCCGCCAGCCGCAGCTTCATCAACGGCAGCAGACTGTGCCCGCCCGCCAGCAGCTTGGCCTCGTCGCCGTGTTCGGCGAGCGTCGCGACCGCGTGGTCGATCGACTCGGCCCGGACGTAGTCGAAGGTCGCCGGGATCATGCCGCACCCCCTTCCGTCGAACGCGCAGACTGGATCGTCTCCCACACGTTGCGTGGGGAGGCGGGCATCGGCACGTCGTTGATGCCCATCGGTCGGAGTGCATCGACGACCGCGTTCATGATGGCGGGGGTCGAGGCGATCGTGCCGGCCTCGCCGACGCCCTTGACGCCCAGCGGGTTGGTGGTCGCCGGGGTCTCGGTGCGGTCGGTCCGGAAGGTGGGCAGGTCGGCGGCCGAGGGCACGTAGTAGTCGACCAGCGAGCCGGTGACGAGGTTGCCGTCGGCGTCGTGGACGGCCTCCTCGAACAGCGCTTGGGCGATGCCCTGGGCCAGTCCGCCGTGGACCTGGCCCTCGACGATCTGGGGGTTGATGACCTTGCCGACGTCGTCGACCGCGACGTAGTCGCGCAGGTGCACCATCCCGGTCTCGGTGTCGACCTCGACCGCGGCGAGGTGGGTGCCGTGCGGGTAGGAGAAGTTCTCGGGGTCGACGGTCGCGTCGGAGTCGAGCGAGGGCTCCATGTCCTCGGGGTAGTCGTGCGCGGCGAAGACGGCCAGGGCGATGTCCTGGATCGTCTTCTTCGCGTCCGGTGATCCACGCACGCTGAACGTGCCGTGATCGAACTCGAGGTCGTCCTCGCTGGCCTCGAGCAGGTGGGCCGCGACCCGCTTCGCCTTGGCGACGACCTTGTCGCAGGCGACCTGTACCGCGTAGCCGCCGACCACCAGCGAGCGCGAGCCGTAGGTGTCCATGCCCTTGTGGGCGACGGCGGTGTCGCCGTGACGGACCTCGACGTCCTCGTAGGGCACGCCCAGCGCCTGGGCCGCGATCTGCGACCAGGCGGTCACGTGGCCCTGCCCGTGGGGCGAGGTACCGGTCACGACCTCGACCTTGCCGGTGGCGAGCATCCGGACGCTGGCGTGTTCCCAGCCGCCCGCACCGTACGACAGCGACCCGAGCACCCGTGACGGCGCCAGACCGCACATCTCGGTGAAGGTCGAGATCCCGATGCCGAGTTGGACCGGGTCGCCCGATGCGCGGCGGCGAGCCTGCTCGGCGCGCAGCCCGTCGTAGTCGAACATCTCCTTCGCCTTGGCGGTCGCGGCCTCGTAGTTGCCCGAGTCGTAGGTGATCCCGGCGATGGTCTCGTACGGGAACTCCTCGTGCTTGATCCAGTTGCGCTCGCGCAGTTCGAACGGCTCCATGCCCAGTTCGTGCGCGGCCTCGTCGATCAGGCGCTCGATGGCGTAGGTCGCCTCGGGCCGGCCGGCGCCGCGGTAGGCGTCGGTCGGCGTCTTGTTGGTGAACACGCCGGTGCACTCGAACGAGAGCGCATCCATCTTGTAGATCGCGTTGAACATGAACGCGCCGAGCAGCGGCACGCCCGGCGTGACCAGTTGCAGGTAGGCCCCCATGTCGGCCAGCAGCTTGACCCTCAGCCCGCGGATGCGGCCGTCGGCGTCGAGCGCGATCGAGAGGTCCTGGATCTGGTCGCGGCCGTGGATGGTGGCGAGGTAGCCCTCGGTGCGCGACTCGGTCCACTTGACCGGCTGGTCGAGCAGCTTCGCCAGCACGAGGCAGATCGCCTCCTCGGCATAGACGTTGAGCTTCGAGCCGAATCCGCCGCCGACGTCGGGGGCGATGACCCGCAGCTCGTGTTCGGGTACGCCGCAGGTCAGCGCCAGCATCAGGCGCAGGATGTGCGGCACCTGGGTGGCCGACCACATCGTGTACTCGCGCTGGTCGCGCGGCGGCGCACAGACCACGGCGCGTGGTTCGATCGCGGTCGGGATCAGGCGCTGGTTGACGAACCGCCGCGTGACGACGTGTGCTGCGCCGTCGAACGCGGCGTCGATGTCACCGTTGACCATCGGCCAGGTGTAGCTCTCGTTCGATTCGAGGCTGGTGTCGGCGAGGTCGGCCCCGTCGGCCCGCGCCGCCTCCATGTTGGTCACGACCGGCAGCGGGTCGTAGTCGACGACGACGTGCTCGGTGGCGTCCGCGGCCTGGTAGCGCGTGCGGGCCACGACGACCGCGACCGCGTCACCGACGTGGCGCACCTCGTCGGTCGCGATCGGCAGGTGGACCGGCGAGCGCATGTCCTCGGTGACCGGCCACGCGCACGGCAGCCCGCCCGACCAGTGCTCGACCAGGTCGGCACCGGTGTAAGCCGCGACCACGCCGGGCTGCTCGAGCGCGGCCGAGACGTCGACGCCGGTCACGCGGGCGTGGGCCATCGGCGAACGCACGACGGCCACGTGCAGCATCCCCGGGAGCTGGACGTTGTCGGTCCAGCGGGTCCGGCCGGTGACGAGGTGGGCATCCTCCTTGCGCAGCTTGGTCACGCCGACGACGGCGTCGGCAGCGGGGGCGTCCAGGGCGGTCACGGCGCCACCTCCAGGTTCTCGAGCTGGTCGGCGTGCGCCGGGTCGGACACGACATCGGCCTCGCCGACCGTGCCCTCCTCGGCGTCGCCCACGGACTCACCACGCAGTTCGGCGGCGGCCCGCAGGACCGAGCGGACGATGTTGACGTAGCCGGTGCAGCGGCACAGGTTGCCCTCGAGGCCGTGGCGGACGTCCTCCTCGGTGGGTGAGGGGTTGCGTTCGAGCAGGTCGATCGAGCTCATGATCATGCCCGGGGTGCAGTACCCGCACTGCAGGCCGTGCTCGGCGTGGAACGCCTTCTGCAGCGGATGCCAGCCGCTGGTCGCGTCGCCGTCGCCCGGCGGTTCGGCCAGGCCCTCGATGGTCTTCACGTCGCTGCCATCGGCCTGGACGGCCAGCACGGTGCAACTCTTCACCGACTCGCCGTCGAGGTGGACCGTGCAGGCCCCGCAGTTGGAGGTGTCGCAGCCGACGTTGGTGCCGGTCTTGCCGACCACGTCGCGCAGGTAGTGGACGAGCAGCAGCCGCGGCTCGACCTCGTCGTCGCACCGTTGGCCGTCGACCGTCATCTGGACCCTGGTCACCTTGCCCTCCCTCACCGTGTGCGCCGCGAACGGAACGCGGGCACGTCGAGCAACACGCCCCGCCGCCCGGACTCCCGACCGGTTCGACGCCGCCATGGGCGCGCCTGGGCAACGTAGGTCTGCCACCGACCGCTGTCACCCACTTTTCTGTGACGGCCGCCGTGGCCGGTGCGCTCAGGCCGGTTCGTCGTCCTCTTGGCGGCGACGGCGCGGGGACGGGATGCCCCGCGTTGTGCCCTTCGACTTGCCGATGAAGGCGGTCGAGAGCAGGTCGCGTGCCTCGTCCTCCTTCGGCTCGGCGCGCAGCGACGCGACGATCGCGATCGCGAGGATCAGCGCGATCACGCCGAGGCTGACGTAGATCGGCAGGTGGTAGACCTCGATCAGCATCATCTTGACCCCGACGAAGGTCAGGATCGCCGCCAGGCCGCGATCGAGATAGCGGAACCGGCCCGCCATGCCGGCCAAGGCGAAGTACAGCGCCCGCAGCCCCAGGATCGCGAACGCGTTGGCCGAGAACACGATGAACGGCTCGCGGCTGACGGCCAGGATCGCCGGCACCGAGTCGACCGCGAAGATCACGTCGGTGAACTCGATCAGCACGAGCACGACGAACAGGGGCGTGGCCATCAGCGTGCCGTTCACCCGCGTGAACATCTTCTGACCGTCGTACTCCTCGGAGACCGGCAGGAAGCGCCGCACGAGCTTGATCGCGGGGTTGTTCTCGGGGTCGACCTCCTGGCCGGCGTGTCGCAACATGTTGTAGGCGGTGTAGAGCAGGATCGCGCCGAAGACGTAGAGCAGCCAGTCGAAGCGCTCGAGCAGGGCGACGCCGGCGAAGATGAACGCGGCGCGCAGGACCAGTGCCCCGAACACGCCCCAGAACAACACCCGGAACTGGTAGCGGTTGGGCACCTTGAAGAAGGCGAAGATCACGGCCCACACGAACACGTTGTCGATCGAGAGGCTCTTCTCGATCAGGTAGCCGCCGTAGTACTCACCCGCGGCCTGCCAGCCGTACGCCCACGCCATGATCAGCCCGAAGCTCAACCCGATCGCGACCCAGACGCCGCTCTCGACGAACGCCTCCTTGAGCGTGACGTCGTGCGGGACCCGGTGGACCAGGAGCAGATCGGCGAGCAGCATCGCCACGATCGCGGCGACCAGCGCCGCCCACGCCCAGCCGGGAACCTCGAGGGAGACGTAGCCACCGGCACCGCCGCGCTCGGCGGCGGCCGCGAGCAGCAGGCTGGAGGAAGGCATGGGCGGAAGTCTCGGGACGGGCCTGGCGGGCGGCCACCGCGGCCGGGCGGGCGAACGGGCCGACGGTAGCGCCGCCAGCCGTGGCCACGACCTCGCCGAACTGCCAGGGTGGCGTCAGCCGCCGATGTAGGACATCTCGACGCGCGGGCCGGTGAGGCCCGCCTCGGCGCGCAGCTCGGAAGCGCGGTCGGTGCGAGCGCCCCACACGGCCGCGATCGCCGCCGAGAGCTGCGCATCGGTCGCCCCGGAACGCACCTGCTCGCGCAGGTCGGTGCCCTTGGCGGCGAACAGGCACGTGTACAGCTCGCCCACCGCCGAGAGGCGCGCCCGGGTACACGTGCCGCAGAACGGGCGACTGACCGACGCGATGATCCCGACCTCGCCGGCCCCGTCGAGGTAGCGGAACCGTTCGGCGACGTCGGCGGCCCGGTCGGGCTCGACCGGCTCGATCGGCCAGCTGGCGGCGATGCGCTGCGCGACCTCCTCGGCCGGAACCATCCGGTCACGCAGCCAGCCGTTGGTGGTGCCGACGTCCATGAACTCGATGAACCGCAGCGTCACGCCGGTGTCGCGGGCCCAGCCGGCGAGCGCTTCGATCTGGTCGTCGTTGACGCCGCGCTGCAGCACGCAGTTCACCTTGACCGGGTCGAGGCCCGCCTCGCGGGCCGCCTCGATCCCGTCGAGCACCGTGCCGACCGGTGCCTTCGTGTCGGCCAACTGCCGGAACGTGGCGTCGTCGAGGGCGTCCAGGCTGACCGTGATCCGGCGCAGCCCCGCAGCCGCGAGGGCGGCGGCGTCGCGACGCAACAGCACGCCGTTGGTCGTGAGCGCGATGTCCTGCAGACCCGCCACGTCCGCGAGGCGTGCGACCAGGTCGGGCAGGTCGTGGCGCAGCAACGGCTCGCCGCCGGTCAGCCGCAGCTTGCGGACGCCGAGACCCACGAACACCCGGGTCAGCCGGGCGAGTTCCTCGAAGGTGAGCAGTTCGCTCCGCGGCAGGAACGCATGGTCGGGCCCGAACACCTCGCGCGGCATGCAGTAGCGGCAGCGCAGGTTGCACCGGTCGGTCACGGACATGCGCAGGTCCTCGATCGGCCGTCCCAGCCGATCGAGCAACGGTGACGCGTCGCTCACTCCCATGCGGGCACGGTACCGGCGGACCGGCCGCCGGGCGCCACCGGATTCAGCGGTGCCGTCGCCGTCGTCGCAACATGGCCAGGCACAGCACCGCGGCGACCGCGGTGACCACGCGGTTGACGTCGACGGCCGGCCGCCAGGTCACCCTGCCGGCGGTGATCACGAACGCGCCGACCGGCCGGGCCCCCATCCCGAACCCGCCGCCCTCGCCCTCGTCGCCCGGCCCGCGGCCGCCACCGCCGCCGCCGCCGACCGCGGCGACCGGCACCAGCGTGACGCCGTCCCGCTCGATCGGCTCCCCGAACACCTGGCGGACCGTGAGCACGTCGCGCGCCACTTGGCCCAGTTCTGCGAACACCATCGCGGTTCTTTTCCTCGAGGTCCCCGTTCAGCCGAGTTCGGCCAGCGCCGCGGCGAGTTCGTCGCGGCGCATCCTGGAGCGACCGGGCAGATCGTAGGCGCGAGCGAACTCGAGCAGCCGCTGCTTCGTCGCCGTCGCCAACTGTGTCGGGGAGGGCGGCAGGTCGTCCCCGTTCCGCAGAGCCTCGACCTCGCCGGCTCGATCGGCGCGCAGGAGTGCCCCAGCTAGGCGCGACAGGTCGTCGTCGCCGGCCATCGTCGCCAGGCCGGCGGCGGTTCGGGGCAGTCCGAGTGCGGCGGCCGGCGCGGTGATGGCCGTGTCGGCGAAGGGTCGCACCTCGGGCCAGACCGTCTGGATCTCACGCAGGAAGATCGCAGCGCCCACGCGACCGATCCCCTTGCACTCCCGCAGCAGCTGTTCCTCCCGCGCCGGGTCGTGGTCGGCGGCCGCGCGCAGGCCGTCGAGGTCGCCGTCGTAGCGGGCGAGCAGCAACGCGGCCGTGTCACCGAGATAGGTCGCGGTGCTCTCGTCGTAGCGGACGTAGCCGCCGCGACCCAGCGCGTCGACGCGTTGCTGCCGGGTGGACTCGTGCATGCGGCGCGCCGACGTGAGGCCCGCCTCGAAGAGCGAGCGGGCGGCCGCCACCGCGATGGTCGTGCCGATCCGGGCGCCGATCAGCAGCGCCGCGACGCACAACTGGAACGCGGCGTCGCTGCCACCGCCACGGAGGTCGATGCCGACCTCCTCGGCGAAGGTCCGGCCGTGGCGGTCGAGCAGTCGCGCGACGAGTGCCTCGCGTTCGACCATGGCCACCTCCCGCGCCGGCCGCACCGGACACCCGCCAGCCTGCCCTGCGGGACGCCCGCCGTCTCGGGTCACCCACGTGCGATCGGACGGCGCGGACCGCGCAGTAGCCTCGACATGACCTGCCAGGAGTGAGAACCGTGGACGTCGAGGTGCGCATGTTCGGCGGGCTGGCCGACCGTGCCGGGGTGACCCGCACCCGGGTGGTGCTCGACGACACGGCCACCGTCGCGGATCTGCGCGCCGCCGTCGCCAGCGCCCACCCGGCGCTCGACGGCCTGCTCGCACGCGTCAACGTGGCCGTCGACCTCGAGGTCGTTCGCGACGACCACCCGCTGGCCGGTGCGCGCGAGGTCGCCCTGCTGCCACCGGTCGCCGGTGGCGCCGACGACCGGCCCGACGTGCGCATCCTCACCGGCCTGCGCGAGCCACCGCTGCCGGTCGAATCGTCGATCGCGGCCGTCACCACCCCCGACGTCGGCGCCACCGCCGTCTTCCTCGGCACCGTCCGTGACCACGCGCCCGACGTGTCCGACGTCGTCCGCCTCGACTACTCGTCCTACGACGCCATGGCCGAGAAGGTCATGGCCGACATCGCGGCCGAGATCGCCGCCGACCACCCCGACGTGCGTGGGATCGTGTTGCTGCACAGCACCGGCGAGTTGCCCGTCGGCGCCCACACCATCCTGATCGTGTGCACCTCGCCCCACCGTGCCGCCGCGTTCGCCGCCTGCGAGGACGCACTCGAGCGCGTCAAGCAACGGGTGCCGGTCTGGAAGCGTGAGGTCACCGCCGACGGCACCCACCACTGGGTCGGCCTCACACGAGATTGACCTGGGTCCCCTGTCTCGGTCGCTGACGCTCCCTCGTTGCCCCCCAGGTCCTGCGCCGGGTCCCCCTGCTCGGTCGCTTCGCTCCCTCGTTGCCCCCCGGCCCGCGGTACCCGTGGCCTGCATCCGGCCGGCCTCTATCGAGGTTCGACCTGGAGTTCGACGGCTTTGACGGCGGCCCAGACCTCGACCCCGTCGGCGAGACCGAGGTCGGCCACCGCCGCGGGGGTCACCTCGGCCACCGCGGGCAGCGGGCCGTCGAGATGGACCCGCACCCGCGCCCCCTCGACGTCCATCCCGTCTACCACCGCCCGCCAGGTGTTGCGGGGACTGCCCCCGGGCGGTCTCCGGTGCAGGGCGACGGCGTGGGGGTGGAACAGCACGTCGACCGGCCCTTCCGCCGGGTCCGCCGTCGTCAGCGACAACTCGCCGACGGACACGACCGTGCCGGCCGCCACGCCGTGGACGAGGTTGATGCCCACGAGGCGGGCCACCCACGCCGAGCGCGGCCGCCGGGCGACCTCGGCCGGGGTGCCAGACTGGCTGACCCGCCCGCCCTCGAGCACGACCAGGCGGTCGGCGAGCGTCAGCGCCTCCAGCGGATCGTGCGTGACCAGCACGGTCGGGCCGCCGAAGGCCTGCAGGTGGTGCCGCAACAGGCCGCGCACCTCCTGCCGGGTCTCGACGTCCAGCGCGGCGAGCGGTTCGTCGAGCAGCAGGACGGCCGGGTCGCCGGCCAGCGCCCGGGCCAGGGCGACCCGTTGTGCCTGCCCGCCCGAGAGGCCGGTCGGCCGGGTCCCGGCACGCTCGGCCAGACCGACCCGCTCGAGCCAGTCGAGAGCCACCCGGTGGGCTTCACGCCGGCCGACGCCGCGTGAGCGCGGGCCGAAGGCGACATTGCCCGTCAAATCGAGGTGGGGGAACAGCAGATGGTCCTGGAACACCATGCCCACCCGCCGCTCGGGAGCCGGCACATGGATGCCGGCCGGCACGTCGTCCACGGTGACGCCGTCGAGGACGACCCGTCCGGTCGTCGGCGGTTCGAGGCCGGCCACGATGCGCAACAGGCTGGTCTTGCCGGCGCCGTTGGGGCCGAGCAGTGCCAACACCTCGCCGTCGGCGACCTCGATGCGCGCATCGAGGTCGAAGTCGCCCCGGCGGGCCGTCACGTCGGCGAACAGGGTCACCGGCCGGCCCCGAGATAGCGGTCGCGGAGGCCGACCAGGATCGCGATCGACACCGCGAGCAGGACCAGCGACAGCACGATCGCCGCGTCGGGATCGCGGTGCAGTTCGAGGTAGACCGCGAGCGGCACGGTCCGGGTCGTGCCGCCGAGGTTGCCGGCGAAGGTGATCGAAGCGCCGAATTCGCCGAGCGCCCGCGCCCAGGCCAACGCGGTTCCCGCGGCGAGCGACGGCGCGAGCAGCGGCAGGCTGACCCGCCGCAGCACGGTCCATCGTGTCGCCCCGAGCGTGGCGGCGGCCTCCTCGATCCGGGCGTCGATGCCGCGGAAGCCGGCTTCGACGGTGACCACGAGGAACGGCAGCGACACGAAGGTGACGGCGAGGACCACGCCGGCGGTCGTGAACGGCAGCGTGATCCCGGTGAGCCGTTCGAGCGGCGCGCCGACCAGGCCGCGGCGCCCGAAGGCGGCCAGCAGGGCGACACCACCAACGACCGGTGGCAGCACCATGGGCAGGACACACAGGGCCCGCAGCAGCCGCTTGCCGGGGAACGACGCGCGGGCCAGCAGCCACGCCAGGGGCACGCCGAGCACGAGCGACAGGGCGGCCGAGGCCAGGCTGACGGCCAGCGACAGGCGCAGCGTCTCCCGCACGGCCGGGTCGCCGAGCAGCGCGACGACGCGTGACCACGGGGTGCGGGCGAGCAGGCCGAGGAGCGGGAGCACCAGCAAAGAAACGGCGGCCACGAGCGCGACGGTCACCAGCACCGTGAGGGGCCGCTCGCCGTTCCTGCGGCGCCGGTGGTCGATGGTCGCGCTCACGGGGCACCGAACCCGTGGCGACGCAGCAGGTCCCGCCCGGTCGGCTCGAGCAGCAGGTCCACGAACGCGGCGGCCAGGTCCGAGCGGTGGCTGTCGGCGATGACCGCGACGGGATAGCCGATCCCGGGCGCCAGCCCGGATGGCAGCGGGACCACCTGCGCACGCCCCCCGACCGCCGCGACGTCGCTCGCGTAGACGATCGCCGCGTCCGCCTCGCCGAGCACGACCTTGCCCAGGGCGGCCCGGACGTCGAGTTCCAGGCTCACCGGTGCCACCTCGACATCGGCGCGCTCGAGCGCGGCCGCGGCGTAGCGCCCGGCCGGGACGTCCCCGATCGGCAACACGACCAGCAGGTCCTCGCGCGCGAGATCCTGCAGCGTGGCGACGTCCCGCGGGTTTCCGGGCTCGACCGCGATCACGAGGTCGTTGGTGGCGAACGTCCGCGGGTCCGCGGCGCGCTCGGCCGCCACGACGCGGGCCATCTCGACGTCGTCGGCCGCGGCGAACACGTCGGCGGCGGCGCCGTCGAGCAACTGACCGGCCAGCGTCTGCGACCCGGCCAGGTTCAGCCGCACCTCGAGGCCGTCGTTGCGGCGCTCGAACTCGACCGCCAGGTCCTCGAATGCGTCGGCCAGCGACGCCGCGGCGAACACGGTCAACCCGTCGGACTGCGCGGTGGCGGGAGCCGGAGAACCACAGCCGGCCGCCGCGACCACGACCAGCAGCATCGAGACACCCCGCGTGCGCACTACGCCGCCTCGAGGTCGTAGCCGGGCAGCACGGCCAGCCGGCGTCGCAGGCGGACCGAGCCCAGCAGTTCACCCAGCGCGAGCGCGCCAGGATGGTCGCTGGACCGCACGTCGATCCAGACCTCGACCCGGTGGATCTCGAGCGAACGGAAGTGCAGACCCAGTGCCCGTGCGACCGGCTCGATCGTCACGGCCGGCGTGCCGGTGGCGGCTGCCTGGCGGGCGGCGTCGAGGTGGCCCGTTGCCAGCGGGCCGGGCGGCAGCGACAGCCCGTCGGCCAGCAGCGCCCGCTCGAAGGCGACCTGCGCGGCCGCCCCGGCATCGCGCTGGATCACCGGACCGACCCCGGCGAGCGCCGCGTCGATCGCGGCCTCGGCGCCCTCGGGGACCGCGAGCCCGGTGCGCCACACCGCCAGCGGCAGGCGGTGGACGCGGGCCGGATGTTCGGGGCCGGCCGGCACCACGTCGTGGACGACCGCGGCATGCGCGCGACCCGTGAGCAGCGCGAGCCGGGCAGCGGCCGACGAGGCGAGCACCGGCACGATCCGCCCGTTTCCGCGCCCCGGTCCGAGGGCAGCGACGATGCCGAGCGCCGGGTCGCAGCCGGCCACCAGGAACCCGTCGGTGTCCGCACCGGGCAGCAGCACGACGCGGCCGTCGTCGACGACCGCGTCGGGCGCGGACCACACCTCGCCGTCGTCGTGGCCCGGGGTCGGCACGCAGACGTGGTGGTCGCCGACCTGGACCACCCGCACGGCCTGACCATCGGCGAGCGGCGCTCCGAGCACGTGCAGCGCCCGTGGCGGGCCGACCGCGAGCAGGTCCTCGACGGTCGTACCCAGCACGCCGGCCAGTGCGACGGCCGCGTCGACGCGGGGCAGGTGCCGACCGGACTCGAGCGTGCCGAGGGCCTGGCGGCTGATGCCGGCCCGCTCGGCCAGTTCGACCTGGCTCAGCCCGAGCGCGCGCCGCATGCGCCGCACCCGCCGGCCGATCGCTGCAGGATCCACTGCCCGCTCCGCACCCGATGCCTACTCCCTGGCATGACTATGCCAGATAACTAGCCGACCCGGACACCCGGGTGTGCGGATCGGTGCCTGCGTGCGGACAGGTCGCCGATCCCGTCCCGCCCGTACGTTCCTGGACAACCGACCACGGAGTACCGATGCACCCTCGCGGTTCCCTGACCGTCACGCTCACCTTCCTTGCCGCACTGGCCGCGGTCGTGCTGCCCGCCCCGCCGGCGGCGGCGCAGGACAGCGGCTTCGACGATGTCGAGGGCGTGCACGCCGAAGCCGTGGCGGCGCTCCACGAGCAGGGCATCACCGAAGGCTGCGACGCGGGCCGCTACTGCCCCGACGAACCCGTGCGCCGCGACCAGATGGCGTCCTTCCTCGCCCGCGCCCTGGAACTCGACACGTCGGGTGCCGCGGACTTCGCCGACGTTCCCGCGGACAACCCGCACACGGGTGCCATCGCCGCCATCGCCGATGCCGGGATCACCGAGGGTTGCGAGGACGACCGCTACTGCCCCGACGCCGCCGTGGCCCGCCAGGAGATGGCCAGCTTCCTGACCCGCGCGTTCGATGTGCCCACGACGGACACGGCCTGGTTCCACGACGTCGCCGGGACCCACGCCGACGCGGCGCAGCGCCTCGGTGGATCGGGGGTCAGCGCCGGCTGCGACGAACTGGGTCTGCGGTTCTGTCCGACCGGGCAGGTCGAGCGCGACCAGATGGCCTCCTTCATCGCCCGCGCCATGGAACTCGTGGCCCGTGCCGACATCGCGCTCCTGCTCGAGCCGGGCGACGAGGGCCCGACCGTCGCCGCACTGCAGGAGTACCTCACCGACCACGACTACTGGGTCGGCCCGATCGACGGCGTCTACGGCACGCTGACCGAGCACGCCGTCCTGGCCGTGCAGAAGGTCCACGGGCTGGCGCGCGACGGGATCTACGGCCCGTCGACCCGCGGTGCCCTCGCCGTTCCCGAGACCCCCCGGACCGAGTCGGGTTCCGGCTACGTGGTCGAGTTCGACGAGGACCGCCAGATCGTGATGCTGGTCCAGGACGGGGTGCCCGGACTGATCTTCCACGCGTCGGGCGGCGACGAGAGCTACTACACCTACGACGGCACCGAGTACTGGGCCGAGACGCCAAACGGAAGCTGGGACATCTACCGCGAGGTCGACGGGTGGCGGGAATCGCATCTCGGCCGGCTGTACCGGCCCAGGTACTTCCACACCGACGGCATCGCCTTCCACGGCTACACCAACGTGCCGTCCCACGCCGCCTCACACGGCTGCGTTCGCGTGAGCATCGAGGCGATGGACTGGATCTGGGCCAACGACGCGATGCCGATCGGGACCGACGTGCTGGTCTACGGCCAGCCGAGCTGACACGCCGCCACCACGTCGCCGCCGGTCAGATCCCGGCGGCGATGTCGGTGCGGTGCTGCATCCCGTCGAAGTGGATGCGCTGCACCGCGTCGTATGCCCTGGCGCGCGCGTCGGCGACATCCGCGCCACGGGCCGTCACGTCGAGTACGCGGCCCCCTGCCGTGACCAGTCTGCCGTCGGCGTCGCGGGCGGTCCCGGCGTGGAACACCTGCACGGCGTCCATCGCGTCGGCGTCCTCGATCCCGGCGATCCGCACGCCGGTCGCGTAGTCGCCCGGGTAGCCCCCGCTGGCCAGCACGACCGTCGCGACCGCGCCGTCGTGCCAGGCGAGGTCGACGTCGCCCACCGAGCCGGCGGCCGACGCCCACAACAGCTCGCCGAGGTCGCTGGCGAGGTGGGGCAGCACGACCTGGGTCTCGGGGTCACCGAACCGCGCGTTGAACTCGAGCAGTCGCGGCCCGGTCGCGGTCTCGACCAGGCCGGCGTAGAGCAACCCGCGGTAGGGCGTGCCGCGGTCCGCGAGCTCGCGCAGCACCGGTAGGAAGATCAACTCGCGCAGCCGCGCGACGTCCCCGAGGCCGAACCCCGGCACCGGCGTGTAGGCACCCATGCCGCCCGTGTTCAGCCCACCGTCCCCGTCGAGCGCGCGCTTGTAGTCCTGCGCCGGTGCCAGCAACACGGCGTCCGTGCCGTCGCAGACGCCGAAGAGGCTGCGTTCGGGACCGTCGAGGAACTCCTCGATCACGAGGCTGGCACCGGCGTCACCGAAGATGCGCCGGACGAGCGCGTCGTCGACGGCGTCGCGGGCCTCGTCGATGGTCGCGCAGATCCGCACGCCCTTACCCGCGGCCAGGCCGTCCGCCTTCACCACGTACGGCGGGGCGAAACGCTCGAGCGCGGCCTGGGCCTCGTCGCGGTCGGCCGTGGCGACGTAGCCGGCCGTCGGGGCGCCCGCGGCGACCATGATCTCCTTGGCGAACTGCTTCGAGCCCTCGATGTGGGCCCCCGCGGCGACCGGGCCGAAGGCCGGGATGCCGCGTTCGGCGAGGTGGTCGACGACCCCGGCGACCAGCGGCGCCTCGGGGCCGACCACGACGAGGTCGATGCGGCGGTCCTCGGCGAGCGCCGCCACCGCCTGCGGGTCGGTCGGGTCGATCGCGTGCACGGGCCCCAGATCGGCGAGCCCGGGGTTTCCGGGCGCGGACTCGACCGCGTCGACCGACGGCGAGGTCGCGAGCCGCCATCCGAGCGCGTGCTCGCGCCCACCCCCACCGACCACCAGCACCCGCCTACCCACGCCAAGTCCTCACGACGACACCGGCCGGGAGCGTAGGCGGCCCGCAGCCGCTGACCAGTTCGCAACCGCAGAGCCTGCGGGACGAGCCGAGCCATCAGGAAGCGGCTGCAGGAACCAATGGCACGTCGCGGCGGATCAGGGTCTGCGAACGCTTGGGACCGACCGACACCCAGGTGATGGGCGTCTCGGACTGCTCCTCGAGCAGGTCGACGTAGTCGCGCGCCTCCTGCGGCAGGTCGTCGTATTCGGTGACCTCGGAGATGTCGCGACCCCAGCCGGGCATGTCGGTGAACACCGGCTCGGCGTGGTGGAAGATCGACTGGTGCGGCGGGAAGTTGTGGAACTCCTCGCCGTCGTGGCGGTAGGAGGTCGCGACCCGCAGCGTCTCGAACTCGCTCAGCACGTCGAGCTTGGTGAGGAAGATGTCGGTGAACCCGTTCACCCGGTTGGCGTAGCGGGCCAGCACCGCGTCGAACCAGCCCACCCGGCGGCGCCGTCCGGTCGTGGTGCCGTACTCGCCACCGACGTCGGTCATGCGCTCGCCGACCTCGTCGAACAACTCGGTCGGGAACGGGCCGGAGCCGACCCGGGTGACGTAGGCCTTGGTGATGCCGATCACCCGGTCGACGTGACGCGGTCCCAGCCCGGCGCCGGTCAGGGCGCCGCCGGCGACGGGGTTGGACGAGGTCACGAACGGGTAGGTGCCGTGGTCGAGGTCGAGCAGCGTGCCCTGCGCCCCCTCGAGGATGATGTGGCGGCCGGCCTCGAGCGAGGTGTGGATCAGATCGGTCGTGTCCGTGAGCGCACCGCGCAGCCGCGCGGCGTAGCCGAGGTACTCCTCGGCGATCTCGTCGGCGTTCATCGGCAGCCGGTTGTAGATCTTCGCGAGCTGTTCGTTCTTGTGCTCGAGCGCCGCCTCGAGCTTCTGGCGGAAGATCTTCTCGTCGAACAGGTCCTGGAACCGCAGCCCGATCCGGGACGCCTTGTCGGCATACGCCGGGCCGATGCCGCGCTTGGTGGTGCCGAGCTTCGCCTTGCCGAGCCGACGCTCGGTGAGCAGGTCCAGTTCGCGGTGGTAGGGCATGATCAGGTGGGCGTTGCCCGAGATCTTGACCCGGGCGAACGCGTCGATGCCGCGCGCCTCTAGCCCGTCGAGTTCCTCGAGCATCACCTCGGGGTCGACCACCACGCCGTCGGCGATCACGGGCGTGACGTGCGGGTACAGGATCCCGCTGGGGATCAGGTGCAGCTTGAACACCTGGTCGCCGACGATGACGGTGTGACCGGCGTTGTTGCCGCCCTGGTAGCGGACCACGAGGTCGGTGGTGTCGGCCAGCAGATCGGTGGCCTTGCCCTTGCCCTCGTCGCCCCACTGGGCGCCGACGATGATGGTCGCAGGCACGCTTGCGTCCTTCGCTTCGAAGCGGCGGAGCGCGCTGACCCGTACGGCACGGCTCCGGCGGCCCTTCACGGACCGCCGTGTCCGGATCCTACCGGTCGGAGGGACGATCTGCGGCCCTCCGACCGGTGGCGGAACCTCAGGCGTCGGTGGTCGCGTCGGTCGCGTCGGTCGCACCGACGTCCTCGATCGCGACCGCTTCGTCGGGCCCGTCGCGGCGTGCGGCCGAGATCACCAGCGCCACGCCGATCAGCACCAGGATGCCGGGCCCGATCCAGCGCAGATCGGCGAAGTCGAGGACGGCCAGGTCACTGACACCGACGACACCGACGGCGGTGAACAGCGCCCCGAACACGAAGGACAGCAGGTCGAATCGGTTGGTACGCATCACGGCTCCAGCGGTTCGTTCGGCTCGATCGGCTCGATCGGGGGTACGGGTTCGGGCGGCACGCGGCCGGTGGAACTGCGGCGGTCGACGTCGGCGGTGCCGAAGCCGACGTTGACCTCGATGGTGAGGCGGGCAGTGCTGCCCGGGACCTCGTCGACGACGGTGCGCTTGAGACCGACCCCGTCGTCCTGTTGATCGAGCAGGTCCAACTCGCCGGCGCCGACGCGTCCCACGATCTCGACGTCGACGTCGTCGGGCACGAGCACGACGACCTCGCCCATGCCGACCTGGACCGCGATGTCACGGTCCTCGGTGAACTCGATGTCACTGAGGTCGAGGCGCAGTTCGCCGGCACCGACCTGGTAGTCGTCGCGCACGGCGTCCTCGTCGGCGGGTGACTCGGTCGTGGTGCCGACCGTCATGCCACCAGAACTGAAGGCGTCGACCGGGAACGGTCGGACCACCTGCAGGAGCAGGACGACGGGCAGCAGCAGCAGGCCGGCGCCGATGAGTCCGCGGCCGCGGCCGATCACGCTGCCGAGCAGCAGCCCCAGGCCGACGACCAGCATGGCCGCCGAGAAGATGACGCCGGGACCGAGGACGACCACGTCGGCGACCTCGAGCAGCCACAGCACGCCGACCGTCAGCACGGCGACGCCGAGGGTGATGCGCGTCAGCACGCTCTTGGACGCGGGCACCGGCGGCGGGGTCCAGTCGCGGCCGTCACCGCCACGGTGGGCGGTCGGTGGCGGTCCGGCGGGCGGGCTGCCCCAGCCGACGGGATCGATGACCTGGGTGGTACGCGCGTCCGCGGGGACATCGCCCGGAGGCGTCCCGGGGGCGGACGGGTCACGGTTGCTCATGGTGAACTCCGGTGGAGGCATGACGGGGGGAGCGGGATGACGGGTGCGGTCGGAGGCGCGCCAGAGCGCGACACCGAAGGCGATCAGGACGAGCGGGACCAGGACCGACCGGTCGCCCCCGATGCGGAAGGGCCCGGGCCCGCCGAACGGGCCGTCGAGCACCCAGACGACCCCGACGATGAGGATGGCGATGCCGACCCAGAACAGTGGGTCGCGGCCACCGGCGTCGCTGCCACGGGAGGGGCGCGGGGCGGCGGCCTCGGCCTCGGTCTCCTCGGGGATGAAGATCCAGCCGAGGATGTAGGCGAGGATGAACGCGCCCTGCGTCATGACGGTCAGCACGACGAACAGGATGCGCGCGACGGCCACGTCGAGACCGAGGTGGTCGGCGACGCCGGCCAGGACCCCGGCAAGGAGTTTGCCGTCGCGGCGGCGCCGCAGCGGTGGCCGGGGCGCGGACGGACCGGCGCCGGGAGGCGGCACCCAGGGGCCACCCTGCGGTGGCCCACCCACGGGCGGCGGACCGCCGGCTGACGTGCTGCCGGGAGGCGGTTGCGATGGGGACACGGGGGACTCGCTCGTACTGGGCCGCGCAGAAGGCACGGGAGACGGATTCGATGTCCGCATCGTGCGCCGGGTGGCCCGGGGGAACCATCGGGGAGCACCCTGGGCCGACCCTGAGCACGCCAGGCGATCCCGGGGAGGTGCGCGCTGCCGCTCAGGGGCAGCATGTGCAACATTGGTGACCGCACATACGAAGGTCGTTCCATCTCGCAGACCCCCGATCCCGGGCCGCTGCCGCCGCCACCGCCGCCGGGCGCGCCGCTGCCGCCGCCTCCGCCCCCCGGAGGCGGCCGAGGCATGCACCGCGGGCCGGGCGGAGGGGGCGGACCGACGGCCGAGCGCCGGCCGCCCCGCGAGAAGGTGATCGGTGGCGTCGCCGCCGCACTCGGGGCGCGGCTGGGCGTCGACCCGGTGCTGATCCGGATCGCCTTCGTCGTGCTCACCACCGCGGGCGGCGCCGGGATCCTGCTCTACGGCGTCCTCTGGGCGTTCACGCCGCTCTCGGCCCAGCCGCATCCCGACGGTCGCCGGCCCGCGACGCTGCAGCAGGCCACGGCGCTGGGCCTGATCACGCTCGGGGTGCTGTTCCTGCTACGGGCGTTCGGGCTGTGGTTCGGCGACGCCCTGGTGTTCCCGGTCGCCCTCGCCGCTGCCGGCTCGGCCATCGTGTGGACCCGCGTGGACGACGCCGACCGCAGCCGGTTCTCGCGTGTCGCCGCACGGCTGCCGGGCGGTCACCTGCTGGCCTCGAACAGCGACGGTCCGGCCTCGCCGGTCCGCTTGCTGGTGGGCACCCTGCTCGTCGCCGGCGCCGTCGCCGGTTTCCTCGCGGGCCAGGACAGTCTCGGCGCGCTACGTGACCTCGGCTTCGCCGTGGTGGCGGCGCTGGCCGGACTCGGGCTGCTGTTCGGTCCGTGGCTGTGGGGTCTGCTCGACCAGCTCGGGCTCGAGCGACGCGAACGCATCCGGCAGGAGGAGCGGGCCGAGCTCGCCGCACACCTCCACGACTCGGTCCTGCAGACCCTGGCCCTCATCCAGCGCAGCGCCGAGCAACCACGCCGCATGGTCGCCCTGGCGCGCCGACAGGAACGCGAACTGCGCAGCTGGCTGTACGGCCAGCGGGACACCCTGCACGACCAGAGCAACCTCACCTCGGCGGTCGAGCAGGTCGCCGAGGAGGTCGAGGCCGTCCACGACCTCAGCATCGACGTGGTGGTGGTGGGCGACGCCCCGCTCGACGAACGGGTGATGGCGCTGCTGGCCGCCATGCGCGAGGCATGCGTCAACGTCGCGAAGCACGCCCGGGTGACCGATGCTTCGGTCTACGTCGAGGTCGAGGACGACAAGGTGACCGCGTTCGTACGCGACCGCGGCGCCGGATTCGACCTCGACGAGGTCCCCGACGACCGCCGCGGCGTGCGCGAATCGATCATCGGCCGTCTCGACCGCCACGGCGGCCACGGTCGCGTCGTCTCACGCAAGGGGCAGGGCACCGAGATCGAGCTGTGCGTCCCGCGTGGCCGCACCGCCAACCACCAGACTCCTCCCGCCGCCAACCAGGTACGTCCGACCGCCAACCAGGCACCCCCGGCCGCCCACCCGGCGTCCCCGTCACGGGAGCAATCGGCATGACCCGCGCCATCCGCGTCTTCCTCGTCGACGACCACCGCCTGTTCCGGGCCGGCGTGCGCGCCGAGCTCGGGCCGCACGTAACCATCGTCGGCGATGCCGGCGATGTCGACGCGGCCATCCAGGGCATCCGCCAGAGCAAGCCCGAGGTGGTCCTCCTCGACGTGCACATGCCCGGCGGTGGCGGTCGCGCCGTGATCCAGGCCGTCCACGAGACCCTGCCCGACGTCAGGTTCCTGGCGCTGTCGGTGTCCGACGCGGCCGAAGACGTGATCGCGGTCATCCGCGCCGGCGCCCGCGGGTACGTGACCAAGACGATCTCCCCGGAGGACCTGGTCAACGCGATCGGTCGCGTCCACCAGGGCGACGCGGTCTTCTCGCCGCGCCTGGCCGGGTTCGTCCTGGACGCCTTCGCCGGCGACCTGCCACCCGGCATGGGCAGCGAGGATCCCGAGATGGATCAGCTGACGACCCGAGAGAAGGAGGTGCTGCGCCACATCGCCCGGGGCTACACCTACAAGGAGGTCGCCAGCCGGCTGTTCATCTCGGTCAAGACGGTCGAGACCCACGTCTCGGCGGTGCTGCGCAAGCTGCAGTTGTCCAACCGCCACGAGCTCACCGCCTGGGCCGCCGGCCGAGATCTGCTCTGATTCTCTGCCGGCGGTTCCTCTGCCCGGAGCACGTTGCCCGGCCGAAGGCGTCTGCCGGACTGGTCACCGCCGGCGGCGGATGTTGCGCATGTCCGGTGCGAGGCCTCAATCCACATGGCCTGGCTTTGCGGCGGACAGGCCGAACGCGATCTGTGGGACCTGCAGGCCGATGAGCACGATCAGCGGCACGGTCCAGGCGCCGGTGGCGTCGTGCAGCAGGCCGATCGAGACCGGGCCGCTGGCCGCCACGAGGTAGCCCACGCCCTGACTGAGCGAGGACAGCCGCGCCGTGCCGTCCGCGCCGCGTGCCCGCAGTCCGATCAGCACCAGCGCCAGCGGGAACGCGCCCATCCCGAGGCCGATCAGCGTCGCCCACAGCACCGGGACCGCCGCGGGCGCGAACAGCAGTCCGAGGTAGCCGGACACCGCCATCGTGGCGATGATGGCGACGTAGACCCGCTGGTCGTCACGGCGGGCGGCGATCTCGGGCAGCACGATGCTGATCGGTGCGCCGAGCATGGTGATCAGCGCGAGCAGCAGCCCCGCCGTGGACGCGTCGACCCCGGCGTCCTGGAAGATGGTGGGCACCCAGCCCATGACGGCATAGGCGCCGAGGCTCTGCAGCCCGAAGTACCCCGCGAGCGCCCAGGCCTTGCGCTGGCGGTGGACCGGGGCCGGTGCCGGGACCTCCGCCGCGACCGTCGAGGACGCCGACGTGGCTGCGGCGGACGGAGCCGCCGCGGCGGGCGACGCCTTCGTCGCGGCGGCCGGTGGCGGGGTCTCGGCGTGCCGGCGGACCCACATCCACACGGGGATGGCCAGCAGCGGTGGGATGGCCCACATGCCGAGCCCGGCGCGCCAGGTGCCGAAGGCCCGCGCCACGGGGACCGAGCCCCCTGCGGCCAGGGCCGTCCCCACCGCCAACGCGGTGGAGTACAGCCCGGTCGCGCGCCCGACGTGGTTGGGGAACCAGCGCTTGACGGCGACGGGGAGCAGCACGTTGCCGGCCGCCATGCCGGCCAGGGCCGGAACCGTCCACAGCAGCACCAGTTCCGGTTGGCCGACGACGACCCGCGCGACCAGGCTGGCCGAGGTGAGCACCATCGCACCGCTGAGCACCAGGGCGGTGTCGCGACCCCGGGACCACCTGCCCGCCAGCAGCCCGAAGACCCCGAAACAGATCGGCGGCAACGTCGTGATGACCCCGGCCAGGCCGGAGGGCATCCCGATGTCCTGGCGCAGGTCGGGCAGCAGGGCCCCGAAGCTGGTCACGGCGGGACGCAGGTTGATCGCGGTGATCACGACGGCCAGGCCGGCGAGCCAGCCCAGGGTGCGGACGCGCGAACGCGGGTGCGGGCCTCGCCCGGCGTCGGTCGCCGCGCGGTCGTCGGCCGCAGCCACTAGCGGTGCACCTCGGGATCGTGCTGACGCACGCGGGAACGCACCGTGTGGATCGCGTCCCCGGACAGGATGCCGCTGCGGCCGAACAGCCGGCCGCGTTCCCAGTTGGACAGGCCGAGCTCGGGCGTGCCCAACGCGTACTGGCCGTCGACCCACCGGGTGAAACCGTCGCCGACATATGGGGCGTCGGCCGCCCGCCAGGCCCGATCGAGGTCGGCGGGATCGTCGGAGAGCACCGAGAGCACGAAGCGGGGGCTGTGCCGGTTGAACAGCGACACGGCGTGGTCGAGGTCGTCGACGACGACCAGGGTCACCTCGGGGCTGTCCTCCCACTCCCACTCGGTGCCGAGGTCGTCGGTCGCCTGCACCTCGGCAGCCGGCTCCTCGACGGACCCCTCGGCGCGGACGATCTCGACGGAGCGGTCGAAACGCGCCCGCGGGACGTGATCGGTGCTGCCGACCTCGACGTGCAGCTTGGCGTTGGTGTCGCGATCCGCGGCGGCACGGTCGATTGCGTCGAGGAACACCGGGACGAGGTCGTCCGCCCGGTCACGGACGATGCAGCACACGTTGAGGGTGTTGCACACCTTGCGGTCGAGCGAGTGCCGGACCGCGGCGGCGAACCGCTGGGCGTCGGCAGCAGCCGTGGCGATCATCCAGGCCCCACCGGTGCCGTGCGCCGAGACCGCGTTGCCGGCCTGTTCGGCCACCGCCGACAGCTGCCGCACCGCCGTGCCGGAGCCACGGGCGACGGCCAAGGCGAGGCGAGGGTCGGCGAACAGCGCCCAGCCCGCGGCATGCGACGGAGCGTCGACCAACGAGGCCGCGCCGGCCGGCAGACCCGCGGCGGCCAGCGCGGGATCGAGAGCGTGTTCGACGATCGCGCGCGCGGTGCCGAGCGCATCCGAACCGATGCGGAACACGACCGTGTTGCCGCCGCGCAGGACACCGCATGCGTCGGCGAACACGTTCGGCCGGCCCTCGAAGACGAACGCGACCGTCCCGAGCCGGTCGCTGACCTGCTCGAGGCGCCACCCGTCGTGCTCACGGACGTCGAGTACCCGTCCGCGCGGCGACGGGACGCGGATCCAGTTGCGCAGGCCCTCGACCATGTCGGCACGCATGCGTTCGTTGAGCACCAGCCGCGTCGTCGAGCGTCCCCGCTCGCGTGCGGCGGCGACGTCGGCCGCGTTCGCCGCGGCGATCGGCGCGAAGGTCGCGTCGTCGTCGAGACGGTCGCCGAACCCGGTGAAGAAGGCGTCGAGCGTGGCGTCGTCCACCTCGCCCATGGCGGCGAAGGCCGCGACCGCGGCATCGACCGCGTCGCGCGCCGCTTCACGGTCCTCGCGTGGCAGGTGGAGCACCTCGCCGGAGTCCTGGAGCACGACGACGGCGTCGCCGGCGCGGAAGGCGGCCGCGAGCTCCGCGGAGACCTGCACGATCCGGTCGCCGCCGAACACCAGTGGCTGGCCCGCGTCGAGCGCGTCGAGTGATTGGACGTCCATGGCGCCCAACGTAGCCTCCAGCGTCCCATCGTCCCGTCCGCGCCACGCCGCGGGACCGAACCTCCGGCGACCCTCCACCTCAGCTGTCAGGACCTAGCGCCCCGTGTCGGATCCCCGAGCAGTCCTGCGCATCGGCGAGGTGTCGCGACGCACCGGCGTCGCCGTACCCACGTTGCGGGCGTGGGAACGCCGCTACGGGTTGCTCGAACCCGAGCGCACGGAGGGCGGGCATCGCCTCTACCGGGAAGCCGACGTCGAACGCGTCCGGTCGATGTCGCGGTTGCTCGACGGCGGCTGGTCGGCCGCTGCCGCGGCCCGCGAGGTGCTCCGCTCACCGGCCACGGTGACCCACCTGCGTCCGGTTCCGGGATCGGGGTCGGCGGCAGCCGGCCTGGTCGAGCGGTTGTCCGCCAGCGTCGACGCCTTCGACGCCGCCACCGCCGACCGACTCGTCGACGACGTCCTGGCCCGGTTCGAGATCCCGGCCGCCCTCGACGAGGTGCTGCTGCCCGTGCTGCGCCACGTCGGTGACGGCTGGCGGGACGACCCGCGGGTCATCGCCCGCGAACACTTCGCGACCAACACGCTGCGTCCGCGCCTGCAGCGTCTGCTCCGGACGTCGGTGCGCTCGTCGGGTGGGAGCATCCTCGCCGCGGCACCCGAGCACGAGGAGCACGACCTCGGCCTGCTCGCCGCGGCGGCCGTCGCCGCCGAGGCCGGCTGGCGCGTGCACTACCTCGGGCCGCGGACCCCGCTCGCCGCGCTGGTGAGCGCCGTCGGTGAACTCGACCCCGACGTGGTGCTGGTCGGTGCCCTGTTCCGCGAGCACGCCGAGGCGTTCCTCGCGGGCGTACCGCGGTTCGAGCGTGCCGGCCTGGTCCTCGGTGGCGCCGGGTTCCTGGCCTCGGACGCGGACCGGATCCCGGGAGCGGTCGTCCACGACGGCCCGATGCGCGGCCTGCCCGAGGGGCTGATCCGGGCGGTCACGGCGAGGGGCTCGGTCAGCGGCTGATCCGGAACCGGATCCGCACGTGGGTGTGGTACTCGCTGATCTCGGTGCCGTCGACGACGGCCGAGGTGTCGAGCACGGTGAACCCCTCGACATTGCGCAGGGTCTTGGTGGCTTCGTCGAGCGCCTTGTGCGCCGCGTCCCGCCAGGACTCGGTCGACACCCCGACCAGATCGATCGTCTTGATGACCGCCATCGCGCGGACCTCCCTCGCACATCGAGCGTGCATGTCGTCGGTGTTCCCGGACCATCGCCACGGACGGTACGCGGGTCAGGTGCCTTTCGACCCGCCGACGGTCGCAATCTTCTGGCGCAACCGGTCGGCGACCAGCGTGGCGGCCGCGTCGTCGCCGACCTCGCCGTCCCGCCGGCGTCCCAGCGCATCCGACCAGATCTCGGGGCCGAGCACGAAACCGACGGCCCCCGGGGCGATCGAGCCGACCCCGGGGTCGGCGGCGTCGGCCCCCGATCGCAGGTCGTGGTCCGTGACGAGGATGCCGACGTCGTCGCGGCCGGCGTCGCGTACCAGCTCGCCGAGACGCTCCGCGGTCTCGTCGTCGAGGGGCCCGGGCACCGCCCACAGATCGGCTTCGACGCCGACCTCGCGGATCTCTCGAACGGTCTTGAGGAGTTCGTCGCTCCGCGCCTCCCCGGCGAGCCCGCCCAGACCGGGGACCGCCAGCTCGACCAGCAGCACCCGCCCGGTCTCGTGCAGCCAGGCGGCCAACCGGGTCAGCTCGACGGCCTGCGACTTCTTGGCACCAGGGTCGTGGTCGGGCCCCCACCGGACCTCGACATGGGCCACGGTGGCGCCGGCGGCCTCGAGCTGCGCCCCGAAGCCGTGGTCGGATGCGAGCTGGAAGTCGGCGTCCTCGCTGCTGAGCGGGAGCACGAGCGCGACCTGCTCGCCGACGTCGTCGGAAAACTCCGGGAACCCGGCCGGATCGAGCAGCACCGCCAGCTCACCGACGCCGGCCTCGCTACCTGCGGCGGCGACCTGTCGCACGCCGGTCAGCACCACGCGCGCCGCCGCCGGGTCCAGCGCGTGGTCGCCGCGATGTGGCAGGCGCACCGCGAAGAGCCGCCCCGCATACCCCAACGTCATGTGCGCACCTGTCCTCGACTCGCCGGCGAGGGTAGTGAGCGCCTCTGACCCGACCCTCGCCTCCGGCGCCCGCCCGACCGGGGTCCGCGGGGACCGCGTCCGCGAAAAGCGCCTCAGCGCAGGAAGAACGTGATCGCCATCCCGGCGATCATGGCGACACCCGCGAGGATGGCGGCCGGCATCCCCAGGCGGCTGCCCTTGACGTGGGCGATCAGGCCGAGCGCCATGCCGAGTGGTCCGGCGACCGCCTCGGCGTAGCTGACCACGCACAGCACCGCCATCACCAGGGCGAGGACGGCCAGCGGCGTGGCGAAGCGGGGCGATGCCTCGATTGGCGCGAACGGGTCCCGCTCACCCTGCGCCTGCGCGGTTTTCACCACGTGGGTCTCCTCCGGCCGGTCGTCGCGCACACCGTATCCGCACGGCGCCGGATCACCCTCGCGACAGGAACAGCTGCAGTTCGACGATGCCGTTGTCGTCGACCGAGACCACCACCGGGGCGGACGGCGGCGTGACGTCGTGGTCGGCGAACACGATCGGGAACGACCCGGTGACCACCAGGACGCCGTCGCTGACCGCCGCATCCAGCGGCACGGTGACGGGCCGGGACACGCCGTTGACGGTCAGTTCACCCTCGGCCGCGATCTGGACCGTCTCGCCCTCCGCGGGTAGCGCCCCGAGCTCGACCGGGTCGGTCAGCACGAAGCTCGCCATCGGGTGGGTGCCGGCGCCGACCGCGTCACGCATCCGACGGTCGCGTTGCGAGCGGTCGCTGACGAGCTGGGTCATGTCCGCCTCGAACCCGGCCTCGGTCACGACGGTGCCCTCGAGGGTGAGCGAGCCGCTCACCGCCGGTGTGCGGCCGATGGCTTCGACCTCGCCCGGACCCGTCAGCTCCTCGGCGACACGGAAGCCGACGAACGTGCCGCTGGACTCGGTGACGCTGAACGTGCCGATCGAAGGATCCACCGACCAGGTACCGGCGAGGTCCGCCTCCGCGTCCTCGGTCACCGCGTCCGCACCGCCGACCTGCTCGACGGCGGCGTCGATGTCGACGGCCTCGGGCGCCTCGGCGGAGAGGTAGATCGCGATGGCGGCCCCGGCACCGACGGCGGCGACGACGGTGGTGGCGAGGACCTTGCGGTTGCGGGACATGGTCAGGTCTCCAGCGAGGCGGTCTTGGGCGTGCGCGTCGAGGCGGGGCCGAGGGGCAGCGTGACGGTGAGCACGGCGCCGCCGTCGGGGGCATTGCCGGCGCCGACCCCGCCGCCGTGGGACTCGGCGATCTGGCGCACGATGGACAGGCCGAGGCCGGAGCCGGGTGCGCTGCGTGCGCCGGCGGCCCGGTAGAAGCGCTCGAACACCCGGGGCAGGTCCTCGTCGGCGAAGCCGGGGCCGTGGTCGCGGACCTGCAGTACACCGTCGCGGAGGCGGACCTCGATGGGGCCGTCCGGGGCGTATTTGGCCGCGTTCTCGACCAGGTTGGCCACGAGGCGCTCGAGGCGCTCGGCATCGCCGGTCACGGTCGTTGGCTCGATGTCGACGTCGATCGCGCGCCCGCCACGGCTGAACCGGCCGGCGACGCCGGCGACCACCTCGTCGAGGCGGACGGGAACGGGTCGGTGGACCGGCCGTTCGCCGCGTGCGAGTTCGACCAGGCCACCGATCGCCTGCGAGAACTCGTCGATCTGGACGACGACGTCGTCGACGAGTTGGCGCCGGTCCTCGGCCGAGAGCCGCTCGAGCTGGGCGAGGACCTCGATGTTGGTCCGCAGGCTGGTCAGCGGGGTGCGCAACTCGTGCGAGGCGTCCGCGACCAGTTGCTGCTGGGCGCTCCTGGCCTGCTCGAGTTGGGCGAGCATGCGGTCGAAGGCCGCCCCGAGCCGCCCGATCTCGTCGGCCTGGCCGCCGCCGATACGCCGGCTGAGGTCCTGGGTGGCGGCAACCTCCTCGGCCAACCGGGTGAGCTCGTCGACCGGACGGACGGCGCGCCGTGCCACGACCATGCCCAGCAGCGCCGCCAGGCCGATGCCCGCCAGCCCGGCCAGCACCAACTGCCCGCGGAGACCGGCCAGTGCGGTCTCGACCTCGCCGAGCGGGCGCGCGACCTGCACGGCCAGCCCGGTGCCGGCCGGCAGGGTCAGGATCCGGATCGGCGCGCCGTCGACGTCGACGGTCTCGAACACCGCGGGACTCTCACCCGACGCCACCCGGATCGTCGTCGTGGTCACGGGCAGTTGCTCGCTCACGGCACCGGCGGACCGACGGATCACGCCACTTGCGTCGACGATCTGCGAGGTGCCGCCGGCACCGCCGAAACGGCCGGGGCGCGGACCCATCATCTCGCCGTGGAGCCGGCCCGGTTCGGCCGCGAGCTCACGCAGCGACCGGTCGACGTTGCCCCGCAGCGTCCGCGCCGTGGCCGCGTAGACGCCGAGGGACGCCAGCAGCACCGCCAGCGCGACGGCGCTCGCGGCGATCAGCGTGATCCGGTGGCGGAGCGTCATGGTGCGCGCAATGCGTAGCCGAACCCACGGACCGTGTGCAGCAGGCGCGGCCGGCCACCGGCTTCGAGTTTGCGCCGCAGGTAGCCGACGTAGACCTCGACGCTGTTGGCCGTCACGTCGCTGTCGGGTCCCCAGACGTGCTCGTGCAACTGCTCGCGGCTGAGCACGATGTTGGGGTGCTCCGCGAAGACCGCGAGCAGGTCGAACTCGGTCGGGGTCAGCTCGATCGGGTCGCCGTCGCGGGTGACCACGACGCGGTCGAGGTCGACCGTGAGATCGGCGAGGTGGTGGATCCGTCGCGGCTCGGGTGGGCGATGCCGGCGCAACAGCACCTGCAGGCGCGCGACGAGTTCCTCGAGCGCGAAGGGCTTGACGAGGTAGTCGTCGGCGCCGACGGTCAGTCCGTCGACACGATCGGGGACCGCGTCGCGGGCGGTCAGCAGCAGGATCGGCACGTCGCGCCCGTCCTGGCGCAGCCGGCGGACCACGCCGAGTCCGTCGACGCCGGGCATCATCACGTCGAGGACGAGCACGTCCGGACTCCTCTGGCCGACCAGCCGGATCGCCTCGATGCCGTCGGGTGCCGTGGTGACCTCGAAGCCGTGCAGCCCCAGGGCGCGGCGCAGCGATGCGCGCACCGCGGCGTCGTCGTCGACGACGAGCACGTGCGGGGGCGGGGGTTGGGCGGTCACGCGGCGGGCTCCTGCCGGTGCGGCGATGATCGCACGTCACCGGGCGGGCCGTGTCCGGCCCGCCCGGTGGATCCGGGGCCCGCGACGCGGGTCCCCGGGCATCGTGGTTGCGTCAGGCGGAGGCGCCGAAGCCACCGAACATGCCGGCACCGCCGGACATGCCGCCGCCCATGCCGCGCCCGTGGCCCATGGCGCCACCGCGCCGGCCACCGAACGGCATCTCGCCGTTCTCGTGCGCTTCGAGGATGGCGTCCGCCTCCTCCTGGGTCAGGTCGCCGGCGGCGACCGCCTCGTCGAGCCGCGCGGTGAGGTGCTCGAGGCGCAGGGTCTCGTTCTCGGCCCGCTGTTCCTCGCGGACCTCCTCGAGGGCCGTCGCGACCTCGCCGGCGTCGAGTCCGAGCCGCTCGGCCAACTTCTCGGCGAACGCGGCCTGGTGCTCGGCGCGCAGGTCGTCCCACGCGTCGGTGGTCTCGGTGGTGGTGTCGTCGGCGTCCTGCGCCAGGGCGGGCACGACGCTGCCGACGGCGAGTGCCGCGGCGAGGCCGCCTGCGGCGATGGTCTTGCGGGTGCGGGTCCAGGGTTTCATCGTGATCTCCTCGATGACGGTATGCGGGAGGGCATGCGTCAAGATCCCTCCCCGGGTTGAGAAGTCCCTGAGAGCGGGCGGTGGACACGTGGGCCGGTTGGCGATGGCAGCGGACGAGTTGGACGCGTTCCTCGCCGAGGAACGCGTCCTGCGACTCGCGACCCTCGACGCGGACGGGTGGCCGGCGGTCGTGCCGGTGTGGTTCGTGTGGCACGCGGGGGCGTTCTGGGTCTGGAATCTCGAGCGTGCCAAGCGGACCCGACGCCTGCGCGAGGGCACGCGGTGCGCGTTCGTGGTGGACGGCGGCCGCGAGTACGGCGAACTTCGCGGGGTGTCCGGGCGCGCCACCTACGCGTTCGTCCCCGACGACGACGTACCGCTCGCCGTCCGCACGGGGTTCTCGCGGCGCTACTTCGGGGTCGACGAACCGTTGCCGCCGGCCGACCATCACGCGTGGCTACGCCTCGACCCGCTCGCCCCCGCGACCTGGGACTTCCGCAAGCTCTGACGGGGCGGGCGCCGCGTCCGCCAGGCCGAGGCGGACGAACAACAGCGGCGCGATCCCGCCCACCCAGGCGCCGACCAGCACGTAGCGCACGTAGCGCAGCACCAGCGCCAGGGCGTCGCCGCCGTCGGGGAACACCGCGCCCAGTCCCATCCACAACCCCACGACGCCGGCGAGACCGACCAGGACGCGGACGGCACGACGTCGCAACGGCCCGCGGTGGTCGAAGCCGCCCCGCGGGACGAGCAGCGCCAGGCCGATGACCATGCCCGCCAGGGTGGCCGCGGGCGTCACGACGTCGGCGGCACTGGCTGCCTCGGCCGGCTCGAGCAGTCCGGGCCAGCCGGGATCGAACCCGCGCAGGCGACCCGCCATCAGCACGCCGCCCAGGATCAGGATCCAGGACGTGACCAGACCGGCCATGACCCACTCGACCGGTCCGCGGGCGCCGGCCCACCGCCGGACACGTGGTTCGAGCACCAGATAGAGAACGAGCAGGAGCGCCCCGATCCCCCACCCGACCACGACGTCCTCGAGGAAGTGGGCGCCGAGGTGCACGCGCGACCAGCCGATGGCGGCCACCACCGCGAGCACCGCGACGCGCGCCGCCCATCGGCGCAGGCCGGCCGCGAGCAGCCCCCACACCGCCACGCCGTTCTGGGCGTGGGCGGAGGGAACGCCGAAGGTCGATTCGGGCACCCGTTCGAGGGCCGGGTCGAAGAAGGGCGGTCGTGGGGTCGCTGTGACGAGCTTGCCGACCTTGTTGATCCCGTCGGAGAGCAGGAGCATGACGCCGAGTCGGATGCCGAGCCGGCGGCTGACCGCCCAGTACAGCAGCGGGAACGCCAGCAGATAGAACTCCTCGTCGCCGAGGAACGTGACCGCGTGCAGCAGCGCGAGCAGCCATGCGGGGCCGCCCTGCAGCCGCTCCGCACGCTCGATCTGGTCGCCGTAGCCGCCCGGGTCGGTCCTGGCGGCGGCCTCGCGTTCGGCGAGTACCGCGACGAGGCGGTCGGGGTAGTCGGTCATGATCCCGTGGACGCCGGCGTCGAGCAGGCGGTCCATCTGCTCGGGCTCGTTGACCGTCCACACCTGGACGTCGACGCCCAACCGGTTTGCGGCGTTGACGAACCGGTCGGTGACGACGTGGCGGCCGTCGTGGTACTCGGGGACCTGGAACACCTCGCCGGGTGGTGACCACCACGGGTGCAGGCCGACGAGTTGGCGGATGTAGAACCCGGTGGTCTCGCCCTCGGGCATGTTGGTCGGGACGTCGGGCAGCGCGGCACGGACCGGCTCGAGGTAGTCGGTCGAGAAGCTCGCGACCGTCACGCTGCCGTCGTCACGGCCGTAGTCACGCAGCAGGTCGATGACCGGTTCGGCGATCGCGACCGGGCTCTCGGTCTTGAGTTCCACGATCAGGTGGGTGTCGTTGTAGCGGTCGAGGACCTGCCGGAAGGTCGGGATCCGGATGCCCAGGTCGCGGAACGGGTGGTCGCCGTCCTCGTCCTCGAAGTACCAACCTGCGTCGAGGGCCTGCAGTTGTTCGACGGTCATGTCCGCCACGGCGCCCGTGCCGTCGGTGGTGCGGTCGACGGTGCCGTCGTGGATGACGACGACCTCGCCTTCGGCCGTCAGTTGCAGGTCCATCTCGAGGATGTCCGCGCCCTGCTCGAGCGCGACGTCGAAGGCGGTGAGGGTGTTGGTCGGCGCGTGGCCCTGGGCGCCGGAGTGGGCGATGACGCTGACCTCGTTGGCGGCGAAGTCGGCGACGCGCGGCTGCGGCGGGGTCTGCACGGCGACCGCGACGAAGCCGCACAACAGCAGCACACCGGCCACGCTCAGGCGCCGGCGGGTGCGTCTGCCCCGGGTCCCCTCCACGCGGCGAACCCTAGCGCCGCCCCACCGCACGCCACGGGTTCCGCGGTGACCGGTGCTTCCGAACGACCGCCGTCGGGCTCTAGGCTCCGCCACGTACCGACGGCCAGTGTCCGTGGTCCGTCTCCCACCTCGGTAGGAATCCCAGAGGAGCGCACGCGTGAGCGAGGACGTCCGCACCACGGCGGCACCGACCGGGGCGGAGACGCCCCTCGACCGCTTCTTCAAGCTGCGCCAGCACGGCACCGACGTGCGCACCGAGGCGATGGCCGGGCTGACCACGTTCCTGGCCATGGCCTACATCGTGTTCGTCAACCCCGGCATCCTCGGCGACGCGGGCATGGACACCGGTGCGGTGTTCGTCGCGACCTGCCTCGCGGCGGCGCTCGGCACGCTGGTCATGGGCCTGTACGCCAACTTCCCGATCGCGCAGGCGCCGGGCATGGGCCTCAACGCGTTCTTCGCCTACACGGTCGTGCTGGGTCTCGGCATCCCGTGGGAGACCGCCCTGGCCGGCACGTTCGCGTCCGGGCTGATCTTCTTCGTGCTGGCGCTGACCGGCGCCCGCGAGGCGGTCATCAACGCGATTCCCCTGCAACTCAAACTCGCCGTCGGCGCGGGCATCGGCCTGTTCATCGCCTTCATCGGGCTCAGGAACGCCGGCATCGTGGTCGCCAGCGAGGCGACGGTCGTCGCGCTCGGCGACCTCGGTTCGTCGACCACGCTGCTGGCGATCTTCGGCATCCTGGTCACGGCGCTGTTGCTGATGCGCGGCTTGAAGGGCGCGATCTTCTACGGCATCGTCGCCACCGCGGTCGTCGGTGTCGTGTTCGGCATCACCGAGTTCGGTGGCGTCGTGTCGAGCGTGCCGAGCCTGTCCCCCACCCTCGGCGCCGCGTTCGGCGCGTTCGGCGAGTTGTTCACGGTCGAGATGCTGGTCGTGGTGTTCACCATGCTGTTCGTCGACTTCTTCGACACCGCCGGCACGCTGATCGCCGTCACCAACCAGGCCGGTCTGCTCAACGAAGACGGCACCCTGCCCAACGGCAACCGGGCGCTGGTGTCCGACTCCTTGGCGACCATGGGTGGCGCGGCGCTCGGCACCTCGACCACCACGTCGTACATCGAGTCGTCGGCGGGTGTCGGCGCGGGGGGCCGCACCGGCCTGACCTCGGTCGTCACCGCCGGTTTCTTCCTGCTGGCACTGTTCTTCTCGCCCCTGTTGTCGATCATCAGCGGCCAGGTGACGGCGGCCGCGTTGATCCTGGTCGGCGTGATGATGGCCCGCGGCCTCGGCCAGATCGAGTGGGACCGGATGGAGTACGCCATCCCGGCCTTCGTGACCGTGATCGCGATGCCGCTGACGTACTCGATCGCCACCGGCATCGCGCTGGGACTGCTGCTGTTCCCGCTGATGATGCTGTTCAAGGGCAAGGTCCGCGAGGTCAGCCCGATCATGTGGGTACTGCTCGTGGTGTTCGCCGGCTACTTCATCTGGCTGGTCGAGTAGCCGAACCGTCCGGGCTGATTAGTCCGGACTATTTGCGACGCCCGCGCTTGCCCCAGACAGGCGCGGGCCGATGCTCCTGACAAGGCCGACCTCCCCCCTTCGGCCACGTTCAGGAGCCCTCCCGTGTTCTCAAGGATGAGTCTGCAACGCCGTCTGGTGGTCACCACCGCGGCCCTCCTCGCCGTCGCCACCCTGGCCGCCACCGCCATCGGGATCGTCTCGGCCAACAACCTGGTCGCCGAGACCGAACACCGCGAACTGCAGCGCACGACCGACGCGCTCCAGGTCAGTCTCGACTCGACCGCGGACAAGGCGGCCTCACTCGCTGCCTCGATCGCGGCCACCCCCGATGTCGCCGAGGCCTTCGCTGCCGGCGACCGCGACCGCCTGCTCGAGCTGACGGCGGAACCGTTCGCCCGGCTCAAGGAGCAGTACGGCGTCGAACAGATGCAGTTCCACACACCCGACGCGGTGTCGTTCCTGCGGACCCACGCCCCCGAGAAGTTCGGCGACGACCTGTCCGCCTTCCGCCAGACCGTCGTCGAGGCCAACGCGCGGAAGAGCACGATCACCGGACTGGAACTCGGGGTCGCCGGCCTCGGAATGCGTGCCGTCGTGCCGGTCACCTGGGAAGGTGAGCACGTCGGCACGTTCGAGATCGGCAGCGCGTTCGGGGTCGAGTACTTCGAGGGCTTCGGCACCGCCAACGTCGTCGATGTCGCGCTCTATCTCAAGGGCGCTGACGCGGTCGAGGCCGGCTCGAGCGGTGCTGCCGCCAGCGACGGCTTCACCACCTTCGCCACGTCCAAGGACATCGGCGACGAACCCTACGTGGGCGCGGAGGTGCTCGAGGCGGCGCTCAACGGCCAGCCCGCCGAGGGCCGCTGGAACCTGCACGACGGCGTCCCACACGTGGTGCGCCACGAGGCCATCACCGACTTCTCCGGCAACCCGATCGGCGTCACGCTGATCGGCGTGCCCATCCCCGAACTGGCAGCGGTCCAGACCGCGGCCCGGCTGACCATGCTCGGCCTCGGTGTCGTCGTGCTCCTGCTGGGGGCTGCGGCCGCCTGGTTCGTCGCCCGCCGCATCGCGAAGCAGATCGCCGGTAGCGCCACCCGCCTCGACGCCTCGTCGGACAGCCTCGCCGCCGTGTCCGCCCAGGTGTCGGCCGCATCGGAGGAGACGGCCGCGCAGTCCAACGTCGTGGCCGCCGCCGGTGAACAGGTCAGCCACAACGTGCAGACCGTCGCCACGGCCGTCGAGGAGATGTCGGCATCGGTGCGCGAGATCGCGACCTCGTCCGCCGACGCGTCGGGCGTGGCCGCCGAAGCCGTGCGGACCGCCGAGACCGCCAACGAGAAGGTGTCCGCCCTCGGCGCCTCCTCCGCCGAGATCGGCAAGGTGCTCGAGGTGATCACCTCGATCGCCGAGCAGACCAACCTGCTCGCGCTCAACGCCACGATCGAGGCGGCCCGCGCCGGCGAGGCCGGCAAGGGCTTCGCGGTGGTGGCCAACGAGGTCAAGGAGTTGGCCAAGGAGACCGCGTCGGCGACCGAGGAGATCGGCAGCCGGATCGCGACCATCCAGGCCGACACCGGCGAGGCGGTCGAGGCCATCGGACAGATCGGCTCGGTCATCGCCCGGATCGCGGACATGCAGAACACGATCGCCTCGGCGGTCGAGGAGCAGACCGCGACGACCAACGAGATCAGCCGCAACGTCAACGAGGCTGCCCGCGGGTCGGCCGAAATCGCCGAGAACATCGTCTCGGTGGCCACCGCCGCCGGGGAGACCTCGGCCGGAGCCGCACGCACCCAGCAGGCCGCCGTGGAACTGCGCGAGGTCGCGGCTGCGCTGAACGCCGTCATCGACGGCGGCCGCGCGGGCGAGCCGAAGCGCGAGGCCGCGCGTGGCGGCGACGGCGCGAAGGCATCGACGCTCGACGACCTCGGTGCGGCCACGTTCGAAGCGCCGACCGGCGCCGAGCGCAGCTACCTCGGCTGACCTGTCCGCTTCCGCGCCGAGGTCGCTCAGGCGGCCTCGGCGCGGCTGCGTCCGCTGATGCGCATCTCGCCCGACTCGTCGATGTCCACGACGACCCGCTGGCCGTCGACGACCTGCCCGGCGAGCAGCGCCTTCGCGAGGTTGTCCTCGATGGTCTTACGCACCAGGCGCTTGACCGGCCGGGCACCGTAGAGCGGGTCGTACCCGCGGTCGGCGAGCCAGTCCATCGCCGCGTCGGACACCTCGAGGTCGAGGTCGCGTTCGGCGAGGCGGCGGCGCAGCCGCCCGAGCTGGATGTCGACGATGGTGCGCAACTGCTCACGCGCGAGCCGCGAGAAGATCACGGTCTCGTCGATGCGGTTGAGGAACTCGGGCCGGAAGTGGGTCTGCACGTCGGCCATCACGCGGCTGCGCAACTCCTCGTCCGACAGGGTGATGTCGAGGATGTGCTGTGAGCCGAGGTTGGACGTCATGATGATCACGACGTTGCGGAAGTCGACCGTGCGGCCCTGCCCGTCGGTCAGACGGCCGTCGTCGAGCACCTGCAGGAGCACGTTGAACACGTCGGGGTGGGCTTTCTCGACCTCGTCGAGCAGCACGACCCGGTAGGGCCGGCGGCGGACCGCCTCGGTGAGCTGGCCGCCCTCCTCGTAGCCGACGTAGCCCGGAGGCGCACCGATGAGGCGGGCGACGGTGTGCTTCTCCTGGTACTCGCCCATGTCGATGCGGACCATGGCGCGCTCGTCGTCGAAGAGGAACTCGGCGAGCGCGCGGGCCAGCTCGGTCTTGCCGACACCGGTCGGGCCGAGGAACAAGAAGCTGCCGAGCGGCCGGTCGGGGTCGGCGATGCCGGAGCGGCTACGGCGCACCGAGTTGGCGACCGCGTCGACCGCCTCGTCCTGGCCGACGACGCGCTTGTGGAGCTGGTCCTCGAGGTGGACGAGCTTCGCGGCCTCGGACTCGATCAGCTTCGAGACCGGGATGCCGGTCCAGCGCCCGACGACCTCGGCGATCTCGGTCTCGGTGACCTCTTCCTCGAGCAGGCTCTCGCCCGAGGAACGCTGCTCCTCGATGCGGACCTGGGCCTCGGCGATGCGGCGCTCGAGTTCCGGCATCCGGGCGTAGCGCAGCTCGGACACCTTCTCGTACTCGCCCTCGCGTTCGGCGGCGGCGGCCTCCTCGCGGACCCGTTCGAGTTCCTCCTTGGCGGCCTGGAGCTGTTCGATCGCGGCCTTCTCGTGCTGCCAGTGGGCGCGCATGGCGGTGTTGCGCTCGCGCAGGTCGGCCAGTTCGGCGTCGAGGTCGGCCAGGCGGGCACGGGCGGTCTCGGACTCCTCCTTGGCGAGGCTGACGCGCTCGATCTCGAGCTGCCGCATGCGCCGGTCGACCTCGTCGATCTCGGGCGGCAACGAGTCGATCGCGATGCGCAGGCGGGCCGCGGCCTCGTCGAGCAGGTCGATGGCCTTGTCGGGCAGGAACCGGTCGGTGAGGTAGCGGTCGGACAGCGCGGCTGCGGCGACGATCGCATCGTCGGTGATGCGCACGCCGTGGTGGACCTCGTAGCGCTCCTTGAGCCCGCGCAGGATCCCGACGGTGTCGGCCACCGACGGTTCGGCGACGTGGACCGGCTGGAAACGGCGCTCGAGCGCGGCGTCCTTCTCGATCTCGCGGTACTCGGTCAGCGTCGTCGCGCCGATCATGCGCAGACGGCCACGGGCAAGCAGCGGCTTGAGCATGTTGGCCGCGTCCATCGCGCCCTCGGCCGCGCCGGCGCCGACCAGGGTGTGAAGTTCGTCGATGAAGGTGATGATCTCGCCGTCGGAGGCCTCGATCTCCTTCAGGACGGCCTTGAGTCGCTCCTCGAACTCGCCGCGGTACTTGGCGCCCGCGATCATCGCGGACAGGTCGAGTTCGATCAGCTTCTTGTCGGCGAGCAGCGTGGGGATGTCGCCCTCGACGATGCGGCGGGCGAGACCCTCGACGATGGCGGTCTTGCCGACGCCCGGCTCGCCGATCAGCACCGGGTTGTTCTTGGTGCGGCGCACCAGCGTCTGGATGACGCTACGGATCTCCTCGTCGCGACCGATCACCGGGTCGAGCTTGCCCTCCTTGGCCAGGGCGGTCAGGTCGCGGCCGTACTTCTCGAGCGCCTCGTAGGTCGACTCGGGATCCTTGGAGGTGACCTTCTGGGCGCCGCGGACGTCCTTGAGCACGCCGAGGATTCCGTCGCGGGTGATACCCGATTCGCGCAGGACGGCCGCGGTCTTGTCGCCGGCGTCGGCCAGGGCGAGCAGCAGGTGTTCGGTCGAGACGTAGTCGTCGCCGAGGTGGGCGGCGTCGTCGGCGGCGCGCTGCAGGGTCTGGGCGAGTCCGCCGGAGATGCGTACGTCACCCGACGAGCCGTAGGCGGCCGGCATGGCGCCGAGCACCTCACCGACCTTGCCGCGCAGCGCGGTCGGCGTCACGCCGAGCTTCTGCACGAGCGGCAGGACGACGCCCTCGGCCTGACCGAGCAGGGCGAGCAGCAGGTGGGCCGAACCGACTTCGGGGTGCTTGCGGTCGCGGGCGATGCCGCCCGCCTGCTGGATCGCTTCCTGCGACTTGTGGGTCAACCGGTCGAAGTCCACCGCACGTCACCTCGTCATCGTCGCCGTCGTGTCCCGACATGGGACGGTACGCGCTGGCGAGGGGACGGGAAGGCGTTCTTCGTCGGCGTGCCGCGGCGAATCTGCGCCGCCGGGGCGCAGCGCACCTGCGTGTGTCAGCCGCGGGGACGCTCGACGCGGTCGAGGTAGGCGGCGACCAGACCGAGTGCGCGGGGGCCGAGGACACGCTGGATGCCCTCGATCGCGACGGCGTCGGCGCCGACGAGGATGCGGAACTTCCCGCGGCGGATCCCGCGGATGATGATCCGCGCGGCATCGTCGGGAGCGGTCATCGCGATGCGGTCGAAGACCGCGGCGGTGTGCTCGGCGTCCTCGGACTCGCCGACCCGGGCTCGCCGCGCGATGTCGGTGCGCACGCCGCCGGGGTGGACGCAGTGGATCGAGACGGGCGCTCCGGCCAGGCGCATCTCGCCCCACAGTGCCTCGGTGTACCCACGTACGCCGAACTTGGCCGCGTTGTAGGCCGACTGCTTGGGCACACCCACGAGGCCGAAGACGCTGGACACGTTGGCGAGGTGTCCGCCGCCGCTCGCGATCAGCCGCGGCAGGAACGCCTCGGTGCCGTGGACCACGCCCCAGAAGTCCACGTCGAGGATCCAGCGCACGTCCTCGTGGCGCTGTTCGAGGACGTTGGCGTGCAGGGCAACGCCGGCGTTGTTGATGGCCAGGTCGAGTCGGCCGAAGCGCGCGTCGATCGCCTCGGCGTGGGCGACGACGGCATCGCGGTCGGTGACGTCGACCCGTTCGGCGAGGACGTCGACGTGCGGGCCGAGACGGTCGACCGTCTCCTTCAGGCCCACCTCGTCGACGTCGGAGATCGCGACGGCGAAGCCGTGCCCGGCCAGGCGCAGGGCGAGTGCCCGTCCGATGCCGGAACCGGCGCCCGTGACGACCGCGACCCGCTGCTGCATGCTGCCCTCCGTGCTCCCGAGCGGCATCGCACGCCACCCCGTGTCGAAACCGTGACACCATATCGTGTCAAGGTTGCGGGTTCGAGGGCCCGAACGGTCAGCCGTCGTCGGACGTGGCGATCGGCCAGCGGGTGGCGAGCACGTGCTCGTACACGAGCGCGGTCTCGAGGCGTGCCACCTCGGGCCGGGTCGTGAAGGCATCCAGCGCGAGGTCGCGCAGGTGGTCGCTGTCGCGTACCCCGACCCGCACGAGGAAGTCCATCGCACCCGTCACGTGGGCGATCGAGAGCGTCTCGGGCAGCGACAGCGCGTGGGCCCGGAAGGCGATCACGTCCTCGCGGCTGTGCTGGCGCAGTTGCACCTGGATCAGGGCCTGCAACCCGATGCCGACGGCCCCGGGGTCGAGGGCCGCGTGGTAGCCCGTGATGACCCCGGCACGCTGCAACCGACGGACGCGTTCGTGGGCCGCGGAGGACGACAGGCCGCAGGCCGCACCCAGTTCCTTGACCGTGGCGCGGGCGTCGTCCTGCAGGGCGTGCAGGAGCACGCGATCCGTCCGGTCGAGTGGGTACATCGGCGCGCCGATCCGGAAGATGTCCGATGGACGACAAACCTAGCCGGTGGGACCATGTTCTCAACGTGAATGCACAGGAGACACTCCGGTGAACAGGGCGATGCAGACGACGGCAGTGCACGGCGGACGCGGCCAGTTCCGGACCCTGGGAGTGCATGCGCCACCGATCGACCGCTCCACCACCAATCCGCTCACCAGCCTCGAGGACGGCACCGCCAGCCTCGACGCCATGGCCGCCGGCGGCCACCCGCAGGGCTCGTCGGTCTACGCCCGCCTGCACAATCCCACGGTCGCCCGTTGGGAGGACGCGATCGCCGACCTCGAGGTCGCGGACGAGGCCGTGGCCTTCGGTTCGGGGATGGCCGCGATGACCGCGGTCCTGCTCGCGTCCGGCGCCGTCGGTGGCCACGTCGTCGCGGTCCGACCGCTGTACGGCACGACCGACCACCTGCTGGCCAGCGGCCTGCTGCGGTGCGACGTCACCTGGGCCGGCCCCGGCGAGGTCGCCGACGCGGTCCGGCCCGACACCGCACTGGTGGTCGCCGAGACCCCGGCCAACCCGACCCTGCGCCTGCTCGACCTCGAGGCGCTGGTGGCCGCCGCCGGGCATGCCCCCGTGCTGATCGACAACACGTTTGCGACCCCGGTCCTGCAGCAGCCGCTGCGCCACGGGGTGACCTGGTCGCTGCACAGCGCCACGAAGGCCCTGTCCGGCCACGGCGACGTGATGGCCGGGATCGTGGCCACCACCACCGAGCGGGCGGCGGCGCTGCGCCAGGTCCGGATCCTGACCGGGGCGCTGCTCGACCCGCAGGCCGCGTACCTGCTGCACCGCAGCCTGCCGACCCTGCTGCTGCGCGTCCACGCCGCGCAGGCCAACGCCGAGGTGCTGGCACAGCGACTCGCCCAACATCCGGCCGTAACGGTCGTGCACTACCCCGGGCTGCCGGGTGCGGACCCGGACGGACTGCTCGGCACACAGATGGCCGGACCCGGCACGATGCTGGCCTTCGACCTGGCGGGCGGCCACGACGCCGCGGCCAACGTGATGAAGGCGGTCACGTTGATCACGCCGGCGGTCAGCCTCGGGTCGACCGACTCGCTCATCCAGCACCCGGCCGGGCTGACCCACCGGGTCGTCAGCGACGAGGGACGCGCGGCCGGCGGCATCACCCCCGGCATGCTGCGACTGTCGGTCGGGATCGAGGACGTCGAGGACCTGTGGGACGACCTTGCCGCGGCACTCGACCTCGCCGACTGATCAGGCGGAGCCGGCCGGCTGCGACTCGGGCGGCGGGATCGGTGTCGCCCGTTGCACGGGCGGCCGTGCCCCGGCCGGCCGCTGGCCGGTGCGCCGGCGCAGCGAGTGGACCTCGACGTCGCGTGCGGGCGCCTTGACGATCTCGAACCGCTCACCGGACGGCTTCTGCTCGACGCGGGACGCGAGCACCCGCACCATCTCCTCGAGTTCGCCGATCCGACGGCGCGCACCCTCGAGTTTCTCGCCGAGTTCGAGCACGACCCTGACCCCGGCGAGGTTGAGACCCTCGTCCTGCGTCAGGGTGCGGATGAACCGCAGGCGCTCGACGTCACGGCGCGAGTAGCGGCGGGTGCCACCCTCGGTCCGGGCGGGCTGCAGCAGCCCCTCGCGCTCGTAGGCGCGCAGGGTCTGCGGGTGCAGGTCGGCGAGTTCGGCCGCGACCGAGATGACGTACAGCGGCGCGTCGTCGTCGTCGGTCGGGCGGAAGCGGTCGCCGGCGTCGCTCTCCTCGCCGCGGCGACGCGACCACGACCAGTTCGGCCCGGTGCGCGGCTCGAGGTAGTGCTGCTGCGCCGCGCCGGTGTCGGGCGCCTGTTCCTCGGTTGGGGCTGCAGCCATGGAGATCTCCTCAGCTGCCGACGTCGGAGCCGAACAACAGACGCTGACGCTCGTCGGGCGTCGGGTCGTGCTCGGCGAGTTCCTGGAGCAGGCGCTTCTGGTCGCGACTGAGCTTGGACGGGACCTGGATCTTGACGGTGACGAGCAGGTCCCCGTGGCCGCCGCCCCGGCCGGGAGCGCCTTCGCCCCGGATGCGGAACGTCCGGCCGCTGGCGGTGCCGGCCGGCACCTTGATCGTGCGGGTGCCGCCGTCGGGGGTCGGCACCGACAGCTTCGCGCCGAGCGCCGCCTCGGTGAAGCTGACCGGCACCTCGATGGTCACGTCGTCGCCGCGGCGGCCGAACCGCGGGTGCGGCGCGACATGCACGGTGACGAGCACGTCGCCGGACGGACCGCCGCCGGCACCCGGACCGCCGCGGCCGGCGACACGGATGACGGCGCCGTCCTTCACGCCGGCCGGGATGCGGACGTTGAGTTCACGGGGCTTGACCACCCGTCCGCTCCCGCCGCAGGTGGCGCACGGATTCGGGATCTGCTGGCCGCGCCCGCCGCAGGCCTGGCACGGCTGCGCGAACGAGAACGGGCCCTGATCCACGGCGATCTGGCCGCGACCACCGCACACGTTGCACACGATCGGCGAGGTGCCCGGCGCAGCACCGCTGCCCTTGCAGGTGTCACAGGCGCCGTCGCCGGTGACGCGCAGGGTGGTCCGCACGCCGGCCAGGGCGTCCTCGAACGTCAGGTGGACGTCGGCCCGCAGATCCGATCCCTTGCGCGACTGCGCTCGCCGCCGGTCGAACGGCGAGCCGGTGCCGCCGCCGGGCCGACCGGCGCCGGGCCCGCCCGCGGACTGGCGGAAGACCTGCGAGAGCAGGTCGCCGAGGTCGCCTCCGTCGAAGCCGAAGCCCCCGGTGCCGCCGCCGAACCCGCTGGCGCCGAGGCGGCGGATCTCGTCGTATTCGCGCCGCCGCTCGGCGTCGCCGACGACCGCGTAGGCCTCGCCGACGTCCTTGAAGCGCTTCTCGGCCTGCGGGTCGTCGGGGTTGGCGTCGGGGTGGTTCTCGCGCGCCAGCCGTCGGTAGGCCTTCTTGATCTCGTCGGCGGAGGCGTCCTGCGCCACACCGAGCACGTCGTAGTAGTTCTTCTCGAGCCACTCACGTTGTGGTGCCACGCGAACTCACCTCCTCCCGGGTCGAGACGTCTCGCTCGGACCGCTCACTGCTCCACGACCACCATCGCGGGCCGGAGCACGCGATCGCCCATGCGGTAGCCCGGCCGGAACACCTGGGCGACACGCGGGTGCTCGACCGCCTCCTCGGCGGGCTGCTGGCTGACGGCCTCGTGCAGGTTCGGGTCGAACGGCACGCCGACCTCGTCGAGACGTTCGAGACCGAGCCCCCGCAGGGTTCGCACGAGCTTGTCGGCGACGAGGTCGACGCCCTTGGCGAGGGTCTCGTCGGCGGACTGCCCGGCGGCCTCGAGCGTGCGGTCGAGGTCGTCGAGCACCTCGAGCAGCGCCGTGGCGACGTCGGCCCGGCCGAGGTCGCGCTGGCCGGCCGATTCGCGGGTGGTGCGCTTGCGGAAGTTCTCGAACTCGGCACGGGCACGGCGCAGATCGTCGAGGAACTCGTCGCGCTGGGTCTCGGCGGCCGTGAGTTCGGCACGCAACTCCTCGCGTGACCGGGGGTCCTCGACCGGTTCCACGCCGGCATGGCCACCGCGGGCGGCCTCGGCGTCGGCGGGCTCGATGATGTCGGGAACCTCGCCCTCGGTGGCGTCGGGGACCGTCGTGGCCGCGGCGGAGTTGGCGGCGTACGCGGCGGCTGCCTGCTGCTCGTGCGGCGTGCGTTGGCCCTGCTCGTTCGCGTCGTCCTGCGGCGTCGGCTCACCGGCGTCGGTCACGTGTGGCTCCTGCGGGAGAGTGCGGGTGGTGGCGAATCCGGGGCGGCGCACGTCGCGCCGCCCCGGATCGGATGTCAGCTGGCCTCGACGGTGATCCGGCGCGGCTTGGCCTCCTCGGCCTTCGGCACGGTCACGGTCAGCAGACCGTCCTTGTACGTGGCGGATACCTGCTCGCCGTTGACGCGATCGGGCAGCCGCACGGCACGGTGGGACCGGCCGAAGCTGCGCTCGACGCGACGGAAGCCGTCACCGCTCTTGTCCGCGTAGAACCGGCGCTCACCGGCGATGGTCAGCACGTTCTCCTCGAGCGAGACCTCGACGTCGTCGGCGGTGACCCCGGGCAGCTCGACGTGCAGCGTGAAGCCGTCCTCGGTCTCCTCGACGTCGAGTGCCGGGCTGAACGCCCCGGCGGTCGCGGTACCCGACCCGAAGGCCTGGCGGAGCACACGCTCGACCTCGTCGTGGAGCGACGCGACGTTGCGGTAGGGCTCGTAGCGGGACAGGGTGGTCATCATCACGTCCTCCTCTCGGTGGATGGTTGTTTCGGGTTCTTGCCGAGCGGGCGTCAGCCCGCCTGCTGATCGTCGCCCTCGTCGATCACCTCGGCGTCGACGATCTCGTCGTCGGCCGCGGTCCCGGCGTCACCGGTGGTGGCTCCGTCGGCCGGGGCGCCCTCGTCGGCGTTGGCCTGGTAGATCGCCTGGGCGAGTTGCTGCGACTTGGACGCGAGGGCCTCCATCTTGGTCTTGATGGTGTCGGACTCGTCGCCCTTGAGGGCCTCGCGGAGCTCGGTGAGCGCCTGTTCGATGTCGGCCTTGGTGGCCTCGTCGAGCTTGTCGCCGTGCTCCTTGAGGGTCTTGTCGGTCTGGTAGGCCAGCGTGTCGGCCTGGTTGCGCAGTTCGGCCGCTTCCTTGCGCTTGCGGTCCTCGTCCGCGTGCGCCTCGGCGTCCTTGATCATCTGCTCGATGTCGTCCTTGGGCAGCGCCGAGCCGCCGGTGATCGTCATCGACTGTTCCTTGCCGGTTCCGAGGTCCTTCGCCGACACGTGCACGATGCCGTTGGCGTCGATGTCGAAGGTGACCTCGATCTGGGGCATGCCGCGCGGCGCGGGCGGCAGGTCGGTCAGCATGAACTTGCCGAGCGACTTGTTGTCGCCGACCATCTCGCGCTCACCCTGCAGGACGTGGATCTCGACCGACGGCTGGTTGTCGTCGGCGGTGGTGAACACCTCGGAGCGCTTGGTCGGGATCGTGGTGTTGCGCTCGATGAGCTTGTGGGTGATCCCGCCCTTGGTCTCGATGCCCAGCGACAGCGGGGTCACGTCGAGCAGCAGCACGTCCTTGACGTCGCCCTTGAGCACGCCGGCCTGCAGTGCAGCACCGACCGCGACGACCTCGTCGGGGTTGACGCCCTTGTGGGGTTCCTTGCCGCCGGTCAGTTCCTTGACCAGGTCCTGGACGGCGGGGATGCGGGTCGAGCCACCCACGAGGATCACGTGCTCGATGGCGCCGACGCCGCCGGCGTCCTTGACGGCCCGCTCGAACGGACCGCGCAGCCGGTCGAACAGGTCGCTGGTCAGCTCGTTGAACTTGGCGCGGGTGAGGGTCTGCTCGAAGTGCAGCGGACCCTGGTCGGTCGCCGTCAGGAACGGCAGGTTGATCGTGGTCTCCTGCGACGACGACAGCTCGATCTTGGCCTTCTCGGCGGCCTCCTTGAGGCGCTGCAGGGCCATGCGGTCGTTGGCGAGGTCGACGCCGTTCTCGTTCTTGAACGTGGTGACCATCCAGTCGATGAGCACCTGGTCCCAGTCGTCACCACCGAGCTGCGAGTCACCGGCGGTGGACTTGACGTCGAAGACGCCCTCGGCGATCTCGAGCACGGACACGTCGAAGGTGCCGCCACCGAGGTCGAAGACCAGCACGGTCTGCTCGGCGTCCTTCTCGAGGCCGTAGGCGAGCGCCGCGGCGGTCGGCTCGGCGACGAGGCGCAGGACCTCGAGGCCGGCGATCTCGCCGGCTTCCTTGGTGGCCTGGCGCTGGGCGTCGTCGAAGTAGGCCGGCACGGTGATGACGGCCTGGGTGACGTCGTCACCGAGGTAGGCCTCGGCGTCGCGCTTGAGCTTCATCAGGATGCGGGCCGAGATCTCCTGCGGCGTGTAGTGCTTGCCGTCGATCTCGGTCTTCCAGTCGCTGCCGATGTGGCGCTTGACCGACCGGATCGTGCGATCGGCGTTGGTGACGGCCTGGCGCTTGGCCACCTCGCCGACGAGCACCTCGCCGGACTTGGACCAGGCGACGACGGACGGCGTCGTGCGCGCGCCCTCGGCGTTGGCGATGACGGTGGGCTCGCCACCCTCCATGACCGAGACGACCGAGTTGGTCGTCCCGAGGTCGATTCCGACGGCCTTGGCCATCTGGGGCCTCCTCGCGGCTGATCGTGTTCACGGTGATACGGGCCCGCTGGCCCGATGTCGGTACCAACCGTACGCCCGCAGATCCGCTACGCAACACCGGCGATGGCCCATGCAGCAGGGAACCTGAGCCGACTCAACTCAAGTTTTGCTGACAAATGAGTTTGCCGCGAGGCGGGCGGGGGCGGGGGGCAACGAGCGAGCGAAGCGAGCGAGAAGGGGGACCCGCCCGGGGGTGGGGGGCAACGAGCGAAGCGAGCGAGGGGACCCGCCCCTCAGACAGCGTTCAGTGCTCGTCGTGGCCGTCGACGTGGGGGTGGTAGCTCCGCCGCCAGGGACGCGGCAGCGGCCGTCCGCTGAAGTCGACGCGCTCGCGGTTGGGCCAGAAGTCGACCATCAGTGCCAGCGGCAGCAGGGCCAGCACCACGAACCCGATGACCTGCCAGGCCTCCATCGCAACGCCTCCCACTGGTGGATCGGACGTCGGCCAGCCTAGGCCTGTGGCTGCGGTCGGACCCAACCGGTCAGTGCAGTTCGACCCCGGCCGCGCGCTCGACCATCCGCACGAGTTCGGTGTGGTCGACGTCGCCGCCGAGCGCCTCGGCCGCATCGGCGGTGAGCCGGTCGACCAGGTGCAGGATCGGTGCCTCGACGCCGCCGGCGTCCAACGTCGCGCGCGCGAGTCCGACGTCCTTGGCCAGCAGCGACAGGGCGAAGGTGTTGGGGAACGCGCGTGTGACCACCCGCTCGGGGAACAGGTTCTCGGTCGCGTTGGAGCGTCCGGACGAGGCGTTGACCACGTCGAGGGCCACCGAGGTCGGCACCCCGGCCTTCTCGAGCGCGGCGAACCCCTCGGCCGCCGCCCACAGCGACGCGGCGAGCATGGCGTTGTTGACCGCCTTGACCGCCATCCCGGCGCCGGACGGTCCGACGTGCACGACCCGTGCCGCGACGGCGTCGAGCACGTCGCCGACCTGCGCCAGCGCGTCGGCGTCGCCACCGACCATCACCGTGAGCGCGCCGGCCTCGGCGCCGTTGGTGCCACCCGACACGGGCGCGTCGAGGTAGTCGACATCCTCGCTGCCGAGGTAGGCGGCGAGGTCACGGGCCTGCTGCGGATCACCGCTGGTGTGGTCGAGCCACACGGTGCCCTCGCCGAGCGCGGGCGCGAGGACGCGGGCGACAGCCTCGACCTCGACGGTGGTCGGCAGGCAGGTGCAGACCACGTCGGCGTCGGCGAGGTCGAGCAGGTGCTCGACGGCCGTCGTGCCGTGGGCGTCGGCGTGCTGGTGCGCCACCTCGGTGGTCCGGTTCCAGACCCGCGTGTCGAACCGGGTGGCGAGGTTGGCGGCCATCGGCCGTCCCATGGCGCCCAGTCCGATGTAGGCGATCCGCATCCGTGGCTCCTTGGTCATTCGTCGTCGTCGAGCGGTTCCCAGTCGAGCGTGTCGCCGACCTCGACACCGACCGCGTCGAACCAGCCCTGCGCGACCTCGAGCGCGCGCTGGTAGGCGGCGCCGGGGTCGTAGACCTCGCAGGGGTCTGCGCTGCAGGGTTCCATGGCCAGGATCGACACGATCTCGCCGTCGGCGTCCGCATACGCGATGTCGAGCGGCACCAGGGTGCTCTTCATCCAGAAGCCGCCGGTGCGTTCGTCGTCGAACACGAACAGCATCCCGGTCCCGGCCGGCAGGTCCTCGACCTCCATCAGGCCGTGTTCGCGGTTCTCGGGGGTGTCGGCCAGCTTGGCCGCGATCTCGAGGTCGACGTCATCGCCGGTGAGCGTCACCAGCGCCTCGGGGTAGTCGTCCACCGAGGGGTGCAGCGGGGGCACGCTCGGCGCGGGGGCCGGAGCAGCGGTCGACTGTGGCTCGGGGCTCGTCGTTGCGTCCCCGGCACCTTCACGGCCCGGCGGCGGCTGATGGTCGGCACCGGCGTCGTCGCAGCCGGCCAGTGCCAGCACGGACACCAGCGCGAGGCGCAGCACGATCTTGGTCATGACCGGGACGCTACCGGCGGGTCGTCTACGCTCGCGTGCTCCGTGCAGCCTTCGAGGAGACCCGTTCGTGGCCGAACTCGCCGTCACCGCCGTCGGGGCCGACCGTCCCGGCATCGTCGCCGCCGTGGCCAAGGTGTTGCACGAGCGCGGCGGCAACGTCGAGGACTCGGCGATGACGATCCTCGGCGGTCACTTCGCCATCGTGCTGATCGTGGCGACCGACGACGAGCCCGACGCACTGCGCGGCGCGCTCGAGGAGGCGACGGGTCCGCTGGGCCTGGCGATCTCGGTCAGCCGGGCCGAGGGTGAGCGTCGGCCACACGAGCCCACCCATCTGTTGAGCGTCTACGGCGCCGACCGTCCCGGCATCGTCGCCGGGGTCACCGCGGCGCTGGCCGACCTCGGCGCGAACATCACCGACCTCGAGACCCAGGTGATCGGCAGCGACGAGCCCGTCTACGCCATGGTGATCGAGGTCGTGGCCGACGACGAGCCGGCGCTCGACGCGCGGTTGACGGCGGTGTGCGAGGAGCTCGGCGTCGACCACACGCTGCGCACCATCGAGGCGGAGACCTACTGAGCGTGGCCGTCAAACGCGTGGTGCACTACCCCGCCCGGGTGCTCAAGGGGCTCGCCGGGCCCGTGGGCGAGATCGGCGACCGCGAACGCCGGCTCGGCCAGGACCTGGTCGATTCGATGTACGACTCGCCCGGGTGCGTGGGCCTCGCCGCGCCGCAGATCGGCATGCCGTTGCGGGCCTTCGCGCTTGACGTGTCGGTGATGCGCAAGCCACCGCCGGGCAACCACGGCCTGGTCGTGCTCTTCGACCCCGAACTGATCCTGGCCGGCGGCTCGGACTACCGACGCGAAGGTTGCATGTCGGTGCCCGACTACACCTGCGACGTCCGTCGCGCCACCGAGGTCGTGGTCCGCGGCATCACACCCGAGGGCGAGGTCCGGGTGGTCGAGGCCGAAGGCTTCGAGGCCCGCGCCTTCCAGCACGAACTCGATCATCTCGACGGCCTGCTGATCCTCGACCGTGTCGCCTCGGCGCGCACCGACGTGTTCCGCCGAAAGCGCTACGCCGACAAGGGCGAGCACCTCAAGTAGCGAGGAAGCCGCCGGCCGGCGCGCTGGCTTGCCGTGACAGCCATAGCGTCAGATCGTCGGCGGGCAACGCCCTCGCCCACAGCCAACCCTGCCCGTGATCGCAGCCCCAGCGCTCGAGCAGCACGCGGGAGGGCTCGTCCTCGATGCCCTCGGCGACGGTGGTCATCCCAAGGCTCTGTGCCAGCCGGACGATGGCGCGGGCGAGCGCCGACTCCTCGGGTCCAGCGGCCACGTCGGTCACGAAGCTGCGGTCGATCTTGACGATGGACACGGGGAAGCGTCGCAGGTAGGTGAACGAGGCGTATCCCGTCCCGAAGTCGTCGATGGCGATCGTGATCCCGAGACCGGACAACTGTCGCAGCGTCTGCTCGGCGAGTTCGGGGTTCACGGTCAGCGCGGTCTCGGTGATCTCGAGCACGAGGTGGCCAGGGTCGACGTCCAGGACCTGGAGCGCGGTACGGATGTCGGCCACGAGGGTCGGGTCGCCAAGCTGGTGTGCCGACAGGTTGACGTGCATCTGGAAGTCGGGACCGGCCACGCCGTCGGCGAGCCATCCGGCGAGATCGCGCAGCGCGGTCAGCAGCACCCAACTCCCGAGCGCGCCGACCAGACCACTCTCCTCGGCCAACGGGATGAAGCGGTCGGGGAACAGCAGACCACGCGATGGGTGCTGCCAGCGGACCAGGGCCTCGGCGCCTACCACGTTCTGCGTCGCCAGGGCGAGCACCGGTTGGTAGTGCAGACGCAGTTCGCCTCTGGCGATGCCCATCTCGAGATCGTCTTCGAGCATGCGACGGTCTTCGATCACCTCACGGAGCGCGGCGTCGAACACCACCGTCGCGTTCTTGCCCGACTCCTTGGCCGCGTACATGGCGATGTCGGCATCGCCGAGCATCTCCTCGGCCGTCTGGTTGCCACGGGAGACCGCGATGCCGCACGACGCGCTCAGCTCGACCCGGTGACCGTCGAGGACGAGCGGCTCGGCCAACGGAGCGAGGATCTGCGCGACCCGTTCGGCCACGTCGACGCCCTCGTCGACGCCGTCGAGCAGCAGGGCGAACTCGTCGCCGCCGATCCGCGCGAAGGTGTCGGTGCCCCGGACACGACCGCCGACACGGTCGGCGACCTGACACAGCACGCGGTCACCGGCGAGGTGCCCGCGCGCGTCGTTGATGGACTTGAAGTCGTCGAGGTCGAGCAGTGCGACCGCGACCTGGCTCGCGGTGGGGTTCGTTGCGCCGATCGCCTGCTCGAGCCGCTCGAGGAAGTTCGCCCGATTGGCGAGACCGGTGACGGCGTCGTAGTAGGCGCGGTGGCGGATCTCGTCCTGCAGCCGGCGCTGCCGGCTCACGTCGCGGATGTTGACAACCGTGCCCTCCCCGACGACTGAGCGGGTCGACACCTCGACCTCGATACGGCTGCCATCGCCGCGCACGACCGTCAGCGCGGCGGCGTGTCGTTCGAGGTCGGCAAGGTCTGTCACGGGGCGCCCGTCGTCGCCGGCGCGGAGAAGGTCGTCCAGGCCCGCGCCCACGGAGACCTCGCGGCCTGCGAGTTCGGCGACCGCCGGGCTGACGAACGCCAGGGAGCCGCCGTGATCGACCAGCACGATCCCGTCCGCGGAGTTGGCGAGTACGCCGGTCAGCAGTTCGTTGCGCCGCGCGGCCCGGTCGGCCAGGGAGACCTCGTCCGCGAAGCGTTCCAGCGAGCGCACGAGATCATCGGACAGGACCTCGTCTGCCTTGACGAGCAGCGAGCCGATGGGGAGGTCGCCGTCACTGAGGGGGATGGCCACGCCATGGCCGAGTTCCGGAGGGGACGGGGCGCCCAGGGCCACGGCGGCCTGCAGCGAGTCGGTCGGCGTCACCCTCACGGTCTGGTTGCCGAGATAGGTCGTGACCAGGTGCGGTGGCAGATCGCGCAAGAGGAGCCGCGAGAAGAGGGGGGCGGTGCCGTGACTGGCGGCCAGCACGACCGCATCCTGTTCCCGGCGCCACAGACTTGCCTGCCGCACCGACATCCCGCTCTCCTCGACGAGGGTGACCGCGCCCTCGACTGCGATCCGGGCCACCGTGGCGGAGTCGGTCGCGCGCAGCAGGCCCCTGGCGACGGTCGTGAGCGTCCGCTCGCGGGTCCGGCCCTCGTCGCTGCGCTGGAGCAGCCTGGCCATCTCGGCCATGACCAGCGCCATGACCACGATGGCCAGTGCCATGGAGAGCAGCTGGCTGGCGAAGAACTCGACTCCGCCCGCCGTGATCCAGACCGCAGCCTCGTAGGCGAGGTAGTAGCCGCAGGCGGCCCGCAGGACGCGGACACGCGAGCCGTAGAGACTGTGCAGGAACAGGCTGATGAACAGCGTGCCGAAGGCCCAGGTGTGGTGGCCGGACGCGACACCGATGGCGCCCACCAACACCGGACCCATGAGGCGTACAAGCAGGCTTGTGCCACCGGTTCGGTAGAGCACGATGGTCCACACCGCGAACGCCAGCACGAACGCGACATAGCCCACCGGCTGCGAACCCGGCTGCGAGACCACATAGGGCAGGCTGAACGGCACCAGGGCCACGCCGACCAGGTTGAGCAGGACGAATCGCCACCGCACGCGCTGGAGCACGGGCCAGCGGTCGTCGGCACTGCGCGGCCCGGCTTTCGCCAACGCCACGATCCGTCCGTACACCGGCCGCTGCTCCCACCATGGTCCACTCCACCAGCGAAGTCGGCGGGACCCGATCCGGATCGAGTGATCCGGCGCGGGGTGGTCGGGTGGCGCTCAGCGGTAGGGCTGCACCACCTCGGTGCGGTGTCTGCTCTGGTCGGGTTCCACGTCCGGATCGGTGTGGTAGGCCTCCCAGGGCGCACCGGCCGGCTCGTGCCCGTGTTCGCGCAGCCACTCGAACGCGGTCTCGTACGCCGCCGCGATCCCGTCGTAGGTCCCGACGTACGACACGACGACGGCGGGTCCGCCCGGCAACGTTCCCACGTCGAGTTCCGGTCCGGGGTCGATGTCCTCGGCGATGCCGATGCCGGCCTCCACCTCGAAGACGCCCTCGGACAGCGGCCGGTAGCGGGCGAACGGCATCCCGATCGTGGGGACCGCCGCCGCGTCGACCTGCGCCATCACCAGGCCGTAGGTCTCACCGAGCCAGGTGCCGAGTTCGTCGACCTCGAGCTTGGCGTGGCGGACGAGCGTGGGATGCTGCTGCAGTTGCCGTGTCTCCACCTCGTACATGGATCCACCTCCATGATCCGTGATCCACGCGTCACCGGGGTCAGCGTCCGCCCGTGCCCGGCGGCTGTCCAGAGCCGATCGCCCCGCCCGGTGACGGCCATCCGACGCCCGTGTCACCTTGGGAGCGGTTTGGGCCACACCTACACTCACGCGGCCGGCCCCGTGTCGGCGTTGTTGCGGGGCGCCCCGGCGCCAGGCTGACGAGAGGGGAACGTCGCGTGAACGAGGACCTGCTGCTGACGCTGATCCGCATCGGGGGAGCCGTGGCGCTGGTCGCCGTGGTCGGCGCGCTCGCCGCCCGTCGCATCCAGTTCCTCTACGGCCTGGTGCGCAAGGCGCAGCCGCAGCCCGAGCGGGTCACCCGTGCCGCGATCATGGGCAACGTCAAGTACCTGTTCACCAAGATCCTGGGTCAGCAGAAGCTGCTGCGGTGGTCGCTGCCCGGCGTGGCCCACTTCTTCGTGTTCTGGTCGTTCCTGGTCATCCAGACCACGCTGATCGAGGCGGCCGGGGAACTGATCGACCCCACCTTCCAGATCCCGCTGCTCAACCGCATCGCGCTGTTCGGCGTCACCGCCTACGACCTGCTGGGGTTCCTGCAGGACAGCTTCATGATCCTGACCATCCTCGGCGTCGCGATCTTCGCCGGCATCCGCCTGGCACTCGACCCGCGCCGCGTCGGTCGACGCAGCCGCTTCACCGGCTCCAACCTCAACCAGGGCTGGTGGGTGCTCATGGGCGAGTTCCTGGTGGTGTGGACCCTGCTGATCGCCCACGGCGTGCGCGCCGCACTGGACCACGCGCCGACCGAGGCCGCCTTCCTGTCGATCCGTGTCGGCAGCCTGTTCGAGGGCATGGACCCGTTCGCGCTCGAACTCACCAGCGCGATCATGCTGATCGTCCACCTCGCGATCGTGGGCTGGTTCCTGCTGTTCACGCTCAACTCGAAGCACCTGCACATCGCCACGATCCCGTTCCAGGAACTGTTCGCCCGCCAGCCCAAGGCCCTGGGCAAGCTGCGGACCGAACTGATCGACATGGAGACCATGGACGAGGACACCGTCCTCGGCGTCGGCAAGATCGAGGACTTCGGGTTCAAGCACGTGCTCGACATGTACACCTGTACCGAGTGCGGGCGCTGCCAGTCGCAGTGCCCGGCCTGGAACACCGGCAAGCCGCTCTCGCCCAAGATGCTGGTCATGGACCTGCGCGACCACCTCTACGCGAAGGGCCCGTTCCTGCTCGGCAAGGAGGACGAGGAGCAGGCCGCGGACGTCATCAACATGCAACTGGTCGGTGACACGCCCGGCCAGGAGAACGCGGTCATCGACTACGACGTGTTGTGGTCGTGCACGACCTGCGGCGCGTGCGTCGAGGAGTGCCCGGTCGACATCGAGCACGTCGACATGATCATGGACATGCGTCGCTACAAGACCATGATGGAGTCGAGCTTCCCCCAGGAAGCCGGGATCATGCTGCGCAACGTCGAGAACGCCGGCGACCCGTGGGGGGTCGGCCAGTCCAAGCGCGAGGAGTGGACCGACAAGCTCGACTTCGACATCCCCGTCGCCCAGCCCGGTGTGGAACTCGACGCCGACACCGAGTACCTGTTCTGGGTCGGGTGCGCCGGCTCGGTCGACGACCGATCGAAGAAGATCACGCAGGCCACGGCGCAGTTGCTCCACGACGCGGGTGTGAAGTTCGCCATCCTCGGCAAGAACGAGACCTGCAACGGCGACCCGGCCCGGCGTCTTGGCATGGAGTACCTGTTCCAGATGCTGGCGGCCCAGAACGTCGAGATGCTCAAGTCCATCGGAGCGGACAAGAACTCGCCTCGTGCTCGGGGCGGGCATCTGAAGATCGTGGCCTGGTGCCCGCACTGCTTCAACACGCTCAAGAACGAGTACCCCGACTTCGACGGCAACTTCGAGGTGCTGCACCACTCCGAGGTGCTGGCCCAACTGATCGACGACGGCCGCCTGGTGGCGACCAAGGAGATCGAGGCCAAGATCACCTACCACGACCCGTGCTACCTCGGCCGCCACAACGAGGTCTACTCGACCCCGCGCAAGGTGGTCGACGCGGTCCCGGGCCTCACCCCGACCGAGATGGGCCGCTGCCGCTCGAACGGATTCTGCTGCGGTGCCGGCGGCGCGCGCATGTGGGTCGAGGAGAACATCGGCAAGCGGGTCAACATGGAGCGCGTCGAGGAAGCGCTCGAGATGGATCCCGACCTGATCTCGACGGCCTGCCCGTTCTGCACCACGATGCTCTCCGACGGCATCGCCCAGAAGGTCCAGGACGGTTCGCTGGCCGAGGGCAAGGTCGAGGTGCTCGACATCTCCGAGGTGCTCCAGCGCGGCCGCCTGCTGCCGATGGCCGCCCAGGGCGTCAAGGACGGCGAGGCCTGACGTGACGACGCCCGGGATCGTGGCGATCGCCGCCGCGGCGGCGGTCCTGCTCCTGGTCGTCGTGTGGCTCTACAACCGGCTGGTGCGCGCCCGGGTCCGGGTCGACGAGGCCTGGGCCCAGGTCGCGACCGACCTGCAGCGCCGCCACGACCTCGTGCCGTCACTCGTCGCGGTCGTGCGCGGCTATGCGGCCCACGAGTCCGACCTGCTCGACGAGGTCATCCGCGTCCGTGCCGCCGCGCTGGGGCCCCACCCTCCCGAGGAACGCCGCGCCGCCGAGGACGCCCTGACCGACGCGCTGGCCCGATTGCTGCTGGTGGCCGAGGACTACCCGCAGTTGCGGGCCGACGCGGTGTTCGCCGACCTGCAGACGGAGTTGGCGGCGACCGAGGACCGGCTCGCGTTCGCGCGGGACTTCGCCGCGCACCGCGTGGCGCGCTACCACGAACTGCTCGGCACGTTCCCGTCGGTCGTCATCGCCGGCCTGTTCGGGTTCGAGCGCCGTCCGACCTTCGTCGCGGACGAGCACGCCCGGTCCGTCCCGTCGGCCAGCCTCAGCGAACCGGGGGCGCGCTCATGAAGACCAGCTCGCGGCTGATCGTCACCGGCGTCGTCGCGGCCGTGACGGTGGCGCTGGTCATCGCGGCCGCACGGGCGCCGCGGCTGAGCGAGTTCGAACCGACCCCCGATGACGCATTCGTGATCGACGGGTTCGCCCAGGACGTCACCGTCACCGTTGATGGGCGCCTCGAGGTCGTCGAGTCGATCGACGTCACCTTCCGCGAGGAGCGGCGCGGCATCTTCCGCGACCTCGACACCGTCGGCATGACCGCGCCGGTCACCTATGAGGTGCTCGGGGTCGACCGTGGGACGCCGGACCAGCCGTGGGACTACACCGTCGAGGACAACGGCAGCCGTCAGCAGGTCAAGATCGGCAACGCGGACATCGTCCTCGAGCCAGGCCCGCAGCACTACCGGATCGCCTACCTCATGGACGGCCTGCTGTTCCGCCCGTCCGCGCGGCCCGACATGGTGCAGGTGCGCATCGACGTGCCAGGGGCCGAGTGGCAGACCACGGTGGCCGAGACCCGGTTCGTCGCCGACCTGCCGGGCGAGCCGACCCGCGTCCAGTGCGTGATGGGTTCGAGCGGCGAGACGACACCGTGCCCCGAGGCGAGCGTCGACGGCACGACCGTGCAGCAGTCGATTCCCGCGCTCGCGCCGTGGACGACGGCGACCGTGCTGATCGAAGTGCCGGCCGAGGTGTTCGACGTCACGTTCCCCACGTTCGACGTCGAGGAACTCGACACGCTGGGCGAGGCCGCCCAGCCCGACGACGAGCCCCCACTGCCCGAGGTCCCGGCCGCGCTGCTGCTGTTGTTGCTGGTGGCCGCGCCGGCCCTGCTGCTCGAGGCGCTGCGCGCCCGGCTGGTGTATCGCGACCGTGTCACCGACCCCGCGCTGCATGACCGGGTGGCACCGACCGCCGAACTCGAACCACCCGACAACGCCCGCCCGCTCGAGACCGCGGCGCTGTTGCAGCGCAGCGTCGGCAACGAGGTCGTGCTCGCCACCGTGCTCGATCTGGAGTTGCGGGGCATCGTGCAGACGGCGACGACCGAGACCGCGGAGGGCAAGCCGCGGATCACCGTCACGCCGGCTCCCGCCGGCGCACTGCGCGGCGAGCCCGCCCGGCCGTGGGAGGCGAGCTTCCTGCAACTCCTGCTGGGCTCGGAGGGGAAGATCGAGTTCGACGGCACCTACGACGCCGAGACCACGAAGCGGGCGTCGGCCGCGGGCGCCGCCCTCGAGTCGCACGGCGGCTGGTTGCTCGGCCGGGACAGCCCTCTGACCCACAGCGGGGCCGGCTGGTTGCGCGGCGGGGCCTTCGCCGCCTGGATCGCGTTGTGCCTGCTGCTCGGGGCCGTGATCGGTGGCGCAGGCGCGGGGCTGCTGCAGTTGTCGATCGTCGTCGCGATCGTGATCTGGGTCTGCCTCGGCGTGAGCTGGATCGTGCTCTCGTTCGTCTGGCGGCCACAACGGCTCCCGCTGACCTCCGAGGGTCGCGACGTGATCGCCCGCACCCGCGCCTTCCGCGAGTTCCTCGAGCAGGTGCATGCCGACCGTCTCGAGTTCGCGGCAGGGCGTGAGCACTACGACCAGCATCACCCGGCCCTGTCGCTGCTGCCCTACGCGATGGCGTTGGGACTGGCCGAGTCGTGGTACCTGCGGTTCGAGCCGGTGCTGACCGAACTGGCCCAGCAGGGCGCCGTCCCGACGTCGGGGGCGTACCCGTGGTGGGCCTACGGGGCCGGCTACAGCGCCGTTCGCACGTCGTACTCGAGTTCGACCACCTCGCCGTCGTCGTCCGGCAGTGGCGGCAGCTTCGGCGGGGGCGGCGCCGGGTCCGGCGGTGGGGGCGGTGGCGGCGGCTCGTGGTGAGCGCCGCGGTCAGGCCGTTAGCGCCGGCTCCGGGCGCTCGGCCTCGACGCCGACGTGCTCGTAACCACGCTGCGACAGCCGGCTGATCGCGACCAGCGTCCCGGCCAGCAGCGTGATCCCGACCCACTGGGTCGCGGTCAGCGTGTCGCCGAAGGCGATGCGGTTGATCAGGATCGCGCTGAGCGGGAAGGCGAGTTCGGCCAGCGTCGCGGCGGACGCCGGCGTGCCCGCCAGGCCGCGGTAGTACAGCCACAGGGCGAGCAGCCCGGGGATGGCGGCCAGCGCCGCCAGGGCCGGCAGGTCGTCCGCCGACAGGCTGGTGAAGCCGACCGGACCCGTGTCGACCAGCACGATCAGCGCGCTTGCCGGCAGTCCGATGGTGAACCGCAGGGCGGTCAACTCGCCGGCGGCGAAGGTGGTCGCCACGCCACGGCCGAGGACGGTGCCGAGCCCCCACAGCGTGGCTGCGCCGACGGCCAGCAGCGCGGGCGCCAGCCGAGCCACGCTGACCGAGGTCGGATCGGGCATCGCGATCAGGTAGGCGCCGAGGATGCCGATGGCGGCGAACCCGCCCAGTCGGACCTTCGGGCGTTCGCCGAGCACCAGCCATGCCGCGCCGATGGCGACCAGCGGTTGCAGTTTCTGCAGCAACAGCGGGGTGGTCGGATCGCCGTAGCGGAAGGCGAGCGTGAACAGAAACGTCGCCGTCGCCGACGCGCCGACCCCGATCAACACCAGGGAGGCGACGACCCGCGATGACCAGCGGACCCGGCGCCACGGCACGCGGGCGAGCAGTGGCACGCAGGCCAGCGTCAGCAGCACGTGCTCGTAGAAGACCACGACGCTGGCGTCGAGGTCGAGCGCCAGGCCGCGACGGAACAGCGCGTCGGTGCCCCACAACGCAGCCGCGAGTGCGACGAAGACGATCGCCGGAAATGCGCGGCGCGCGGGTGTGTGCGACAAGGCGATGCCGTCCGGGAGTGATGGCGGGACGGGCGAACGCTAACGCCTGTCCCGCGGCTGGTGGCAACGCACCGTGCAGCGGCAACGAGAGGCCCCCCGGCGTGGAGAGCGCCGGGGGGCCGGATCGACCCGGTGACAGGGATGTCCACGGTGGCCGGAGGGGACGTCCGACGACCGGGGCGACGATGAAGTCGCGGTCCGAGTCGCGTGAAACGACGGGAGAAGGAACCCGGGACATAGGTCCTACCCCGTGGGCCAACGCTACCCCACCGGTGGCCTGATGTCACTAGTCACCCTGGTCGTCCGGTTCTCGGCCGAAATTCTCGAAGTAGCGGCTCGGGGTCGGCCCGCGCTGTCCCTGGTACTTGCTACCGATCTCGGACGACCCGTAGGGGTGCTCGGCGGGCGAGGTGAGCGGGAAGAACGCCAACTGGCCGATCTTCATCCCGGGATACAGCGTGATCGGCAGGTTGGCCACGTTGGACAACTCGAGGGTCAGGTGCCCACTCCAACCCGCATCGACGAAGCCCGCTGTTGAATGAATGAGCAGGCCGAGACGGGCCAGCGACGACTTGCCTTCGAGCCGGGCGACCATGTCGTCGGGGATGGTGACCGTCTCGAGCGTCGTGCCGAGCACGAACTCGCCGGGGTGCAGGATGAACGGCTCGTCAGGGTCGTCGACGGTCACCAGCTCCGTCAGGTCGTCCATCGGCTTGCGCACGTCGATGTACGGATAGCGGTTGTTGGCGAAGACGCGGAACTCGGATCCGATCCGCAGATCGATGCTGGACGGCTGGATCGCGTTCTCACCGAGCGGCTCGATGCGCAACCGGCCAGTCTCCATGGCAGCACGCAGGTCACGGTCGGACAGGATCATGGGCGGGCTCCCGTAGCGCTCCAGTGACCGACGAGCCTACGCGCCGGGAGCGACACCGATCCGAGTGAGTGCGAACGCCGTCAAGGCCGTCGCTCGGGCGGCGGACCGCCGCCGTCGCGTTGCCACCGCCACGGTCCGGGCAGTACCTTCCGCACGCCTCGCGGGTGTAGCTCAATGGTAGAGCCCCAGCTTCCCAAGCTGGTGACGGGGGTTCGATTCCCCTCACCCGCTCCGATCCCGATCCGACCGACAACTCGCTTCCCTCGCCCGCTCGTGGCGACTTCCGGCTCGGGACCTTGTGCCCTACTGGGCTCCACCCCGCAAGGGGACACTCATGGGTGCGACGTCCGTGAGAGTGCATGTGGACGGGGCCGGCCGCTCGGAGACGAGCCCCCGGCAACAAGACTGCGAAGCAGCCACCGTCCCCAGTGTCCGCCCCGGTAGCGATACCGGTCCGGAGGCACCGGCGGACGTCGCACCTCGTCTGCCTACCTGCGGCGGGCGGCCAGCGCCTTGTGGATCTCGACGGCGACGAGCACCGAGAGCGACGTGGCAGCCCCCACGAGCCAGATCCGGAGCGGCAGCGGCTGGACCCGCAGCAGCCACTGGGTGGGAGGCAGGTACAGGGCTGCGGCGTGGATGCCCAGGGCGACCACCACCGAGCCGAGCAGGAACCGATTCGTCCACGGCGGCGTGCTGAAGGCGGAACGCCGTTCGCGGCGAGCGTTGCCCACATGGACGGCCTGGAAGAGCACCATGGTGGTCATGGCGGCGGTCCGGGCGGTTTCGACCGACCCGAACGCGGCGAGGCTCCAGCGGAACACCGCCAGGGTGCCCAACCCCATGACGATGGCGACGATCGCCGTCCGTGTCCACAGCAGCCGCGACACGAGCCCCTCGCCGGGGTCGCGAGGTGGGCGCTCGAGCACGCCGGGCTCAGCCGGTTCGAAGGCGAGGGCGACATCCTGCACGCCGTTGGTGACGAGGTTGAGCCACAGCAGTTGTGCGGGTAGCAGGATCAGCGGCCAGTCGAGGGCCAGGCCGATGAGAAGCATGACGATCTCGGCCGCCCCGGTCGAGATGAGGAAGAAGGTCGCCTTGCGCAGGTTGTCGAAGGTGATCCGGCCTTCTTCGACGGCGGCGCGGATCGTGACGAAGTTGTCATCCGCCAGCACCATGTCCGCGGCTTCGCGGGCCACGTCAGTGCCATCACGACCCATGGCGATCCCAATGTCGGCAGCCAGCAGGGCGGGGGCGTCGTTCACGCCGTCGCCGGTGACCGCGACGACCTGCCCGTCAGCCCGCAGTGCCTCGACGATCCGCAGCTTCTGTTCGGGCGCGACCCTGGCGAAGACGGACGTGTCGGACAGACGGGCGCGGAGGGTGTCGTCGTCGATCTCGTCGAGTTCACGACCCGTCATCGTCTCGCCGGCACCGAGCCCGAGTTCGCCAGCGATCGCTGTGGCCGTGACGGCGTGATCCCCGGTCACCATGACCACCCGCAGACCGGCCCGGTGGAGGTGGGCGACCGCGTCGGCCACGCCCTCGCGAGGTGGGTCGACCATGCCCTGCAGACCGAGGAACACCAGTCCATGGGGTGCTTCGGACTCGTCGAGACCGCGATGTCCCGTAGGGACAGAACGGAACGCGAAGGCCAGCACGCGGCGCCCGCGTGAGGCCAGGTCCTCGACCGCGCGCACCACTCGTTCACGGTCCAGCGGTCGGGGGCGTCCGTCGACCATCTCATGCTCACACAGGTCGAGAACGCGTTCAGGCGCGCCCTGCAGGAGTACGGCTTCGGCGTCACCGAGACGACACTGCACCGCCGCATACCTGCGCTCGGACTCGAACGGCTGACGATGGCTGACGGGGTGCTCCGCCCGCACACGCCATGGCTCGAGTCCGACGGAGGCCGCCACTCGTACGAGACCGGTCTCGGTCGGATCCCCCGTCGCCTCGAGGTGGCCGTCGACCTCGTAGGCGTCAGCTTCGCTGGCCAACACCCCGGTCATCAGCGTCAGGAACAGTTCGCGGTGCTGTGCCGCGTCCTCGGCACCCAGCAGGTTGTCGCCGCCCACGGCCCCATGGGCCACGTACCGGCCGCCCACGGTCCACACCTCCGCGACTGTCATCTCGTTGCGGGTCAGCGTGCCGGTCTTGTCCGAGCAGACGACGGTGGTGCTCCCGAGCGTCTCGACGGCCGGCAGGCGACGGATGATCGCCTGCCGGCGAGCCATCCGTGTGACGCCGACCGCCATGGTGATGGTGAAGACGACCGGCAGACCCTCGGGGACGGCCGAGACCGCGAGCGCCACCGCGAAGGTGAACATCTGCTCCACCGAGTTGCCCGCGACGAGGCCGATGCCGAAGGCTGCTGCTGCGGCCACCACCACGATGACGCCGATCCGGCGAGCGAACCGGTCGAGCCGCACCTGGACCGGTGTCCGCGGTGACTCGGTCGTGCGCACCTGCTCGGCGATGGCACCGAGTTCGGTAGCTCCGCCGGTCGCAACCACGAAGCCGCGTCCACGTCCCCGCCCCACCACGGCGCCGGCGAAGACCTGGTTCGAGCGGTCCGCCAGCGGCGTCGCGCCCGGCAGCGACGCCGTCTGCTTGCGCACCGTCGTGGACTCACCGGTGAGCAGTGACTCGTCCACGGTCAGGGACTGGCACGCGACCAGACGTACGTCCGCGGGCACCCGCGCGCCGGACTCCAGGAGCACGGTGTCGCCCGGGACCAGTTCCTCGGACGGCACCTCGCGCTCGTGACCGTCGCGCAGCACGCGTGCTTTGGGGGCGACGAGGTGCTGCAGCGCGCGCACGGACTGTTCGGCCTTGCGCTCCTGGAACGTGCCGATCGTTGCGTTGAGCGCCAAGACCGCGGCGATCACGATGGAGTCGAGGTACTCCCCCAGCGTCAGGGTCACCGCGGTGGCGAGCAGCAGGATCGTGATCAGCGGGCTGCGGAACTGGCCGAGCAGCGTCGCCAGGAGGCTCGGCGGCGGGGCCTCCTCGAGCACGTTGGGGCCGTGCTCGGTCAGTCGTGACGCGGCCTCGGCGGAACTCAGCCCGTCCGTTGGTGCGCCCAGCCGCGATGCGACCTCGTCCACTGACAGGGCGTGCCACGTGTCTGACAGTCGGGTGGTCGTCATGAGCACGCCGTTCCCACGAGCCCGGCGGCGAGACGGGGGTGCGTGCCCCCGGCCGGTCAGCGTGGACGACGGCGATGGCGGCGCCTAGGGGCCAAGGTCATCGACGGCGGTGGCCGCAGTTTCGCGGTGGACGTCCGACCAATGCAATCGATGGCTACAGTCGGGGGCCGGGCCCGTCCAGACCAGCGCGGGTCCGGTCCGGAGCCGGTTTGACCGTGCAACGCACCAGACGAAGCGTCGACGAGCGTCGCGAAGAGCTCATCGACGCGACGCTCACCATCCTCGCCACCGAGGGTCTGCCGGCCGCGACGACGCGGCGCATCACCGACCAGGCCGACATGGCACTCGGCGCCTTCCACTACGCGTTCCGTTCCAAGGACGAGTTGCTGCGCGCCGTCATCGAGCGGATGAACACCCAGATCGACCAGGCGCTGCGGGCGGCCGTCGCCGCCGACGGCGAGAACCTCGCCAGCGCGCTCGAGTCGATCGTGCAGGCCTACTGGGACTACGTCGAGGGCACGCCCCACGTGCAGTTGGCGCAGTTCGAGCTGACCATCCACGCCCTGCGCGATCCCGAACTGCAGCCGCTGGCGGCCTGGCACTACGAACGGCTGGCCGACACGGTGTCCGCGGTCATGGCCTCGGTACCCGGCGCGCCGGCCGAGACCGAACGGGAAGCGCTGGCCCGGTTCCTGATCGCGACCATGGACGGGCTGATCCTGCACCACTGCGTCCAGGCCGACCTCGAGGCCGCGCGCGAACGGCTCAAGCGCTACCTCACCGCCATGCACCACGCACCGTGGGCCCGCGCCTCGGCGTCGGTGGAGTAGCCGGCCTCACCCGCGACGGGACGTCACAGGCCGAGCGTGCGGCCGATGATCTCCTTCATGATCTCGTTGGTGCCGCCGTAGATGCGCTGGACCCGCGCGTCGACGTACGCCCGCGCGATCGGGTACTCGCGCATGTAGCCGTAGCCGCCGTACAACTGCACGCAGGCGTCGACGACGCGACCGAGCATGTCGGTCGTCCAGTACTTGGCCATGGCGGCCTCGTCGACGCTGAGGCGGCCGTCGTTGTGCAACTCGATGCACCGGTCGACGAACTGGCGTCCGATCGTGACCTCGGTGTGGAGTTCGGCCAGCGTGAAGCGCGAGTTCTGGAACGAACCGATCGGACGGCCGAACGCTTCGCGCTCCTTGGCGTAGGCGACGGTCTGCTCGACGGCGGCGGCCGCACCGGCGACGGCCGCGACGGCGATCGAGAGCCGTTCCTGGGGCAGCGCCTGCATCAGGTAGACGAAGCCCTGGCCCTCGGTGCCGAGCAGGTTGTCCGCCGGCACGCGTACGTCCTCGAAGAACAGCTCGGCGGTGTCCTGGGCGTGCATGCCGATCTTGTCGAGCTTGCGACCGCGGGTGAACCCGGCCATGCCCTCCTCGACCACCAGCAGGCTGGTCCCGGCGTGCTTCGCGCTCGGGTCGGTCTTGGCGACCACGATGACCAGGTCGGCGTTGATGCCGTTGGTGATGAAGGTCTTCGCCCCGTTGAGCAGGTAGCTGCCATCGTCCTGACGCAGGGCGGTGGTCGCTACCGCGGCGAGGTCGGAGCCGGTGCCCGGCTCGGTCATCGCGATGGCCGTGATCAGATCACCGGTCGTCATCGGCGGCAGCCAGCGCTGCTTCTGCTCGTCGCTGGCGTGGGCGAGCAGGTAGGGGACGATGACGTCGTTGTGGAGTGGGATGCCGACCCCGCTGGCCCCGACCCGGCACAACTCCTCGGTGATGATCGCGTTGTAGCGGAAGTCGGACACGCCGCCGCCGCCGTACTGCTCGGGGACGTCGGTGCACAACAGGCCGAGCTTGCCGGCACGCTGCCACAGCTCGCGAGGCACGAGCCCCTCGCGCTCCCAGGTGTCGTGGTGGGGCGCGACCTCGTCGTCGACGAAGCGGGCCACCGTCGCGCGGAACGCCTCGTGCTCCTCGGTGAAGATGCGCCGTTCCATGCGTGCCTCCCGGACGGAACGATCCGATCGGATCCGTTCCGCGGCAACGCTAGCGAAGCCCGGAGCTCAGATCAGACCCCGGTCCACCAGCGCCACGATGCCGATGCCCGCGAGCACGAGGCCGACCCCGACGCGGACCCACAGCGCGGTCAGACGGCCCCGCGTGACCGGCGCGTCCGGCGTCGCGCCGGGGAACTCGCCGGTCCGCCGGTACCGTAGCAGCGCCGCCAGGGTGCCGACCGCCATCGCGGCGCCTACCGCGGCGAAGCTGCCGACGAGCAGGAAGCCCCAGGACAGCTCACTCATGGACGGACTCTCAGGTGTTCGGGCGCGGGCGTAGAGTCTACGGTGGTGGCAGACCAGGACCGGACGGGGGTCGACATGCGCCGAGGACGTCGTACGAGCGTCGCCGCGATGCTCGTCGCGGTACTGGCCGTCTCCTGCGGCGGTGACGGGGAGGGCGCCGGTCCCGACGCGGCCGAGACCTTGTCGCCCGCACCGTCGGAGGACGCCGGTGACGACGGCGGGCAGACGACGGCACCCGAGCAGGAGGACGGCGTGACCAGCGACGACCCCGAGGCCTTCGCACGTGCCGACGCCGCGCAGCGGGCGGGCGTCGACGAGGCCGAGGTGACGGTCGTCACCAACGAGGCCGTCACCTGGCCCGACGGCTCGCTCGGCTGCCCGCAACCCGGCCAGTTCTACACCCAGGCGTTGGTGGACGGCTACCGCATCGTGGTCGAGGCCGGCGGGCAGGAGTTGCACTACCACGGCCAGACCGGGCAGCCCCCCGCCTACTGCGAGAACCCGTCCGAGCCGGCCGCCGATGACGGCGGTGTCGTCGACCGGTGACGCGGACGAAGGCCCGTCAGTTCAACGACGGGTCGACCGGGAAGGTCGAGAACAGGGCCAACTCGTCGGGTTGACGGCGCAGCACCGCCTGCCACAGCCGCTCCGGGTCGGTGGTGAACACGTCGCCCGGCTCGGCGTCGATCGTGAACCAGGCGCCGGCGTCGACCTCGATCTCGAGCTGGCCGGGACCCCAACCGGCGTAGCCGGCGAACACACGCACGCGCTCGAGGTCGGCGGCCGCGAGGACGGGATCGACGGCCAGGTCGACCAACCGGACGCGGTCGAGCCGCGGGGAGACGCCCTCGTCGGGGGGCACGCTCGCCGTGGCGCGTCCCAGCGCGACGATCGCGGTCGGCTCGACCGGTCCACCACCGAAGACGACCGGCGGACTGGCGACGAGGTCGGCCCACCCCGTGAGTGCTTCGTCGACGGCGAGATCGCTCGCGCGGTTGAGCACGACTCAGAGCGCGCCGTCGTCGTCGTGGTCGAGGATGAGCACCACCGTGCGTTCGAAGTTGGGGTCCTCGAGCGCGGGCGTCGCGACCAACAACCGGCCGGTCTGCCAGTCGTACATGGGCATGTCCTCGACCGATGCCCGGGCGGTGGGCACCGGCCCGGCACGGTAGCGCCGGTCGTGGCGACGGGCAGCCGCCCGGACCCGCGCCGGCTCAGCCGATCGCCTCGCCCAGCACCTCGACGATCCGGTCGACCTCCGCCTCGGTGACCACCAGCGGCGGCGCGAGGCGGACAGTCGACTCGTGGGTGTCCTTGGCGAGGACCCCCGCGGCGAGCATGCGTTCGCAGACGTCACGGGCACGCAGCCCCGGAACCAGCTCGACCCCGGCCCACAGGCCGATCGTGCGGACCTCGGCGATCCGGTCGGTTGGCAGCGCGCGCAGGCCCGCGTCGAGGCGCGCTCCGAGGTCGCGGCCCCTCGCCTGGTACTCGCCGGTCTCGAGCAGACCGATGACCGCACGTCCGACGGCGCACGCGAGCGGGTTGCCGCCGAAGGTGCTGCCGTGCGAGCCGGGCGTGAACACGTCCATCAGTTCACGGCGCGCCGTGATCGCCGAGACCGGGACGACCCCGCCACCGAGTGCCTTGCCGAGCAGGAACACGTCGGGGACGACGTCCTCGAGGTCGCACGCGAAGGTCGTGCCCGTGCGTCCGAGCCCGGACTGGATCTCGTCGGCGAGGAAGAGCACGCCGCGCTCGGCCGTGACGCGACGCACGCCGGCGAGGTAGCCGGGCGGCGGGACGCGGATGCCCGCCTCGCCCTGGACGGGCTCGAGCAGGACGGCGACGGTCGTGTCGTCGATCGCGGCCTCGAGCGCGGCCAGATCACCGAACGGCACGTGGCGGAAGCCGGGCGTGAACGGCCCGAAATCGGCCCGGGCGTCGGGGTCGGTCGAAAAGCCGACGATGGTCGTGGTGCGGCCGTGGAAGTTGTCCTC